>JAJYHH010000014.1:24873-27594 GCA_021784845.1 Pseudomonadota bacterium
TTCAGTTCGCGGATCGTGTACGGTTTGAAGATCAGGCTGCCCCAGGTTGCGTCGTTGACGTTCTGCGCCAGGAATTCGATCGGGTGCAGTTCGTGCTTGACGGCTTCCATGACCCGTTTGGCGCCATAGGTGAATTCCCAGTGCGCCGTCATGGCGTCGACGCCAAGCAGTTTCTGTGCGCCGATCATGTCACGGCCTTCCGTCCACATCGATGTCGCCGAACCCTGCCAGGTGTCGCCGCCATCCAGGAGGAGGCTGCGGCCATGCCGTTCGGCGCGAACGCGTTTCAGCAGGGTCGCCAGGTGGGCGAAACCGCCGATCTTGCCGTAGCGCCGGGATGCTTCCGTAAAGTTCAGGTAGGTAAAGGCATTGGCGCGGCGTCCGCCTGCCGGCACATGGAAATACTTGAGGTAGGCGTCGCCCACGAGATGCGGCGGCCGTCCCCAGGCGGGTCCGACGCCAAGGTTGATGTTGGGTTCGCGAAAGTACACGGGCAGAAGCTGGGCATGGCAGTCGGTCATATGCAGCAGACTGACGTTGCCGTATACGGGCATGTCATAGAGATGTGCGGCCGCCATCGGTGTGTCTTTTTCCTGCAGGCCCTTGACGCCACAAGCCGTCAGGCCGCTTGCGGCACCGGCCACCGCCAACATCTGCAAAAATTCCCGTCGCGATAAATTCATGAAAAACCTCGATCCAGAGTGGAAAAACAAACTGCAGCCCTGGACAAGAGCTGCTTGCCCGCAAAATTTTCGGCTGTAGGTAAAGACGCCGGTGTTGTCGATTTATTCCGCGGGATCGGCGTCGACCGGGGTGCCAGATCCGGACCGGCCAGGGGCAGGCCATTGTTCATGTACATCTCATACAAGAGCAGGTCGCGGTAGGTGCGGCTGTCGGCCGAAAGCGGCACCATGCCGGCGCGGTGCAGGCAGTGGCGGTATTGGCGGGCGATGGGGATCCATGTGCGTGTGGCGGGACGGTAGAGCGGGAAGTGGGCACCCTGGCCGAGGGCCGCGGTCAGGATGGCGTGGCCCAGGTGTTGTCCCGCGTGCTGGACATGGCATGTGGCGCAGGAGAAGTTGCGCTGTCCACGCCGTGCCCAGAAAAAGTGTTCGCCGCGGGCGAAGGCCCGTATGGCGGCGCGTGTCGGCAGTGTGATGTGGATGGTCCGGCCGATGGCAAGTGCCTTGCAATAGGCATCCAGGTCCACCAGGGGTCCCCGGACAAGAGAATGATAGGCGGGCAGGCCATTGTGAACCCGGCAGGCGTTGAGGGCCATCTCCAGTGTCTGGACGGAACCTGTGGCGATATCAAAGCGCGGGTAAGCCGCCGCCGCGCCGACGCCGCCGTGGGCAAAGCAGCCCGCGTAGGTGTGCCCGTTCGGGAAGGGTGTCGTCCAGAGCCGCCGGCCCTTCGTGAGGGCTGCTGCATACAGGGATGCGCGCGGCCCCGGGTGTTGTCCGGACGCGGCCGGCACGCCGCGCGCGTAGTCGGACATGCGGATACCCGGAAAGCGCTGCCGGAAGTAGCGCCAAAAAGCCGCCCTGGCCTGCCTGGGGCCGGCCAGGGCCGTCTGCGGCGCACACAGGAGCAGTGCGGCAAGGGCAATGGCCGCGCGCGCGAGGGCTCTGCCCATCGGCCGGGACCGTGCCGGTTCGGTGTGCCACATCAACGCATTCTCCAGCGACCGCCTACAGCGTCCACAGGAAGTCGACGAGTTTGCGGATCTGCCCACGGGTCAGGATGTGATATTTGCCAAAGGGCGGCATGGCCGTCCGTGGCGCGAGGATGGTCGGATCGTAGATTTCCGCAAACAGCGCGATCTTGTTCGGAAAGAGCCGGCGCATGTCGCGCAAAGCCGGCCCAAGGTTGCCGTCGGCGGATGTTCCGGCGATGACATGACAGGCTGTGCAGTTACCAAGGTGCGCGCTGAGTGCAATGCAGCGCCCCGCTGCGATCGGGTCTGGGGAGGGATGGCGGCAGTCCAGGCCGCCCGTTGCAGCCGCCGTAGCGGGGGCGAGAACAAGGACTAGCAGCGCCCTTTGGCAGATAGTGGTCCAGTGCTTTCCCATCATGACGACCCGAGATTGCCCGCGATCGACACGGGCCGATCGCGCCGGCTCGTGTCGCTACAAACATAGCCGCGACTGCATGATCGTCAAGGGATCTGTCCTCTGGCTGGCCTTTGTTGCCGGGAATCCTGTTTTTATGGGCGCGGTCGCTTGCGGGATGAGGCTTCTTGCGCCCTGTCTGCGTTCTGCGGCTTATTGAAAGGAGTAGGGGCGATGCCATGAGGATGCCGGGCCGCTCTCGCGCCGCACGCCCGGTGGTGCAATGCGGCAGGCCCGGGCGGGGGTTGGCTGCGCCGATTCCGACACCGGGGCTGTGGATCTGGTGCAATGACCAGAGCACCTGTTCCTGTCAGGTCTTGTGGCCAACCCTCCCCGGAGGGGCGAGGTGTGCAGGCTTAAAGGGTGTTTTTTTGGGGGGCCTTCGGTATACGCACTTTAAGTGCGTGCCCGCCGCGGCCGGGCATCGCCCTGTAGCGCCGCAGGCGCGATGCGGCCGGCGACGTGATACGGACTGTCACGAACCGGCCACGTGGGATTTCTGCCGGCTGCGGGCGCCCGGTTACCAATGCCCGCGCCCGGTCCTTGCGCCGCCCGCTGCGGGCGATGAACTGGCCGCGCCGCGTTTAGAACTTCGCGGTTGCGCGGGCGA
>JAJYHH010000101.1:0-21565 GCA_021784845.1 Pseudomonadota bacterium
GTGGTGACCAGGGCGACCCGCAGCGATCCTGCGGTGAGCATCATGACGACGTCATCGATTCCCGCCTGAGCGGCCAGAAACTCCGTGTGGCCGGTGAAGGGAAAGCCTGCGTCGGCGATCACGCCCTTGTGGACGGGGCCGGTCACCAGGGCATCGAATTCGCCTGACAGACAGCCCTCTAGCGCCCGCCGCAGGCAGGCCAGTACATAAGAGGCGTTGGCCGGATCGGGAACGCCCGGGCGGACAGGCCGGGCCGTTGGGATGGCGAGCACCGCATGCCCCCGCCGGGTCGGGTCGTAGGGGGCACAGGCAAACGGACGCCGGAGAAGGGAAGCGCGGGCATACAGGATATCCGGGTCCGCGATGGTGACGATGTCGGCTGCCCCGCCGATGTCACCCAGCAGGACGGCGAGATCGGGACCGATGCCCGCCGGCTCGCCCGGGGTAAACGCGAGCCGCGGCCGCCTAGTCATTCCGGGTGTAGTGGATGTAGGCATCATCGCGCAACGTCTGCAGCCAGCGGACATAGAGCGCGCTGCCCTTGCGCATGCGCAACAGACGTTCGGCCGCCGAACGGGTGAGGCCATGCCGCAGGCGCCGCGCCTCCACCTCGATCAGCGCCTGTCCGTGCCCGACGGCATAAGGACCGCCGACCGTGCCAATCGGCAGCGATTGAGCGGCCTGCGCAAGCGCAGGCGGCAGGGATCCAAGCGACACCCAGCCCGTCTTTCCACCGCGCATCGCATCGCCGGCTTCGGAATAGGCGCGCGCCAGCGCCCCGAACGACTGCCCCTTCTGGAGGCGCCGCTCCAGATCCTTCAGTTTTTCATGCACCATGGCAGCCGACATCTGGGCCGTGGGCTGCAAGACGATCTGCCGCAGGCGCACCTGCAGTGTGGCCGGCTGTTTCTTGCCTTCTTTCCTGTTCTCGAGCTTGATCAGGTACACCGCCTCGCGCCCGGCCAGCACGCGGACCTGTCCGACCTGCATGCGGGTGACCGCGTGCACGAAAAGCGGCCGCAGGTTATCCGCGCGGCGCCATCCCAGCTGGCCACCTTCCAGCGCGTGCTGATCCTCGGAATGGGCGATGGCGGCCTGGCTGAACGATTCGCCACTGGCGATGCTTTCTGCGATCTTGCGGGCCCGCGCCAGGATGCGCGAGCGCGCGGCCTGGCCGGCCGTGGCCGGAACGCTTAGAGTGATCTCGGCGATCTTGTAGCGGCTGCCCGCCGCGGCACGCTCCTCCGTCATGAACCGTTCGACGCTCGCCTTCGAGATGGTGACACCCCGGCTGATACGCCGCTCGATCAGGGCGCGTATGGTCAGTTCGCGCCGCAGGCGCTGGTGAAAGGCATGCGGGGTGAACCCCTCCGTAGACAGCACATGCTCAAACTGGGCAACGGACATCTTGTTGCGGGCCGCCAGCGTGGCCTCGGCGGCCGCTACCTCGGCGTCACTGACATGAATGCCGATGCGTTTGGCGTATTGCAGTTCGAGCCGCTCCATCACCATCTGGTTCAGGACGCGCCGTCTGAGGAGCCGCTCGGGCGGCAGCGCTACGTTCTGTGCCGACAGGCGCTCGGCCAGCAGCTTGACGCGCTGGTCGAGTTCGGATTCTGTGATGATGCCGTTGTTCACGACGGCCACGATCTTGTCGATGGTCACAGGCTGAACACTGATAAACGGCGGAAGCGCAGATGACATCGTCTCTCCTCAAGGACCCAACATGAACCCGTGCTGACTGAGCGGAGCAATAGGAATCGTGCCGAGGCTTCCCAGCCCGTTCAGGGTAAACGCGAGCATGGCGGTAGTGAATTGCGTATTGTTCAGCCCGAGGCGCTGGCCCACATAAAAGCTCGCACCCCAACAGCATGTATTGTATTGGACGCCGACATAGGACTCCAAACCCATCGACTGCATCAGCGAATAACTGGTTTCGGCAAGCGCCGACCAGTGGCCGAACACAGGCCACTGGACACTTAAGTCGACCTGCTCCTGGACGCCGCGCACATACCGGTGACCCAGCGTGACGATCTCATTGGCGGCCGGATGGTACTCTACATAGGCTTCGCCCGCATCCGTTACGTGCGTGATGGGGTTCCAGTCGAGCGTACCACGCGTGTACCAGTGGCGGGTAAGCCGGGCATAGAGTTCGGCGGCAATGTCCGACGTGCGGTTGAGAATCTCGGTGGCGGGCGGCAGATAGATCGACGGCCGATGAAAGTAGTGAACGATGCCGGCGCTTGCGCGCAGGCGCTCGCGCCCGCTTGCGGAATACCAGCGCGTGGTCAGTGCCGCCGTCAGCTGATTCGCAGCAGCGATACGGTCAGGTCCGAAGAATGCGTTGGCACGAAAGAGATTCGTGTAGTTGAAATCGGTCGGCGCGGTATCGAATACCGGGATGCCCTGCTGGTTCCGGTAGGGGGTGTAGAGATAGTAGATTTCGGGCTCGAGGGTCTGGCGGCCGCCGCCTGCCAGATCCCGTTCCAGAAACAGACCGCCCTTCAGGCTTGCCGTTGGCACCGTCCGGTGGATGCTGGCAGACGAACCCAGCCAATAATCGGTCTCGCGCTCCGTGAAGCTCGGCGTCAGAAAGGCCGCCGGTGAGCGCCAGGGGTAACTCAGTGTCGCGTGCGCGTCGATGCGATTGGCAGGCGGGCCGCCACCGGCGATGAAGCGTATGGCGCTTGCCGCCACGCGGTAGTGAAGGCGGTTGGGGGCAGAGCGGCCCCGCAGGCGCAGGCGGACACCCGGTAGCTCCTCATAAGGCTGGTATCCGGATGCGATCGCGGTGTCCAGGAGCTGGTAGGTGGATCCGAACACCCGGAAACGGAAGAAGCGGCCTGCATAACCGCCCTCGGCAAGCTGCGGCAGGTCGATCTGGCTTGCCAGATTGATCGACGTGCTGAAATCGGTATAAAACGCCGGATCCGAGGCGCGGTTATAATCGATCTTGGCCCACCAGTACGGATTGAAGCTCTGCGTGTGGACGAGGCTGAAGGCATAACGGGGGCGGCCGGCAAGACGGTCGAAGGGAATGTAGTCCGCCTCGAGGGAACCGTTGTAGCCGACGCCGAGATAGCGGAAATGATTGCTCAGCATCACACCGCGCCGGGTCAGGATCTGCGGCGTGGTGACCAGATCGTAGTTGGGCGCGAGGTTCCAGTAATACGGGACCGACAGCGAGATGCCGGAATTGCCGAGAACCCCGTAGCGGGGCGGCAGGAAACCGGACTTGCGCTTGTTGGATATCGGAAAAGTGAGATAGGGCCAGTAGAAGATCGGCACACCCTTGAAAACGACGAGGGCATTGGTGGCGACGCCCGTGTCGGCCTTGTAATCGAGATGGAGCGTCCTTGCGCTGATGTACCAGACCCGGGTCCCCTTGGGGCACATGGTATAACGTGTCCGGTGCAAAAGCGCATGCTGCCGGCCACGCAGAATGACGATGACCGAATGACCGCGCGCATTGCTCCCGGGCAACCGGAAAGACGCGTCACGCACCACACCGTGGCCGGATGTCCGGTTTAAGTGCAGATAGCGCGCCCGCAGGCTTCCGCCCTGCGCATTGGTCACGCGCACGTCACCGACTGCGGTAAACGCGTTGGTCAGGCGATTGAAGCGGATGATGTGCGCCCGGACGGTCTCGGTGCCGTAGGTCAATACGACATGGCCGCTGAAGACGCTGATGCCGTTGCGCCAGGCAGTGGCCCGGTCGGCCACGACGTGGGCGACACGGTGCCCCTGGCCGGGACTCATGAACGTGACCGGGCGCGGCGTGACGGGCGTGCACGCTCCGTAGGCGGAGGTGGCAACCAGGGATGAGATCAACAACCCCGCCCATGAGCGCGTGGCAACGGTCCGGGGCATGACAGGATACGGTCAATGTATGTGGCCGCTAAAATCGCATACAATCGGCCTCTTGCGCAAGGGTCCGGTCTGGCGAATCTTTTAAGGAGATGTTCCGTGGGTATGGACAGGATGGCTGCCCTGCAGGGGTTCAGTGCCCAGGTGCTCGGGCATCACCGCTTTGCGGTTACACCGGCTTCCGCCGACGCGAGCTTTCGCCGTTACTTTCGCCTGACGGGCGACGGCCAGACGTGGATCGTCATGGATGCGCCACCCCACAAGGAGAAGCTCGAGCCCTTCGTGCGCATCGCCACCAAACTCGATGAGATCGGCCTGAACGTGCCTGGCATCATCGGCTGTGATTTCACGCAGGGTTTCTGCGTGCTGACCGATCTGGGCGAAAGACCCTATCTGAATGAACTGCGGCCGGACACGGTGGAACGGCTTTATGGCGATGCACTGGGCGCACTCGTCGTGCTGCAGACGGGCACCTTCCTCGATCCGGCGTTCCTGCCCCCCTACAGCCGCGAGATGCTGCTTGCGGAAATGGAACTGTTCCGGACATGGTATCTGGGGCGGCATCTTGGCATCCGCCTGTCCGATCAGGAATCCCTGATGCTGAGCGCTGCGTTCGCAAGCCTGGCCGACGCCGCACTGCGGCAGCCACAGGTGTGGGTGCATCGCGATTTCCATTCACGCAACCTCATGATCGACACGCGCCATAATCCGGGCATACTCGATTTTCAGGACGCGGTGCGCGGCCCGATCACCTACGACCTCGTTTCGCTACTGCGCGACTGCTATGTGGCATGGCCGCGCGATCAGGTCACCGATTGGGTCAAGGGCTACTGCGCCCTGTCGCGCGAATCCGGACTCCATGACATGGAAGACGAGGAACGTTTCGTTGAATGGTTCGACCGCATGGGCGTACAGCGCCACCTCAAGGTCGCCGGCATCTTCGCCCGCCTGCACCATCGGGATGGCAAATCCGGATACCTGGCGGACCTTCCGCTGACCCTGCGCTATCTGGAAGAGGCGACGGCCCTCTACAGCGATCTGCGGCCACTGCACGAGTTTCTGCTGGCGCTGCCCCACAGATGAACGCCATGATCCTGGGCGCCGGGCGGGGCGAACGCATGCGACCGCTGACCGATCAGGTGCCAAAGCCCCTTGTCGCGGTGCGCGGCAAACCGCTGATCGAACATCTCATCGAGGCTCTCGTGCGCGGCGGCACCACCGACATCGTCATCAACATCGCCTACCGCGGCGACCAGATCCGGCAGCGGCTGGGTTGCGGGCGCCGTTTCGGTGCGCGGCTGCGGTATTCGGATGAGGGCGCTGTCGGCCTGGAGACCGGTGGCGGCATCGTGCGCGCCATGCCGCTTCTGGATAGCGACCCGTTTTTGGTGGTCAACGGCGACATTTACACAGACTATCCCTTCACCGTGCTGCCCGCCGCGATTGCGGGACTTGCACACCTCGTGCTGGTCGACAATCCACCCGAGCATCCCGACGGAGATTTCGGGCTGCGGGGCAGCCACGTCGTGCACGAAGCACCGCGACTGACGTTCGCCGGCATCGGTCTCTATCGCAAGAGTCTGTTCGCTCACCCCCCGGGCGAACGCTTCGCCCTGGGACCTTTGCTGCGCGAGACGATCGACAAGGGACTCGTCACCGGCGAGCATTACCGTGGTGACTGGACGGATGTGGGCACACCGCAGCGGCTGGCCGCCTTGAACGCCGGGGCCTGAATGGACGACATCGACCGATTATCCGAACCCGATGCGCAGCTGATCCTCCGGCTGCGTGCCCACTGGCTCAACCTCATGGACTGTGCGGTTTGGGGCGACATCAAAAGCGAGAAGCTGGGAGCGGTGTCAAAGCTGCGCAAACGCCTGCTGGAACTCGGCGAGCGCCTGCGGTCAGTGGCAGCCGACCGGACGTGGATACCCAAACCGCGAGAACGCCTGAAAAATGCGCTGGGCTCCTGCCTGAATCTCCGCGAAACCCTGGTCCTGGTGGAGCGCGCGGCGCAGGAACTGGTGGGAGGAAACGACCTGCCGGCCTTTTCCGGTGAACTCATTGCCTTCCATCGCCTGGTGCTGACGGAGCTGCAGGCTCACGAGACCGCCTGGGCGGCGGCACTTGAAAACATCAACAAGGAAGCGCTGGCCGACGACAGAGAGTAGGCCGTAGGCCGCCTTGGGCGGCCTACGGCGATGCGCCCTTACTTCCGGCCCGCCGCCTTTTTGGCAGCCGTCTTGCGCTTGGGGGCGGCTTTCCTCACCGCCTTGGTGCGGCCCTTGGCGACCGCCTTCTTGGCAACGCTCTTTACGGTTGCCTGCTTCACGGTCTTTTTCTTGGCGACAGCCTTCTTCACCGCAGCCTTCTTGGTGACCGCCTTCTTGGTGACCGCCTTCTTGGCAACGCTCTTTACGGTTGCCTGCTTGACTGCGGCCTTCGTCGACGCCATACGGGCCTTCTTCTTGGTGGTCGCCGCCTTCTTCTTCATTGCCATGCTCTCACTCCTCAAATTGACAGTCTTAGAGTCGCTCTCCCCTGCACAACCCTCCGCCTCCCTGAGCAAGGATGTCGAGGCAAAGATGCCCGGCCACTGCGGCCATGGGTGACGACGTGGTTATTTTGAGGCTGGACTGACAAGCTCCACTTCTCATCGCCGTGGGCGACACGCCTAGCATAATTTGCCGCATCGTCAAATCTAACTGTATCAGCGATATCAACCTTTGCAAACAATTCCGCACCACATGCTGCCTCTTTATCTTGTGGACTTGTCGCAACGCCTGCGCGCAAGGGAAGCATCACACACCGGATTGCGGCGGCACTCTGCGCGAAAAGGGCTTTTTTTACTGCGCATTTACCAAAACGCGTCCACGCGTGAAACACCGGCACGCCGTTTGCGTGTGAACAGGGCGCAAAGTGCCGCCGCATCGACAGACGGACGCGCAAAAGCGATCGCGACACGCCTGTATTCGACATTTTGTGGCCGCAAGGCTGGTTCGGGGCCGCAGACAGGTCGGCGCGAAGACCCCAAACCCCATCCGCGCTCGTGCGCGCCCGACAGGTGAGCGCAAACCCGAGGCGACGCCGGTTGCCGCGTCCGGAATCGGGCGGGTTTGCGCGTTGCCTGGCACAGAACGACAGTCGGGAGACAAACAGGTGATGGCCGCGCATGCTGATGCCCGATCCGCGGATCCTCGCGGGCACAGCGATGCGATATCGTGGAACAAACGGGGTCAGGACGTGCCCAATTGCGATCAGGTTGTGGAGGACATTATGGCCAAGCTCACTTCCGAACAGCGCAGGACGCTCGAACGCCACTTGATGGAGCGCCGCGCCGAACTGGTGAAAAAAGTCCGGGCGGCAACGGATTCTGCCAAGACCGACAACATCACGAGTGTCGCCGGAGAGGTTGGCGATCCAGGCGATGAATCCATGGCAGCTCAGTTCGTCGACTTGAATCTCACCGAGGCGCAGACCGAGTTGCGCGAGCTGCGCGCCATTGAAGAGGCCTTCAGCCGGCTTGCCGACAACACATACGGTTACTGCACCGAGTGCGGCGGCGAAATCCCTTACGCGCGACTGGAGGCCTACCCGACAGCGGAGCGCTGCACCGAGTGCCAGACCCGCCATGAGCGTGTCTACGGTGGGCGCGATGTGACGCCTTCCCTGTGAGATCCCGCAAAAGGGGCGGTCCCGGTGGCAGCGAACAAGGCGTGACAGACCGGACGCCATAAGGACAGACTGGCGGGCAGGATCCGTGCACCGGACGGCGCACAAGGCGCGGACGCGTTTGGAGCCACTCAGGCGCTTTGATAGAATGCGGTCCGCGGCAGGACCTGCCGTGCCTCCGAAGGTTTGCGACCATGCGATTGACTGTGATAGGGACGGGTTATGTCGGACTGGTGACGGGTGCCTGTTTCGCCGAGATGGGAAACGATGTCATCTGCGTCGACGTCGACAAAGGCAAGATCGAGGGATTGCGGCGCGGCGTGCTGCCCATTTATGAACCCGGCCTGAAGACAATCGTCGACAACAACGCCAGCGCCGGACGGCTGCGCTTCACCACCGAACTTGCCGGGGCACTGGCCGACAGCGAGACCTACTTCATAGCGGTCGGCACGCCGCCCAATGAAGATGGCTCGGCCGATCTCAGCCATGTCCTGGCGGTGGCGCGCGACATCGGCCGCCACCTTGATCATTACGCCGTGATCGTCGACAAGTCGACGGTCCCCGTCGGCACCGCCGAGCGGGTCCGGGACACGATCGCCGCGGAGCTCGCCCGGCGTGGCGCCGTGGTGCCATTCGACGTGGTCAGCAATCCGGAATTCCTGAAGGAAGGGGATGCGGTCGCCGATTTCATGCGGCCCGACCGGGTAGTGGTCGGCTGTGACTCGGAACGGGCGCGCAAGATCATGCGCGACCTCTACGGGACGTTCATGCGCAACCATGAACGGCTGCTCTTCATGGACATCCGCGCAGCGGAGATGACCAAGTACGCAGCGAACGCCATGCTGGCGACCAAGATCTCCTTCATCAATGAAATTGCCAATCTCTGCGAGCGCCTGGGCGTCGACGTCGAAAGCGTGCGCCAGGGCATCGGTTCCGACAGCCGGATCGGTTATTCCTTCATTTATCCCGGCTGCGGCTATGGCGGCTCGTGCTTTCCAAAGGATGTGAAGGCCATCATCCGCATGGCCGATCAGGCAGGCTTCGAACCGGCGGTCCTGAAGGCCGTCGAGGACCGCAACGAGCAGCAAAAGCAGGTCTTGTTTGAACATATCCGCGGGGTCTACGGGAACGATCTGACCGGCCTGCATTTCGCCCTGTGGGGACTTGCCTTCAAGCCTGGCACCGATGACATGCGGGAAGCCTCCTCGGTGGTCCTCCTGAAGTCGCTGATCGGTGCGGGTGCCCGCGTGACGGCGTACGATCCCGTCGCCTCCGAGGTGGCCCGCCACGAACTGCCCGCCTCGTGGTTCGAGGAGGGACGCATCGCGATGTCGGACCATCAGTACGCCGCCCTCGATGGGGCCCACGCCCTGATCCTCGTGACGGAATGGAAACCCTTCCGGCATCCCGATTTTGCGCGGGTAAAGGCGCTTTTGCGGTCGCCGATGATCTTCGACGGACGCAATCAATACGATCCGCAGCGCCTGACCGAGCTCGGCATCCACTACATCGGCATCGGCCGCAGCAACGTTCGTCAACCTGCGGACTTGATGAATGTTGACAGCGCCATCGGGGCGTCGTAGGGTCAGGCACCATTTGGAGACGCTCATGGCCCGCAGCCTAGCCGAAATCGAAACACTGTTCGAAAAGCCGTTTTTTGATCTGCTGTACGATGCCCACAGCGTGCACCGGCAGCATTTCGATCCGGCGGACATCCAGGTCAGCAGCCTGCTTTCCATAAAGACGGGCGGTTGCCCCGAAGACTGCGGGTACTGCCCCCAGTCGCGCCGCCACGCCGCCGGCGTCGAAGACTCTCCGCTGCTGACGACAGCTGAGGTGGTCGAGGCCGCGAAGGCCGCCAAGGCCCGCGGGGCGAGCCGCTTTTGCATGGGCGCCGCCTGGCGGGGACCCAAGGACGCCGATGTGCAGGCTGTGGCCGAGATGGTGCGGGCCGTGTCGGACCTGGGCCTCGAAACCTGCGCGACACTGGGCCTGCTGCGTGAAGGACAGGCGGAAAAACTGGCGGATGCAGGTCTTGATTATTACAACCACAACATCGACACGAGCCGCACCCATTACGGGCAGGTGATCCACACCCGTGATTTCGAAGACCGGCTTGCCACGCTGTCCCGCGTGCGCAAGGCGGGACTGAAAGTGTGCTGCGGCGGCATCGTGGGCATGGGCGAATCGCGCGGCGATCGCGCCGGCCTGATCAGCGAACTGAGCGCCATGGATCCGCCACCCGAAAGCGTGCCGATCAATCTGCTTGTGCGCGTCAAGGGCACGCCGCTTGGCGACCAGCCCAGTCTCGAACCCCTGGAATTCGTGCGCACCATCGCCGTAGCCCGTCTGTGCCTGCCAACGAGCCGCGTCCGGCTGTCGGCGGGGCGTGACGGCATGAGCGACGAGTTGCAGGCCTTGTGCTTCTTTGCCGGCGCCAACTCGCTTTTTGCCGGCGACAGACTGCTGACGACACCAAACCCCGGCGCGACGGCCGACAGCACCCTCTTCCAGGCGCTCGGACTACGCGCCCTGTCGGCGTAACGGCGGCGGATTGAGCGGATCGTCCGGCCACGCATGACGCGGATAACGCGCCGCCAGCTGACGGCGCAGGGCCGGGTAGCCGTTTTTCCAGAAATGCGGGAGGTCGCTCGTCGTTTGCACCGGGCGGCCCGCAGGCGACAGCAGCTCGAGTGTGAGGGGCACGCGGCCCGCGACGCACGGGGTCTCGCTCAACCCGTAGAAATCCTGGATCGGCGCGGCCAGCACGGCCGGTCCCCCTGGCTGATACCGGATGGGTCGCGCCCGCCGCGCGCGCAGCACAAGCGCCCGCGGCACATCCCGCTCCAGCCGCACGCGCTGATCCGGCCGCAGCATCCCGTGCCACAGTCCGCGCGCCACATCGACGACGGATGCATCCGGGCCCGACCCCACCGCCGCAGGCAGCCAGACCGCGATGTGCGCCACCAGCGCCTCATCGGACAGATCAGGCCAGTCGGCGCCTGCCTGCCAGTGGGCGATACTTTGCACGCGCGCCCGCAGCGCCTCCGCCTCCTCTGACCACGGCAGGACGCGCAGGCCAGACCGTCTGACGGCCGCCACGAGCACGGGGACGACGGCCGCGGCAGGTGGCGTGGCCACCGGCACGGATTGCAGCGCGATCTCGCCGAAATGCCGTTCGCGGCGGGCGGTCACGCGCTGCGCGCGCTCATCCCAGGTCACAGACAGCGTTTCGGTCGCGCACGCATCCGCCCAGCTGCGCAGGAGCGCGGCCGATACGGGCGCCGCCAGGCGCACCCAGGAGGCATGAACGGATTCCTCGACGGCAAGCACCAGGATTGCCGGCGCCGATGCGAGCGGATCGTCCGTGCGCACCTCCACGCGTCCGCCCGTGACGAGCTTGAAGACACCACGGCCGCCTGCGGCAACCGCCAGGCGGTCACGGTAGGCCGCCCACAGCGTGCGGGCCTGCAGATCGGCGTCGCCGATGCCTTCGCCCCGCCAGCGGGCATCCACACCGAAGCGGCGGCCTACCGCGCGCGCAAACCGCGCAAGGCCGGCATCGCCCTGCGCGCGCAGCCAGCGCAGGCGGGCATCGATGCCGGCATCATCCAGATCACGCAGCGGATCGCGATCGGCCAGCAATGCCGCCAGAGCGAGCGCCAGGGTGGGACACACGGGATCATGGAGGAGCAGCGCGGCCGGGCGGGGCCCGATGCCGCCTTGCGCGGCAAGGCGTCCGGCCGGCGTGAGACTGCGATCGGCGTGCGTCAAGCCCAGGGATTCGAGCAGCGCAAAAGCCGCGCCAAGCGCCGGCTGCGGTGGCACCGTAAGCCACGCAAGACCCGCCGCCGTGGGCGTGCCCCACGCAGCCAGATCAAGAGCCAGCGTACTGAGATCGGCGGTCTCGATTTCCGGTGCCGCAAAGCGGGGACGCCCGGCCTGTTCGGCCGCCGTCCAGAGGCGGTAGCAGTAGCCGGGGCGCACGCGTCCCGCCCGGCCGGCGCGCTGCAGGGCGACGTCCTGGCTTGCGGGCAACGTGACGAGGCGGGTAAAGCCCGTGGTGCGGTCGTGGCGTGCCACGCGCACGAGGCCTGAGTCGATGACAGCATCCACCGACGGCAGGGTGAGGCTCGTCTGCGCAATGGCTGTCGCCAAAATGATGCGCCGCAGCGGCGCGGCCTGCAGAACCTCGTCTTGCTCGGCAGGCGTCATGTCGCCGTGCAGGCGGCACAACCGGACTCCCGCGGCGTGGGCGAGATCACGCAGACCCTGCTGGCAGGCGCGGATTTCGGCGGCACCTGGGACAAACACGAGCACATCGCCCGTACCAAGGGGCAGCAGATCGGCCAGTGCCAGCCGGATCTGGTCAACCAAAGGAGCACGCGAAGGCCGCTTCTGGTAGGTCACGGTGACCGGGTGCTCGCGGCCCGCGGACTCGATGCAGGGCGCGCCCGGGAAATGCGGCCGCAGACTCTGCTGATCGAGGCTTGCCGACATCAGCAGCACGCGCAGATCCGGCCGCACGCCGCTTTGGACGTCACGGATGAGGGCCAGGCCGAGATCCGTGTGCAGGTGGCGTTCGTGCACCTCATCGAAGATGACCAGGCCGACTTCGTCTAGCAGGGGGTTGCGCTGCACCAGACGCGTCAGGATGCCTTCGGTGATGATCTCGACACGTGTGCGCGCCGACACGGCCTGGCCATGGCGGCTGCGGTAACCAATGATGTCGCCTGGCGCCTCGCCGCGGCTGCGGGCCATCCACTCGCAGGCGGCGCGCGCCGCCGCCCGCCGCGGCTCGAGCATCAGGATCTTGCGGCCTTTCAGCCAGGGTTCGTCCAAAAGAGCAGGGGGCACCACCGTGGTCTTGCCGCTGCCAGGAGGCGCCGAGAGCAGGACGCAGGCGTGGTCAGACAGCGCCGCGCGCAAATCGGCAAGACACGCGTCAACGGGAAGATCGGCCACCGGCCTGCGCACAATCCGCGAGCGCGCCCCCCTGCGTGGCAAGCGTGCCCGAGCGGCCGTCGATCTCCCCTGCCACCAGCTCGCACACCGGCACGTCCTGCGGCGCGCGCAGCACGGTGCGCGCAATCTCGTCGAGCGTCAAAAACTGCATGCGCATGGACACCGCGCGGGCGAGGAATTCCCGGAACCAGTCGTATCGGGCCATGCCTTCGATCTCGGCATGAATGGTCAGGACGTTGATCTCGTTGCGCCGCAGAAGAGAAAGATAATGATCAACGAGACCGTGGTCGGGAAAATCAGGCCGCCCCAGCAGTTCGTCCAGAGTCGGCAGCGTGGTGGGAATCTGCAGCGTGCGGAAGATCTGGCCGCCGGCGGAGGGAAAGAATGGCGTGCTGCCGCGCGCGTCGCTGCCGTAGAGCAGGCCGGCCTCGTCGTACACCGTGAGGCTGTCGGCATTGGCCTGCCAGCCCGCTGCCGCCCCGGCCCGCGCCGGCTCCCCGAACACCCACTCGAATTCCTGGCGCGCCCGCGCAAATTCGCGCCGCACCTCACCGACAGGCATGCGATGCAGACCGTCCTGCCAGCGGATGTGGTCGTAACAATGAATCGCGACCTCATGGCCGTGTGCCCGGGCGGCGCGCAAGACCTCGGGGTTGCGCCGCGCCACGTGCGGGCCGGGCCAGAGCACGCCATTGAGAAGAGTGCGTATCCCGTAGGTGCTGACCACACTGGTGCGCCGCACCTTGCGGAAGAATCCGGGCCGGAAAATGCGGCGCAGGGCGCGGCCCGTGTTGTCAGGTCCAAGGGAGAAGTAAAAACTCCCCTTGATGCCAAACTCGTCTAGCAGGGCGATCAGCCGCGGCACACCGATCCGGGTGCCCCGGTCGGTGTCCACGTCGATCTTCAGTGCCAGGACCAGATCCGGCATGCCTTACTGGAGCTCCTGAGAGGGCCGCCCCAGATGGTAATCGAGCGTCTTGCGCAGCGCCGTCTGCAGGTCGGTGGTCGGGCGCCAGCCGAGGTGCCGGGCGGCGTTGGCGATGGAGGGTACCCGCGTCAGGATGTCCTGGTAGCCGGTGCCGTAATACTCCTTCGATCCCACCGTGACGATGCGCACCTTCTCGGCAAGCGACGCGTAACGCGGGTAGGACCGCACCAGAGTCACCAGCTGTTCGGCGAGATCCTTGATCGAACAGTCGTTCTCGGGATTGCCGATGTTGAAGATACGGCCATCGGCGCAGTTGTTCTCGTTTTCGATGATACGCAGCAGCGCATCGATGCCGTCGTCGATGTAGGTGAAACTGCGGCGCTGATGGCCGCCGTCGACCAGCTGGATGTCCTTGCCACGCAGGATATTACCGATGAACTGCGTCAGCACGCGCGAGCTGCCTTCCTTCGGCTCGAGAATGTTGTCGAGCTTCGGGCCGATCCAGTTGAAGGGCCTAAACAGGGTAAACCGCAGACCCTCCTTCTGCCCGTATGCGTAGATGACGCGATCGAGCAGCTGCTTTGAGCAGGAATAGATCCACCGCTGCTTGTGGATGGGCCCGAGGACGAGGCTGCTGTTTTCCTCGTCGAATGGGGTATCGGCGCTCATGCCGTAGACCTCGGAAGTCGACGGGAACAGCACGCGGCGCTTGTAGCGCACACACTTGCGGACGATGTCGAGATTGGCCTCGAAGTCGAGCTCGAAGACCCGCAGGGGGTCCGTGACGTACGTAGCCGGCGTGGCGATCGCGACGAGAGGCAGCACCACATCGCATTTCTTGATGTGGTATTCAATCCACTCGCGGTTGACGGTGATGTCACCCTCGACGAAGTGGAAGCGACTGTTGCCAAGGCTCGCCTCGAGCTTGTCGTTGTTCATATCCATGCCATAGACCTCCCAGTCCTTCCGTTCAAGGATGTGCTGGGTCAGGCTATTGCCGATAAATCCGTTTACCCCAAGGATCAGGACTTTCAAAGGCATCTGGTGTTTCTCCTAGTAGACTGGGATTCCCGCCGCTTAGGCGCCGAGAACCTCGAACCGAACGAATTCCCCTGCCGCGACGGCGCCGCCATGGGCCCACTGGGCCCGGTCGACCTGGAGGGCGCCATCCCCCGTCGCCACGATCAGGGGCTCGACCGAGATAATGGCCCCCGCCTGCGCGGGGCCGGCCGGCGGCCGCGCCACCGGACGACCCCACCAGATCAGCAGGGTCCGGCCCCGCGTGGTCGTGAAGGCGCCCGGGTAGGGCTCCGTGAGAGCCCTGACGAAATCAAAAATCCTCTGTGACGGCCAGCTCCAGTCGATGCGGCCGTCTTCCGGCCGCCGGCCGCCGAAGGTGGTCGCCTGCGTCTCGTCCTGGGGATGCCGGGGCGCGCGGCCGGTCTTCAGTGCCGCGAGGTTGCGATCAAGCACCAGGACGGCGGCCTCCGTGACCTTGAGAAAGACATCATGGGCCGTGTCCTCGGGCCCGATCGGCACCGCTTCCTGATCAACGATGTCACCGGCGTCGGCGCGGCGGACCATGTGGTGGAGTGTGGCGCCTGTCCGTGTTTCGCCGTGAATGATGGCCCAGTTGATGGGCACGCGCCCCCGATAGCGCGGCAGCAGCGATCCGTGCATGTTGAAAGCGCCCAGGCGGGGCACGCGCAGGACCTCGGCGGGGATCATGTGGCGGTAGTAGAAAGAAAAGATGATGTCCGGGGCGAGCGTGCGTATCTGGTCGACCACCGGCCCCCTGATCCCGTCTGGCGTGTACACCGGGATGCCATGCGCACGCGCAAGCCTCGCGACCGAACGAAACCAGATGTGTTCGCCGGCCGCATCCTCGTGCGTAAACACGGCAAGGACGCGTTCCTGGCGGGCAATCAGCAGATCGAGACAGCGATAGCCGACTTCGTGATAGGCAAAGACCACCATCGAACAGTCAGTCGTCATCGGCAACCTGCAGGATCTCGCGAATCACGAACCGCGGGCGCTTGCGGACCTCGAGGTAGATGCGCCCGATGTACTCGCCGATGATGCCAAGGCCGAAAATACCAAGGCCGACAAGGAAATACATGATGCCAAACAGGGTGAATACGCCCTGGACCTCCGGTCCGATGAAGATGCGCTGCAGTATGAGGTACACGACAAGGAGCGCGCTCAGAAACGAAACGGCGAACCCGAGCATCGTGAAGATCTGCAGGGGCACCAGGGAAAATCCCGTCATCAGGTCGAAATTCAGGCGCAGCAGGTCGTAGAGGCGGTACTTCGACCGGCCTGCCGCCCGCGGTGCATGCTGTACCTCGATTTCGGTGGGCCGTGCCGCGAAGCTGTAGGCAAGCGCCGGAATGAAGGTCGAAACCTCGCCGCTCGTGGCGATGTTGTCGACGACGCTGCGGCGATAGGCGCGCAGCATGCATCCCTGGTCGCGCATCTCGATGTGCGTGATGCGCGCGCGGATCATGTTGATCAGGCGCGAGGCGCTGCGCCGGAACCAGGTGTCCTGGCGGTCCTTGCGGTAGCCGCCCACCACGTCATGACCCGCCTCGATCGCCGCGAGAAGCCGCGGAATGTCCTCCGGAGGGTTCTGCAGGTCGGCATCGAGGGTCACGATGACATCCCCGCGCACGTACTCGAATGCCGCCATGATCGCCATGTGCTGGCCGAAGTTGCCGTTGAAGTCGATGACGCGCACCTGGTCGGGACGGGCTTCATGGAACTCCCGAAGGACGGCGCCCGAGCGATCCGTGCTGCCATCGTTGGTGAAAACGATCTCGTAGCTCTGGCCTGTGGCGTCAAGGACCGCGGTCAGGCGCGCGAAGAGGGGACGGAGGTTGTCCTCTTCGTTGTAGACTGGAATGACCACGCTCAGATAAGGCCGCATTATTTCCCCTTGGCAAAGAGGTCCGCCATGGCGCCAATGACCCGGTCCTGATCGTCGTCTGTCATGAGCGGAAACAGCGGCAGACTGACGATGCGATCGGATACCGATTCGGCTCGCGGGAAATCCCCCACTGCATACCCGTAGCGTTCGCGATAATAGGGATAGAGGTGCGCCGCCCGGTAATGGATGCCGGTGCCGATGTTACGCGCCTTCATGCCCGCCATAAAGGCATCGCGATCCATGCCGGCCGCCTGCGGGTTCAAAAGCGGGGCAAACAGGTGCCAGGCGGGACGGTGAGGATAGGACGGCGCGCCGGGGAGCGTCCACTGCGGCCAGTCGGCCAGTTGCTCCAGGTACCGGTGGGCAAGCGCGGTGCGGCGGACAATGAAGCCCTCCAGGGCCGGCAGCTGGTGGATGCCAAGCGCCGCCTGGATGTCCATCATGTTGTACTTGTACCCGGGCGCGATGATCTCGTAGTGGGCGCTGCCGGTTTTGCCAAACCGGTTCCACGCCTCGCGGTCCATGCCGTGGAACCGCGTCAGCGCCACATCGGCGGCCAGCGCCTCGTCGCGCGTCGTGACCGCCCCGCCTTCGCCCGTGGTGATGTTCTTGTTGGGATGGAAGCTGAACACCTGTGTGTCGCCGAAGGCGCCGATACGGCGGCCCTTGTACTCGGTGCCGATGGCATGGGCGGCATCTTCTATGACACGCAGGCCGTGGCGCCCGGCGATCGCGTAGAGGGGATCGAGATCCACCGGCACGCCGGCGAAGTGCACGGGCACGATGGCCCGGGTGCGGGGCGTGATCGCCGCCTCCACCCGCCCGATATCCATGTTGTAGGTAGGGGCCTCGATGTCGACCAGGACCGGCCGGCCACCGGCGATGACGATGGTGTTCAGGGTGGCGGCGAAGGTCATGGGCGTGGTGATCACCTCGTCGCCCGGCTGCATGCGCAGCGCGGCCAGCGCCAGATGGAGGCCCGCCGTGGCCGACGACAGCGCAAGCGCAAACGGCGCCTGGAGATAGCCTTTAAGGGCCTCCTCGAACTGCTTGACGCGCGGACCGGTGGTGATCCAGCCCGAACGCAGGCAGGCGACCACCTCGGCGATGGCCTCCTCGCTCAGGGCGGGTCGCGAAAACGGCAGGAACTCGTCGGTACGCTCGGCCATCTCAGGTCCTCGTGATCAGATAGGTGCCGAGCACGATGACGCAGATGCCGGCAAAACGCGTTAACGTCACATTTTCGCTAAACAGGTAATAGGCCGCCACGGCATTGAAAATGTAGCCAAGGCTCAGCATCGGATAGGCGAAGCTTACGGCAACGCGCGACAGCACCAGCAGCCACACGATGAAGCTCACGACGTAGAGCATCAGGCCGCCCATGACGAACGGGTTGACGGCAACACGCAGGCCGATGGGGATGACATTGGCCCAATCAAAGGCGAAGTAGCCGATGCGGCGCATGCCCTCCTTCAAAAGCAGCTGGGCCACGGCGTTCAGAAGAACCCCGAGAACGATGAGCGGCAGGTAACGCATGCGGCTACCCCTTGTTGCAGACGATGACATGAAAGGCGTTCTGCGCAACCATGTGCATCACGATGTGCTGCTTTTCGAGACGCTGGTAGGTGCGACGGTTCGTGACGATATAGACGGTACGGCGGCTGCGCCACTGGCGCCAGAAGCGGCTGCCCCCCATCACCCAGGGTGTTTTCTCGAGCGTCGTGCCGTAGCCGAGCTCCCCCTTGAAATCAACGATCTCGACGCGCCGGCGCAGATAAAAGGGCAGATCCTGATTGTAGCCCCCGTAACAGGCCACGATCGAGCGGGGCGTAAGGCGCGCGAGAAGCGCCGGCATGAGCGGCTTGATGGTGCGCGTGTCGAGGTAGTGCGCGCCGATGTTGACGCCCCACAGAAACACGGTGAAACCGCAGGCCAAAACCACCACGCCGCGCGCAAGCCCCTTGCGCAGCCCGACCGCAGCCGCCGCCACGCCGGTCAGGGCAAACACCGCCCCCACGCAGGCCATAACAAGCGGCATGGTGTGCGGCTCAAGGCTTGCCTGGTCCAGGGGCACGACGAACGCGATGGCGCCGCCAAGCAGCACGCCAAAAACGCCGGCTGCGACAAAGGCGATCTGGTCTCCCCGTGACAGCGGCTCCTGCCAGCGATGCGCCAGATAGCGGCCGATCAGGATCGCAAGGGGCGGAAAAATGGGAAGTA
The DNA here is from genome assembly GCA_021784845.1 of Pseudomonadota bacterium. GTDB lineage: Bacteria > Pseudomonadota > Gammaproteobacteria > Acidiferrobacterales > Acidiferrobacteraceae > JAJYDN01. The sequence continues at coordinate 18,579 of JAJYHH010000101.1, forward strand.
TATACGGGATGAGCTTTGAATCGGACGCCGAGAAGAAGACGAAGATCGACACGACCCAGACGACGAGCAGCATGACCGACCGGTAGCGGTCGCGTTCAGCCCAGGTCGTGCGCAGATGAAAGCGGGCGGCCTGGAAGGCAAAGAGGCTCCAGGGGAGCAGGCCGGCGAACACCACCGGCAGGAAATACCAGAAAGGCTGGTAACGGTGGGCGACATCCGTGAGATACCGCTCGAAGTGCTGGCGGATGAAGTAATAATGAAGAAACGTCGGGTGGCGCATCTGCATCAGGATGTGCCACGGCGCGGCGATCACGAGGTAGAGCAGGACACCCTGGCCCAGATACATCCGCCGCATCTGTCCCCAGTCCCAGTACAGGATGATCCACAGGCCGATGGCCATCATCGGAAAGACGATGCCGATCAGGCCCTTGGTCAGCGTGGCCAAAGCCGCCAGCGCGAAAGCCCAGCCCATCCCCCAGCGCCGCCGCGCGCCCATCGGCTGTCTTTCGGCCCACACGAACGCAAAGAGGCTAAGGCACAGGAGCACGGACACCGCCATGTCCAGGGTGATGATGTGGCCCATGGCGAAGTAGAGCAGGGACGTCCCGAGCACCAGAGCCGACAGCCACCCGGTGCGTCGGTCGTAGAGATGACGGCCCATGGCGTAGACGGCCACGCAGCCGGTGACGGCAAAGCAGGCGGTCCAAAAGCGCATGGACCACTGACCCAGTCCGAAGAGATGAATGGAGAGCGCCTGCAGCCAGTAAAAAAGAGGCGGTTTCTCGAAATACAAAACGCCATCCAGGCGGGGCGTGATGTAGTGGCCCGCGGCCACCATCTCCCGCGGAATCTCGCAGTAACGGGCCTCATCGGGCACACCCAGCTCGCGGCTGCCCAGCATGAAGGCATACACGAAGGCCGAAATGAAGCCGATGGAAAACATGTCCCGGAACCAGGCGGTGGTCCCGTTGGGGTTTTTACTGTGCATCGAGGGCATGTGAGACCGTCTGGTTTGTTCGGCAGGGTAGCATATCTGCACCACGGCCGACCACCCGCAGGCGCACAAAGACGCGCGCTGCGCAAGCTGCGATCGGCGCAGTTGCGCCGCTGGTCGGTGCTGATTACATTAGAGGGGGAAAATCAGACGGATGGAGATCCAATGTATAAAAAAACAGCGGTGGCATTGACGGTGCTGTGCGCGTCACTGGGCATGGTGCCCGCGCATGCGGCGTCGCATCCCCAGACCTTTGCGGCGGCCGTGAAGGCCGGTCAGCATATCTTCATGACCGACACCTTTGGCAGCCGGGAGCGCGCCAATAACGGCGTTAGCATGACCTGTGACACCTGTCACATCAACGGGGGCCGGACGATGGGTCGCCTGCCCAACGGCAAGCGGTTTCCGAGCCTGATGAACGCCGTGGCGATCTTCCCGCGCTACAACCCGCGCATGCACAAGGTCATCACCATCGAAACCCAGATCCGCGCATGCGTTAAGAATGGCCTGATGGGGCACGCGCCGGCCTACGGCAGCCAGACGATGACGGATCTGGTGAGCTACCTCGCTTCGATCGCCCGCGGCCAGCGGGTCGAGCCCAACGGGATGCCGCGCTAGGCAAGCGTCCGGATCTCGAACGACCACCGGGCGAGGTCGGCGAGCACATAGGTTGTCGCAGCACCGATGCCGCCGACCGTCCCCGGGTTCACCAGCATGGTCTGCCCCCCTTTGACGTTCGCAACCTGTCTGACTGCGGCCACATGATCGTGGCCGCAGCAGACAACATCCCAGTCCCCCGTGCAGGCGAGCGCGTAGGCGTAATGCGGGTAGTGGACGAGAAAGAACCGCTTCCCGTCCAGATCGATGTCGGCATCCTGGCCGTAGTAGTGCACGAACGCGTCGTGTTCGTGGGCCAGATGGGCCATGGAGTAGGTGTCGCCCGTGTTGTTGCCGTGAATCGCGTGCACGGGAAGACCATGCCGGCGCAAGGTGCGCAGGGTGCTGGGCGCCACGATGTCACCGCAGTGGAGGACCGCCTCGGCACCGAGGGCCTTGGCTTCCGCGACCGCGGCATTCAATGGGTCACGGTTGTCGTGACTGTCTGAGACTATGCAGAGTTTCACGCCGCGTAGTGTAGCAACAGACCGGCGATGGGGCACGATTTTTTGCGGGAAAACGACCCCAGCCAGGAGGAGCTCCTCCTGGCTGGGCCGTCGTCAGTGAACGAGGCTTACGATCAAGAGCGCCACGATGTTGATGATCTTGATCAACGGATTGACCGCCGGACCCGCTGTGTCTTTGTACGGGTCGCCGACGGTGTCACCGGTGACTGCGGCCTTGTGGGCCTCGGATCCCTTGCCGCCGAAGTGGTTGTCCTCGATGTACTTCTTGGCATTGTCCCAGGCGCCGCCGCCGGTCGTCATCGAAATGGCCACAAAGAGGCCGGTCACGATGCTGCCCATCAGCACGCCGCCCAGGGCCTGGGCACCGAGGAAGATACCGACCACGACCGGCACCAGGATCGGCAGAAGGGACGGCAATACCATCTCCCGGATCGCCGCCTTGGTCAGCATGTCGACCGCGCGCGAATAGTCGGGTTTGGCACGGCCTTCCATGATGCCGGCAATCTCCTTGAACTGGCGGCGCACTTCGACCACCACCGCGCCGGCCGCCCGGCCGACCGCTTCCATGGCCATCGCGCCAAACAGATAGGGAACGAGACCACCCAGGAAGAGACCGATGATGACCATATGGTTGGACAGATCAAACGTGATCGCCTGTCCGTGACGACCCTGGTCGAGCTTGTGCGTGAAGTCGGCAAAGAGCACCAGTGCCGCAAGGCCCGCCGAACCGATGGCGTAGCCCTTGGTGACCGCCTTGGTCGTGTTGCCAACCGCGTCCAGGGGATCCGTGACCGCGCGCACGTGCGCCGGAAGATCCGCCATTTCCGCGATGCCACCGGCGTTGTCGGTGATGGGGCCGTAGGCGTCCA
>JAJYHH010000101.1:22227-27495 GCA_021784845.1 Pseudomonadota bacterium
CCCGCCTCGACCTTGCCGACCAGATCGGCACCGACATCGGCGCCCTTGGTGAAAATGCCGCCGCCCAGCCGGGCAAAGATCGAAATCAGCGAGCCGCCGAAGGCCAGCCCCACCAGCGGGGCGATATGCACCGACTGACCGGCCGCCGTCAGGTGGACCAGGACCTCATAATAGCCGGCGATGCCAAACAGGCCGAGACCAACCACCAGAAGGCCCGTGATGGCGCCGCCCCGGAAGGCCACGCGCAGCGCCTGGCTCAGGCCTTCACTGGCTGCCTGCGTCGTGCGCACGTTGGCACGCACCGACACATTCATACCGATGTAGCCGGCGGCCGCCGACAGGACGGCGCCTGTCAGGAAGCCAAAGGCCGTGGGTGCGCCCAGAAACCCCCAGATCAGCGCGAAAACCACCACGCCGACCATGCCGATGGTCCTGTACTGGCGGTTCAGGTAAGCGGATGCGCCGACCTGGATCGCCCGGGCGATCTCCACCATGCGCGGAGATCCCGTGGACTGCTTGAGAATCCACCGGATCGACAGGGCACCATAAAGAAGTGCCGCTGCGGCGCAGCCGAAGATGATGATGAGACTGTCAGACATAACTTTCCTCCCTATCGCAAATTATCTGTTCGCGCCGATGCCACGCTAGCGCTTGAATCCTGTTCCCTCGGCAAAGCGCGTACCCGGCTCGAATCCAAACACACGGTCAAGGCCGGTCTCACGGATCAGCGCATCCACCGCCGCCTGTCCGTGTTCGCGAAACACCTCGGACAGAATCAGCTTGGCTGCGTTGCCGTTGTAGAACCCGCCGAAGCCAGCCTGAACCAAAAGGAGTTCGCGCGCTTTGTCGATAGTCATCTCTAGACCTTGAACGTCCCGCCCAGCTTCTTCTTGACCGCCACGTTCTTCAGCTCGACGTACTGCGGCAGTCCATTCTTGTAGGGGGGGTAATCCTCGCCCTGGATGAGGGGCTCAAGATAGGTGCGGCACTTTTTCGTGATACCAAATCCGTCGGTCGTGATGTAGCCCGCCGGCATCTTCTTCTCGACATTGGCGACATCGGCCAGATCGGCTTCGCCTACGGTCCACTTGTAGGGCTTGTTGGACTGCCGCACGATGACCGGCATCACCGCATTGTGACCCTTCAGGGCGAGCTCGACGGCCTTCTTGCCAAGAGCGTAGGCCTGTTCCACATCCGTCCGGGAGGCGATGTGGCGCGCGGCGCGCTGCAGGTAATCGGCAACCGCCCAGTGGTACTTGTACCCGAGCTTGTCCTTGATGAGCTGGGCGATCACGGGTGCCACGCCACCGAGCTGGGCATGCCCGAAGGCATCCCGCGTACCGCTTTCGGCCAGGAAACGGCCGGCCTTGTCGCGCACGCCCTCCGAGACGACGATGGCGCAATAGCCCTGGGACTTGACGGTCTTGTTGACCTTGGCGAGGAATGCCTCCTCATCGAAGGCCCGCTCCGGAAACAGGATCACGTGAGGCGCATCGCCGGCCTTTTCGGCCGCGAGCCCGGCTGCGGCCGCAATCCATCCCGCGTGGCGCCCCATGACCTCGAGGACAAAGATCTTGGTCGAGGTCTTGGCCATGCTCGCCACATCAAACGCGGCCTCGCGGATGGAGACCGCCACATATTTGGCGACCGAACCGAATCCCGGGGAGCAGTCGGTGATGGGCAGGTCGTTATCAACCGTCTTGGGCACGCCCACACAGACGACGGGGTAGCCCAGGCGCTCACCGATCTGCGAGACCTTGTAGGCGGTATCCTGCGAATCGCCGCCGCCGTTATAGAAGAAGTAGCCGATGTCGTGGGCCTTGAAGACTTCGATCAACCGCTCGTACTGCGCCTTGTTTTCCTCGAGACCCTTCAGCTTGTAGCGGCAGGACCCGAAAGCGCCGGCCGGGGTGTGACGCAAGGCCCGAATGGCCGCCGCCGATTCCTTGCTGGTATCGATCAGATCCTCGGTCAGGGCGCCGATGATGCCGTTGCGACCCGCGTAGACCCGGCCGATCTTGGCCTTGTGCTTGCGCGCCGTCTCGATGACGCCGCATGCCGACGCATTGATGACGGCGGTCACACCGCCAGATTGAGCGTAAAACGCGTTTTTCGGTTTTGCCATTTGCTGCACCTTACCTCATAAGGAGAAAAATCCTGCCGGCGCGACCCCGCGTTACTCTTCAGGTGGCGCATCGGCTGACAAGCCCCGCTGCCGCTCGTGATCAGCCTGCAGCTGCAAAACATGGGTGACGCACTCACCGAGATCGTCATAGACATCGCGACCGGTTCCGTACTGCTCTTTGACGGAATAGAAGAATTGGCACTTGTAGCGATTTTCGTCGATCTTGAAGATGACGAAATGGGTCCCGCGCTCAGTCCAGAACAGCGTCGGGCAAACGGTGAGGGTGGTGGATTCGGGGTCGAGACGCAGTTCACTGTCGGCCAGCTCGACTGGCACGGGCTGGCCGTAACGTTCCCGTACGGTGGTGCGCGCCACCCAAAGCTCAGTGTCGGTAAAATCCGGTATGGGTTTCATCAGCTCACATCAGTGTGTGGTGTCGCCTTATAACCATATAACTAGGTTAACCGTAAAAGCCTGTCGTTGTATATGCGCAGGCGCCGGCGGCGACGGCTTTTTTTCCTGACCGGCGGCATGCGCCCCGCGCCACTGTGGAGTCAGTCCAAAGACCACCGCAATCACGCCAGACCCCGGACACACAATGCCCGCGCGATCTGCGCCGCCCACAGAGGGGCCATGAGAAGACTTTTTTTTCCGTGCACACCGATTCTTGACGGAAAGATGCATCCACTGCCAATAAAATATTGACGCGATACAGAGAGGAAGGTAGCTTAGGAACGGGACCGCCCTCGGGCACAATATAACGAATCTCTAATAGGTCACTAAGCACCTAAAGCGAGCACACCATGCGAATCGTATTATTGGGAGCGCCTGGGTCTGGAAAAGGGACCCAGGCGAAGTTGTTGGTCGAGAAATACAAGATTCCCCAGATCTCCACGGGTGATCTGTTGCGGGCGGCAGTCAGCGCCGGCACGGAACTGGGGCGCCGGGCGAAAGCGGCCATGGACGCAGGACAGCTGGTATCCGACGACATCGTCCTTGGCATGATCCAGGACCGTCTGAGCCAGCCGGACGCCAAGAACGGGTTTATTCTCGACGGATTCCCGCGCAGCAATCCGCAGGCGCAGGCGCTCGACTCCATGCTTGCGCGTCTGGGCCAGCCGTTGCAGCTCGCCCTCCTCGTCGACGTCGATCCATCCGAACTGATGAAGCGCCTGACCGGGCGGCGCACCTGTGAAAAATGCGGCCAGATGTACAACGTCTATTTCTCGCCCCCCAAGGTGAGCGGCGTGTGCGACAAATGTGGCGGCAAACTGATGCAGCGCTCCGACGACAACGAAGAGACCATCGGCAAGCGGCTCAAGGTCTACGAGGAGCAGACAGCGCCCCTCATCAGCTACTACCGGATGCAGAACAAGCTTCGGCGCGTGGCGGGTGTCGGCAGCATGCAGGACATTGCCCGCGAAATCTCCCATGTGATCGAGCAGCACATCCATCCGCTGTCGGCGCTTAAACCGGCCATCACGGCCGCGACGCCGTCTGGCGCAAAGCCGCGGCTTGTGGCGCAGAACAAGGCGGCCGCGGCTCCGCAGGCGGGAACGGGATCTGCAGGTGGTGCACGCGTGACCCTGGCAGCCCACGCGGGCGAATCCGCCAAAAAGGCGGCGCCGAAGAAGAAGGTTGCCGCAAAGAAGAAGGCGACGGCGAAGAAGGCAGCCCCCAAGAAGGCTGCGGCGAAGGCCGTCACCAAAAAGAAAGCCGCTGTGAAGAAAAAGATGGTTGGGAAGAAGAAGGCTGCGCCGAAGGCCGCCACGAAGAAGAAGGTGGCTGCGAAGAAGAAAACGGTCGCCACGAAGAAGAAAGTGGCCGTGAAGAAGAAAACGGTCGCCACGAAGAAGAAAGTGGCCGTGAAGAAAAAGGTGGCCACCAAGAAGGCGGTCCGCAAGAGCGCGCGCGGCCGTCGTTAGCCCTCCCCCTTGGGCGCCACCCCGGCCGGGGTGGCGCCCTTATCTTGTCGCCTTGCATCTTTACCCTGCACCACCCGACGCGATACCCTAGCCTCATGACCTTCGTTCCCAGCCGCGGCCCGTTTCCCGCCACGCGCATGCGTCGCATGCGGCGCGACGATTTCAGTCGCAACCTGATGCGCGAGCATCGCTTGCATCCCGGGCAACTCATCCAGCCGGTCTTTGTCATCGAGGGCCAGGATCTGAGCGAGGCCGTGGACGCCATGCCCGGCGTCTGGCGGCTGTCGGTTGATCGCCTGGTCCGCGCGGCCCATGAGTGGGCGGCGCTGGGGCTTGCGGGCGTTGCCCTCTTTCCGGTGGTGCCGGTGTCGCGCAAGTCCGCGCGCGCCGAGGAGGCCTATAATCCCGATGGCCTTGCGGCCCGGGCCGTGCAGGCGGTGAAAGCGGCCGTTCCGGCGCTCGGGATCGTCGCGGATATCGCCCTCGACCCCTACACCACGCACGGTCAGGATGGGCTCGTCGACGGACACGGGTATGTCACCAATGACGAAACCACCGCGGTACTGGTCCGCCAGGCCCTGACCCTGGCGCGCGCGGGTGCCGACGTGGTGGCGCCATCGGACATGATGGACGGCCGCATCAGTGCCATTCGTGAGGCGCTGGAAGGTGACAACCTGCCGAACACGCGGATCCTCGCCTATGCCGCCAAGTATGCTTCGGCGTTCTACAGCCCCTTCCGCGATGCCGTGGGCTCGAGCCAGCAGCTCGGCCACGGCGACAAAGCGACCTACCAGATGGATCCGGCCAACAGCGACGAAGCCCTGCATGAGGTGGCGCTCGACCTGCAGGAAGGCGCGGACATGGTCATGGTAAAGCCGGGATTGCCGTATCTCGACATCATTCGGCGGGTCAAGGACTCCTTCGGCGTGCCGACCCTGGCTTACCATGTGAGCGGGGAATACGCGATGCTGAAGGCGGCCGCTGAACGCGGCTGGCTCGATGAACGCAAGACGGTCCTCGAATGCCTGGTTGCCCTGCGTCGCGCGGGGGCCGACGGGATCCTGACCTATTACGCCGCGGCGGCCGCCCGCTGGCTGCAGGAGCAACCCCGGTAGACCGGGCCCTTACCTGATCTGTACCCCGAATCTCCGCCGCTGGACACGTGTGAATGATCATCAAGGCGCTGCAAGCCGGGCCAAAGGATGTGCGTTCGGGGTT
>JAJYHH010000044.1:0-24194 GCA_021784845.1 Pseudomonadota bacterium
TCAAGAGAACCCTCTACTCCGTGATGCGAGAACTGCAGGCCATGCCGAACATCGTTGCCGCCTTCTTCCGTCATCCGGATTGCGCTTATGCGAATCTATGATGCTTTACTTGTGATGGCCTTAGTATGTTCCACCGACTGCTGCCTTCAAAACGGGCAATCCAACAAATGACCTAGACCAGCCGAGGTCGCCCGCCGATACCCGGCTTTCTTCCACAATTTTATCCACAATTTTTGTGGATAAAATTTTGATTCATGAATATTGCGTCTCCGACTTCCGTCGGATGCAGCGAGCAACAGAAAATGTTCCCCGCAATTGGCTCATATGCCCGCGATTTGCGCCATATGAGCCGGATACAGGGGGCCCTGCGGTGACAGGGCACCAGCGGCACTCGTTTAACAGATCGCCCCAAAACACCGCTCAGGCGCACCGTTGACAGCCCCTTCTTTGCCAAGTTGTCCACAAAGGCCGGCGCATTTCCGCCAGGTGACACCGCGATATCGTGCGGGATCCGTAGCCGTATGGGGACGAGGACATGCGTTGCTTGCCACCGCGACATGCCCCTTATACCGCATGCTCCGCAGCAGGGGCGCAGGCCGGCACCCCCGAGTGCTCAGACGACACCGCTGAACTCCGGCCCTGCGCTTGGGCTTGGGTAAACCGCAACCTGAAAACCGCGCACTCACGAGCAGACACGCGGCGAGGCCCGTTTGCCAAAAAGACCCGCGGGGCGACCGCGACAATCATCTCGCCTCACTTTCCCCGACCGCCTTGCGGTCCACGGCATCAAGAGCCCTTCGGCGCGCATGACAAAGAGCAGGCGCGCTATAATTCCCCCCGACGATACGCAACATCGGGTCCCCTCATGCCGACCAGACTCGCCGTCAAACGCGCCTACGCCCCTGCCGCCAAGGAGGATGGGTTTCGTATCCTTGTCGATCGGCTCTGGCCACGCGGGCTGCACAAGGATGAGGCCCGTGTCGATCTCTGGGTCAAAGACGTCGCACCGAGCGACAGTTTGCGACGCTGGTTTGGTCATGGCCCGGCGAAATGGCAGGAATTCTCCCGCCGCTATGATGGCGAACTTGATGCCAATCCGGAAGCCATCATCCGCCTGAAATCCGCACTCGCTGGCCACACGCGCGCGACGCTTCTGTACGCGGCACGCGATGAAGAGCATAACAACGCGGTCGCGCTTGCCGCATGGCTGCACAGACAACAGATCATCTGACAGCATGCAATCCCCCCCCCACGCCTGCCGACAGACACAAGCCCGAGTCACTTTGCCTGCAACCGCTTTGCCGATAGCTACCCCCACGCAAGCGATTGATGCGTCCACCATTGGGTTTTGGCTTGCGGTCGCGCCACGCCACACAGCCGGCCATTTACCGCCGGGATCAGGCGTCCCAATCGACTGGATCAGGGGCCGCTTTCATGATGCACATGGCCGCGCACGCACCAAACGTGTTGCCCTTGCCGGTCAGATTGAATGGACGATCCCGACTGACGCTACTGTCTCACCCGGCCTCGCGCGATGTCAGCCCGTGCGCGGCACGTTTTGGGCAGACACAAAGAACACCGAGCAGCCATGCGCTTACCCCTTCGCCGTCTGCAAAACCAGGCGTGCGCCAGAAGCACACCTGAACCTCTGTCCGAACCATTGCGCCCAGCACGCGGGCACCAAAAACCAATACCCGTTCGTGCAATCTGCGAGCCCGGTTTGCCATCCGCCCGCCGCCCGGCCGGCATGCGCGCCAGACAAGAACTGGCATCTTGGCATAGAGTTTCGTCATAACCCCGCCACCTGCCGAGCGACATTCCAGACAGCCCCTGCGGTTTTTATAAAGCCCGCGTGGCCCCATGGTTTCATCACGTTGCAATATCCCATGCGCCGGACCGAAAAGACCGCGCGACAACGCGGCCGTTTCGTGCAATCACGATCGGCCTTTGCTCTGCCGCTGCCGGCCGTTACAGAATGTTTCCGTGATCTGCTACGCAATAGGCCATGTTCGACCAGACGGCGCGCGCATAAGTCGATCGCCTTCTTGCATCTCAGGCGCTCATTGCAGTATATGAGGCTTTACTCGTAACTCTTTTCAGTAAAATGGGGTGCGGCGGCACAGGCCGCCACACCCCGGGCCTGCTTCACACCGTGTCTTTGAGCTTCGTGATACCAAGCGCGCTCAGCACGAATTTCTCGTAGCCAGGTTCCGTGTTTCCGCTCTTCATTTTGCTGAGGAAGTATTTCTCAAACCCCACTTTCGCAAAATGGACCCACTTTCCTTCCTTGAACCAGTTGGTGTTGCGAGGCGGGATCTGCGGAAGCGCGACGAAGGCCGCGCCCGTGTCCCCAAAATCAGCCAGACAGATGGCGTTCCATGTGGCCTTCTTCGTGGGTTCATGCCCATCAAGTACCAGACGGATGTTATGCGCGGTGGCGGTCACCATGCTTTCGATCATATAACCAGTCTTTGGCGCGCCCGTCGGCACGGGTGTCTGCTCAACCGGCGGAATCGCGATACACACGCCGACCGAATAGATGTTCTGATAGGTCGGGTTACGCTGATAAGCGTCCACGAGAATGAAGCCTCGCGGATTAGTCAGTCCCTCGATGCCGAACACGGCATCTATCCCTTTGAAGGCAGGCAACATCATCGAATAGTGGAAGGGCAGTTCGTGTTCCTTCTTTAGATTTCCGTCCTCATTCAGTTCGGAAACAAACATCTTGCCCGGCTCGACCTTTGTCACCTTGGCATTGCAGATCCACTTGATGTGGCGATCACGCAGGGTGGACTCAAGCATGCCCCGCGAGTCCCCGACGCCGCCAAGCCCCAGATGGCCTATGTACGGCTCGGCGGTCACAAAGGTCATCGGTACCCGGTCGCGCACCTTGCGTCGACGCAAGTCGGTGTCCATGATCATGGCGTATTCATAGGCCGGGCCGTAGCACGACGCGCCCTGAACGGCACCGACCACAATGGGACCTGGCTCTGCACAAAATGCCTGCCACGCATGGGCCGACTGTTCTGCGTGATCGATCTGGCACACGGAATGGGTGTGGCCGTCTGGTCCAAGGCCCGGCACATCGTCAAACGCAAGCTTGGGACCCGTGGCGATGACGAGGTAGTCGTAGCTGACCTGTTCGCCATTTTGCAGCTCGATTCTGTTTTGCTGCGGGTGCACCCGCCTGGCCGCCTGCGCGATGAAGCGAATGCCTTTTCGCTCCAGATAGGGGGCCACCGGGAACGTGATCTCCTCCCGCTTGCGCCAGTTGACGGCAGCCCACGGATTGGAGGGCGTGAACTGGAAATACGGGTTGTCTGAAATAACGGTGATGGCGTCGTCCCTGCGCGCGTGCTCCTTCATTTCATACGCCATGGGCATGCCGCCTATGCCGGCCCCCAGGATAACAATATGTGCCATAGAAGATCCTTAAAAAGAGTATGTGAAATAGCCTGCAGGCGGTGCCTTTAGCACGAACCGTGCCACCTATGTATCGTCCAGGAATCCCTGCATTCCCGATGACACTCCCTGTCACTATGCCATTATGACATGCCATAATGACATAGCGCCCGGCCCATCGACGGGGCATACCTCCATCCCGCGACGCGCCGCATCCCCGCCCGCGCCGCCTGCCACCCCTCTCTTAACCCAGGCCTTGCTGAGATCGCGCACCCAAAAAACAACGTGGGGCGGACAATCGGCAGGCCGCCGGCCTCAGCCGGCCCGCCACATCCAAGGAGCCTGTCGCTCGCATGCACCCCGGACGGCGAAACCGGCCTCGCTTACTCATTACTACCCAGGCGAGAGACCCAGGCTACGCGGCATGGCACGTCTCCGGATGCTGAAAGAAGGACCGGACCATCGCCGGAGTCTTCTTTAGGTAGCGCAGCCCGCTTATGACCGCGCGCAGAAGATCTTGCGGACCGTGCACGAGCGTGCGGGCTACACCGTAGTTCTTCACGTCGTTCCAGACGAGCTCATCCGGATTGAGTTCGGGGGGAACAGGGTGGCAGGAAGAACAATCGGAGTTTTCCTTTGAGCGACTGGACAAACATTGTGACCTTCCTGGCATGGTGCGCAGGATGGCCGTCACAGACGAGGAAGATCTTGCGCGGGCTGCCCTGCACGAGGCGCTTTAAGAACTCGATGAACACGCTGGCACCCACACCCCCGCGTACCACCATAAAGCGCAGCTCTCCGCGCGGTGAGACGGCTGAGATCCTGTTCAAGGAAAAGCGCGCCCCGGTGACCCGCACCACCGGCGTTTCGCCCTTCGCGGCCCAGGTGGTGCCGCTGTGGAAGTCCGACCGGAGCCCGGATTCATCCTCGAAGAAGATCCCGGCCTTCTCGCGCTTCGCCAAGGCCCGGATCTTCGGGTATTCCTCTTTCAGCCAGCGCTCCACCCGGGAGGCATCCTGCTGGCAGGCGCGAAAGAGCGGCTTCTGGCCGATAAGCCCGAGCTGTGCCAGAAGCCTCCCCACCGACACCAAGGAGAGCCTTACCCAGAATTTCCCCTGGATCAGGGTGCGGATCCGGGCGTGTGTCCACAGCGCAAGGGGGGAGCTTCACCTGCAGGGGACTTTTCAGGGTCACGGTGTCGTAGATCCCGTGGATCTGCCTGGCATCGGCCCGCTTGGGGCGGCCCATCGCCTTTTTCGCGCGCAAGGCGTCCCAGCCGCCTGCGCGATACGCCGCCAACCAGATAAAGATCCGGTTCCTGTAGAGCCCCATGCCTTGGGCCACCGCCGCAGGCGCCTCGCCCGTCTGCACCCTTCTTACCGCCCCGAAACGGATCTCCTTAGAGCCCGGCGTGATGGCTCTGTCTTCCGTCGACGCGCATCCAGCAATCATAGCGTCTCCAGGATATGCACGGCCTGGTAAACCCGCGCAGAACGCAGACACCGGGCCCGGGACGCTGCCGCCGCTCCCTCATCCCGGGCCTTGACTGCGGTCAAGGCCCTTGTTGCGCACACTTTTCTACAGTCACAAAAGCGCGCCCGGACGAGAAAATCCTCTCGGGCCCCCACTACAGGATACCCACCACCTCGCCGATCAGAGGAGCCACCATGACAGCCGAAGCAGCAAACGCACCACCGCGGGATGACGAAGGATATCTCCTTGATCCAGCCGACTGGTCAGAGTCGGTTGCCGAATCCCTTGCGCATCAGGAAGGCCTGACGCTGACCGACCTCCATCGCCAGATCCTGCGTTTCATGCGCACCTATTTCGAGGAACATCATATCGCCCCGGACGCGCGCTACGTAATCCGCTTTCTTGCCAATGAACTGGCAGAGGGCGCCAGGGCCAAAACAACGCTTTTTGCGCTTTTCCCCTACGGCTATGTCAAACAGGCCTGCAAGATAGCCGGCATGCGCAGGCCAAGAGCCTGGAGCACCGGATAAGAGCAGACTCCACGGACTTTGCTCTTTGTGGCCTGCCTCGCCTCACGCGCCGGGCGCCGCTCTTTCCCATGAGCACACGCCCTCCTTCAGCGGCGTCGGGTCATGGGGACGGGGCGAGACAGGCATGACAACGCCATGCGCCGCCCATACGGCCGCGTGCATGCCTCCCTCATACGGACCGGCGCCCCGGTGCGCCCAGGCGACCCGCATGCGCCTTTGCGCCTTGCGGCAATTCCCCCACCCAAACGCGTAACGCGTCGCAGACGGGGCTACCGGCCTTGGCACGCCACGCGCGCACCTCATCTTCAGCCTTGATCCAGCGGATGTCCGAGGTGGTCTGCCGTTTCACCGATGCAAGGATGCGACCCTCCAGCTCAGCCGCCCCTTGTCGCGCAACGGCGGGATCGCACACGGCACAGCCCCCGCGCGGCCACACCCTATTCCGCGCCCCATTGCCTGGTGGCAATTCCCTCGCCGAGATCCAGATCCATGAGGCGACGGCGCACTTCAAACAGTTTTTCGAGCAGCGCCGGCTCTGCGCATTCATAGGCTGCCGCATCCGGCACACGCTTTACCACCACGCCGAGAAGCTCCGTAATCGCGTTGCCGATCGAATTCTGGCTGATAGTAACGATCAGGCGGCCTGTGTCATTGCGGTAAATGAGCTGCTTGAACGCCGGCTGCCAGCGAATGGCGCTTGCATAGCGTGCATCCCGTATACAGTGGTCCCGCACCATCTTCGCGGTTTTCAGAAAGTCGTTATTAAAGAGCAGCTTTTCCTCGACCAGGTCCGGGAAATAAATGTCACGCGGCATGGGCGCGTTACGCGTCGACACCTGCCCGAAAAAGGTCCTGTAGAAGTCGATGAAGCCCTTCAGGATCGTGTCGTACTCCTTCCAGAAACGTACCTTCTTCAGCGATGCAACGCCACCTTGCACCTCCCAGCTGGGCAGCCCCTGCGGGTAACCGGTCAGCGCGATCTTGCACGAACCGTGTTCACAGGTCTTTAGGATCTCAAGATCGAGTCCTGCGAAGAAATCGAGGTAGACATTGCGCATGTAGGCCTGAAAAAGGGAATTCTGCCCGCCATCCGTGAGATTGGGATTGTCCGGATCGGCTATCGGCGCATCGCGCAGCTGCGCCTTGTCAAAGACGATGAAGTGATTGTGCAGCATCCGGATACTGGGCACGCCCGGGGATGTGAGGGGCCATGTGGCATCAAGACTCGCCTCGCCCGACAGCACCAGAGCCTTCTCCGGATCCGGGTAACGTTCGAGCATATAGGCAATGATCACCTCATTCATGCGGTTCCAGATGTTTTTTACCTGTTCTGGCACCTGGGTGCGACGCGCCGGACGCCCAAGAGGGTCCAGAATGCTTTGTGACGTGTTGTAGATGATGGAGGTGTCGAATTCATTGCTGTGGCCAAGCGCCTTCCGGTAGAGAAGGAGACCTTCGGCGTTACGCAGGAGCCCATTGTTGCTGGTGAGATCGTTCAGGTTTTCCGTACTGTTGAAGAACTCATTGGGCTTCATTCCTTCGGGCACTTCAAGGGGTATCGGACGAAAGGGATTGACGATCTCTCTGGGACCAACTTGCATCATTCCGCACCTTTTGATTGTAAGAGGCTTCAACGGGCACAACGGGCGCCCCCCCGCAGGGCCCCGCCGCGGGTGTCACGCGTCCACGCGGAGCCGGCAGTCAGTATAAGACCCGTGCTCTCTTTAATAAACCGGGGACAAACGCCTGCGACGCGGCCCCGCACAGCCTTCATGGATCTTTCGCCCGCGCCTTTTTGGCATGATGCCACACCCAGAGACCCCAAAAAGCCGCTCGCCGGCCGGCTCTGGGGGGGCGTGCGTCTCTTGCCAGGCGCATCCATGACTGTCTACCCTAAAAAGGCATCGATGCCCAAAGACACAGCCGCACTGTGTCAGCGCACAGTCTACCGTCGAGAGGTGACAGTATGTCGATATGGACGGAATTTCGTGAGTTTGCCCTGCGCGGCAATGTCGTGGACATGGCAGTTGGCATCATCATTGGTGCTGCTTTTGGCCGGGTTGTACAGAGCATGGTGACCGATGTCATCATGCCGCCCATTGGCATATTGCTTGGCGATGTAGACTTTTCCAATTTCTTTATTGTCTTGAAGGAGGGCGCCAAAAAACAGGCGCCCTACACAACAATCGCCCAGGCGCACGCGGCAGGCGCCGTGACGCTTGATTACGGTGTCTTCGTGAACACCATCATCAGCTTCACGGTGGTCGCCGCGTGCGTGTTTTTTCTGATCCGCGCCATGAACCGGATGAGGACCCCGGCTCCAGCGCCCGTAACCCGCCACTGTCCATACTGCGATTCACCGATCAGCCCCAAGGCCCACCGCTGCCCCTTTTGTACCTCCCAGTTGTCATGAGGGCGCGGGGACAACCGCTTCCCTGACCTGGATGCCCGGCGATCAAGGCCTCTTGCGAATGCCCGCGGGCAGATTCCGGGGCGATTGTATGCGCACACGCTTGTGCACGCTGCGGGCGCCAAATACCACCTCGATTGCCGTGCGCGACACACCAAAGGCATCGGCCAGAAAACCCAGCATGTGGCGGGTGGCCCGACCGGACTCGGCAGTGGCCGCCACATGGATTTTGAGCTTGTTGCCTTGCACCCGGCCGATGGCGTCCTGCCGCGCACCGGGTTTGCCCAGGATATCGAGCACGAGCACGTCACCGTCCCAGAAATAGAAAGTCTCCGGCAAGACGTGGCCCTGGTTCTTCGGCTCAGCCACGCAAGGCCTTGGCGATCGCCCGCTCAAGCTGCGCAGGCCTGGTGTGGGGCGCGAAACGACGCCGGGGGTGGCCCTCGCGGTCAATCAGGAATTTCGTGAAATTCCAGCGAATGCGTCGGCCAAACCAGCCTGGCAACACCTGCGTCAACCACGCAAAGAGAGGATGCGCACCTGCTCCGTTGACCTCGACTTTGGCAAACACCGGGAACGTCACCCCGTAGCGCGCGCGACAGGTGGCCGCAATGGCTGCCGCATCACCGGGTTCCTGGTGCCCAAACTGATTACAAGGAAAGCCCAGGATCACAAAACCCTGGTCGCGATACTTCCGGTAAAGGGCTTCAAGACCCGCATACTGGGGCGTAAACCCGCAGAGGCTCGCCGTGTTCACGACCAGCACGACCTGCCCTTTGCACGTATCGAAAGATACCACCTGGCCATCGAGCCCCTCCGCCGCCAACTTATAGAACTCGCTCATGATCGCCTCGACAGGTCTCAATCCGCTGAAAACGGGAGATTATCCCGGAACCGGGGGAGCAGGGCACGCAATCGCGCAGACCCCGGCCTCATGGCAACCCGGCCACGCAAGCCCCAGCCCGGGAATCGCAACAAGTCGGCCACGCCCGGGTCTTTGACTCTGCGGCACGTGCGCAGCTGGCTTGCGCGCGCAAGGGCCCCATGACACAAAAACAGGCCCCATCGCCGTGGTCACCCGCAGCCGCAAACCAAAAACACGTCCACTCTGACCCAAGGCGCCGCCTGGCCTTGGTGCAAAACGCCGCGGCACAGATCCCTGAACACTTCGGGCCCGCCAGCTGTCACGCCTTCTGGCCGATGGCGCCCAAGCCTTCGCGGTTGATGCGCCACAAACCGGACACACGATCCGTCTGCGGCAACCGCAGATCCGCAGCGGCCTTCCCGAGCGTGGCCCGCACGCCGCATGCTGTCTTGGAGCGGTCGCCGGACGCGACACACACCGCCCCTTAAACGAAGACGCCGGCAGGGGCCATAACGCCACGCTTCCCCGGGGATCTGCAAGACACCGCCTACCCTGTACCGTTCCCCGCACCCGCAAAGCGCGCCGTATCATCGAGCCGTTTTGTGGCGTCCCCCATGAAGGCCACGAACGCACGCGTGGTGTGCGACTGATACATGGGTTGGGGACTTGCCATGTAGAGTGTCCAGCGAATACCGTCAGGGACAGGCATGCGCCGGCCCACCACCTTCCAGTCCGTGTGCCGGTGCAGGGCCGCTGCCGTGATAAAGCCGATGCCAAGACCCGCGGATACCGCGGTGCCTACCGCCTCGACCCCGGTCACTTCGATGGCCTGGCGCGGCACGAGCCCTTCTTCGGCAAAGACGCGCTCCATGGTGCGGCGAACGCCCGAATAGCGCTCGCGCCAGACAATCGGGTAGGCGAGCAGATCCTGCCATGCAATATCCTCCCGGGCGAGAAGCGGATGACCCTCCGGAAAGGCGGTGAGGATCTCATCCTGCAGCCACGGTGTTACGGTGTAATACGAGGGCAGTTCCTCGAGATCAAGGCCGCCCTCCAGAAAAAAAAGATCCCAATCCGGCACCGAAATCTCGCGCCAGTCTATGACGCCGCCGCGCATGTGCACGTCGATATCCGGATATCGTTCCCGAAACCCCACCAGATAGCGCGACAGAAAGTAGCTCGCCGCGGTGTTGGTGGCGACGATCCGCAAAAGACCCTCGCGCAGCCGCTGGCGTCTGGCAATGATGTCTTCGCATTCCTGCGTCAGGTGACGCAGCTTGCGCGCCATCGGCAGCAGGGCCTCCCCCGCCGGGGTCAGATGGATACCGCCGGTGCCGCGGATGTACAAAGGCTCGCCTACGGCCTGCGCGAGTTTCTGCAACCGCTCGGTGATGGCCGGCTGACTGCGATGCAGCGTGCGCGCCGCCGCGCTGATACTGCCCGTTTCCACCGCCGTCAAAAAGGTGAGCAGCAGTTCGGTGTCTACTCCCATCGGCTTCTCCTATGGATTCGATCAGTATATCCGATTTGCCGTCTCCGCCGCCGCCCGTTATCGTGCGCTCCCATCTTATGGTCGACATAAAAGAGACACGACGAAGCGCCATGCCGCACCCGCCCACAGACGATCCCCCGCTTTCCGCTGCGGGCGTACTCTGGCTGAACATCGCCATCGGCCTCGGCCATTTCCTCGTGCTCTTCAACACGGGCGCCTACCTGCCGATGATTCCGCGTGTTGGCGGCAGCCTCGGCGTGGACCCCGCCTTCATCGATTGGACACAGTCCAATTTTTTCCTGGCGATGGCGCTTGCCTTTCCGACCGCCCCTTTGTGGGCAACCCGCCTGGGGGAGACCCGCAGCCTTCTGCGCGCCTTTGGCTTGTTTGCGCTCGCAGCCTTCGTCTGCGCCGAAACGCGCAACTACGACCTCTTTCTGGGCGCGCGCATGCTGCAGGGCTATGCCGGAGGGCTCACCATCCCGCTGTCCCTTACATTGATCCTGCGCCACTACGTACCGCACAAACGCCACATCGGGCTCACCTTGTGGGGCGTGGCGGCAATCACACCGTTTACCCTGGGCCCTGCGCTGGGCGGCTGGATCACCGACAGCCTTGGCTGGCGCGCGCTCTTTTGGCTCGATATCCCGGTGGCCGTGCTGGTGGCGCTTTTACTGACCGCCCTGAGACTAAGCGCGCGCGCACAGGGTCCGGAGCATCCTGTCGACTGGGCGGGACTTGCCGCCCTCGTCCTGGCGCTTTTGTCCGTGCAGTCGGCGTGGAACCTGAGCGAGGTGACCGACTGGCTGCGCACGCCGCGGGTGGTTTACCTGTTTGTCGTGGGAGGGATCGCGGCTGCGGTCTTCGTCCTGCGCTCGCGACGGGTGGCGCACCCCCTGCTCGACTTGCATCTGCTTGCGCGCCGCAACTTTCTGGTTGCTGCCATTGCGCTTTTTCTGGCGGCCTTCTGGTTCCAGGGGCTGCTTGCCCTCTATGTCGTGCAATTTCAGTTGCTGCTTGGCTATTCGGCGTGGCGCGCCGGACTTTTGCTGCTGCCAATGGCGCTTTTCTCGAAGATCACCTCGGTTGTGACCCACCGCCTGCTCCACAACACCGATCCAAGACTCTTGGCGACGGTGGCGCTTGCCGGTTTCGCGGGGGCCAGCCTGTGGGTGGCATCCTATGACCGCACAGCATCCTTTGCCAGCCTCTTGTGGCCGCCGGTTCTGGCCGGTGTGTTTCTCGGCCTGCTGTTTCCCCCCTTTGCCACCATCGGGCTGTCCGGCCTGCAGGGACCGCGCGAGCTACGCGGGGCTGCGTTTCTGAACCTGTTCCGCATAAGCGGCCAGGCGTTCGGCATCCCGGCGATCACCGTGCTCTGGCTGCGCCGCCGCGCCCTTCACCTCCACTTTCTTGGCGAAGGCGACGTCTTCACCGCCCTCGCCCGGCACCGCATGACCCGGATTCTTGTCGCGCATGGCCTGAGTCGTGCGCGGGCGCGCGCGGAGATGACAGCCTCGATTGCGCACCACGCCGGAATGCTCGCCTTCAATGAGGTCTTCTATATGGGCGCATTCGCGTTCGCCCTGCTTGCGATGCTGCCGCTGTTTGCCTGGCGCAGCGTGTCGGCCGAGCCCGATGCGCGCGTCGATCTGGCCATAGCCGAACTGGTGGACCCGTGATGCGCCGTGGCATCTGGCTGTCGTGCTGCGCCCTTTTGCTTGGGGGTTGTGCCGCCCTGCCGCGCGCGCAACCGCCTGCGCCTGCGCGATCCGACGGCCTGCGCGATCTGGCCGGCCTGTCCGTGCGCGCCGGTATCTTGCAAGGCGCATGGCCGCACCGCGCCTGGTGGCGCAGCGTCCGCCTGGTGGCGCTCGACCGCCTCATGACCGTGGCGTTGCGCGATGACCCGGGCCTGGCAGCCGCTTCCGCCCGTTTGGTGGCCGCGCACACCGAGATTCGCGTAGCGCAGGCCGGCGAACGCCTCCATGTGCAGGCCCAGGCGCTTATGACCCAGGCCTACTTCTCCCGTCAGGGCCTGCACACGACTGCCAACGGCACGCATGTGCTCTACACCGAAGTCGATCCCCTCGTCGCCTCCTACCACGTTGCCCTCTGGGGGCGCACACAGGCCCGCATCCGGGCCCTGGTCGGCGCTGCAGAGGTCGCCCGCGCAGACCGCGCACAGGCGCGCCTGCTGCTTGCCTCGCGCATTACATCGGACTATTTCGCGCTGGCAGGCGACACCCTCCGCGCACGGGATCTGGCCTGGACTGAGCGTCTGCAGACACAGCTTCTCCAGCTCGCCCGGCAACGGCTGCGCCTGGGCTTGAGCTCCGCCGGCACCGTCTACCGCATTCAGCGTGCGCGCGCATCGAATGGCGAGGCACTGGCCAGCGCCGTCTCCGACGTGCGCCTCGAACGTCACATCCTCGCTGCGCTGGCCGGACACGGACCCCGGTTTGGGCGGCGCATCATCCCGGTCCTGCCGCGCCAGACACAGATGGTGCTCCCCCGTGACCTGCCGCTCGCTCTCGTGACACACCGGCCTGACATCGCCGCCGCGTCCGCCGCCCTCACCGTGGCCGCCGCCCGCGTGGGAGCCGCGCGTGCGGCCTTCTATCCGGACATCAACATTGCCCTTTTCGCCGGCTGGAACAGCGTGCATCTGGCCGACCTCTTCAGTCCGGGCAATCTCGCCCATGCCGTCGGACCGGTGATCACCCTGCCGATATTCGAAGGGGGACTCTTGCGCGCGCGGCTGCGCGCCGACAACGCCCTTTACCGCGCGGCTCGCGCCCATTACCGGCGCACCATCCTGGACGCCGTTGCGCAGATCGCCAACCGGCTTGCCCGCTGGCGCGCCGCCTCCCGCACGCTGCGCCTGCAGCGTGCATCCAGCGCAGCCGCCGCGCGTCTTTTGGTGCTCGCTTTAGCCCGCTATCACGCCGGTCTGACCGGGCGGATTGCGACGATTCGGGCCCGCATCCTCTGCGCACGCGCTGATGCACGGCTTGCAACGGCAAAAACCCGCAATGCACAAGCGTGGGCGCTCCTGACATCGGCGCTTGGCGGCGGCTACCACGAGGATCACCCGTCATGAACGACAAGTCTGCCTTCGCCGCTGGCGCGGGCGATCGGCGCGTACGCCGCGCAACCCTCATCACCGCAGCGGCCGCCGTCATCGGTCTTGGCGCCCTCGCCTGGCACTACGAAGCCGCGCGCCTGGCGGTCACAACCAACGATGCCTATGTCGATGCCAACATCATTCCGGTCGACGACCAGACCCCGGGCACCATCTACCGGGTGCTCGTGCGCAACACCGAATTCGTCCGCGCCGGTCAGATCATGGCGGTGGTGCAGGCTGATGCCGCCCAGCTGCGCCTGCTGCATGCCGAAGCACAGCTCGGTGTCACCGTCCGCGGCGTGCGCCGGACGTTCGCCGAGGTCAGCCGTCTGCGCGCCGAATACGCCGCCGATCTCACCATCCTTCGCAAGGATCAAGCCGACCTCAGGCGCTACGAGAAGGCATTGCCATCGGGGGCCACATCCGCGATCCGGGTCCAGGACGAACGCGCCTTCGTGCGCGAAGCCGCAGCCAGGCTCACCGCGACGGCGGCCGCTCTCAGGGCGGCCCGCGCTTTGGTCGCCCATACCACGCTTGCCACCAACCCCCGCGTGCGCGCAGCCGCCACCGCAGTGGAACTGGCCGACATCCTGTGGATGCGCCGCATCATCCGTGCGCCCGTGTCGGGCTATGTCGCAAGCCGCCGCGCCTACCCCGACGCGGTGGTGCACCCCGGTGAACGGCTCTTCTCGGTGATTCCGCTGCATGCGCTGTGGGTGGTGGCCAACGTCAAGGAGACAGAGATGGCCCGGGTACGCCCCGGCGAAGCGGTGAAGCTCACCAGCGACTACTGGGGCCGCGGCGTGACCTACCACGGGCGCGTTCTGGGTCTTTTGCCGGGCGCCGGCAGCGCCTTCAGCATCCTGCCACCCGACGATGCCACCGGCAATTACATCCACATCATCGAACGCGTGCCGGTGCGCATCGCCCTGCCCGACCGCGCGCTGCGCGCCCATCCGCTGCGCCCTGGCCTGTCCATGACGGTGCGCATACGGGTCCAGTCGTCCGGCCGGTCGGTTCTGCATCCTCTCACGCGCACACCGCGGCGCGATGACCGCACCCCCATCGCCCACGGAGAGCGCCACGCGGCGCGCGCACTCGCGGCCTCCCTGATCGCCGCAAACAGCTGAGGCCGTTCCTTGGCCGCAACGGGCAAGACGCGGTATAGTGCCCCTTATTTGCCGCGGTCCACCGCCATGACACACTGGTTTCTGACCACACTGGCCCACCTCATACGAATCGCGGCTCCGCTCGTCCACCACTATGGGCTATGGGGTCTTGTTGGTATCCTCTTTGCCGAAAACCTGGGGGTTATCTTCGCGCCGGGTGAGGCCATGGTGGTCACGGCCGGCTTTCTTGCCGCCAAAGGGTTTTTCGGCATCGAAGAGGTGATCGCGCTTGCGATCCTGGCGGCCATCGCCGGCGGTTATGCTTCCTACGCACTTGGCACGCGCCTTGGCCACGCGCGACTCGTGCGCCATGGCAGGTATCTGTCTATCAGCCCGAAAATGATCGAGCGCGTGCACGATATGCTGCGCCGCTTTGGTGCACCGATCCTGATCCTCGGGCGCTTCATCGTGCCGCTGCGCCAGCTGCAGGGCTATCTCGCCGGCAGCGCCCGGATGGGCTTTCGCCCCTATGCGCTCTGGAGCACCGTGGGTGCTGCACTCTGGGTTGTCACGTGGGGTGGTGGTGCCTGGTGGCTTGCCCAGTCGATCCCCGGCTGAAATCCGTCCCGCACGCCCCCTGCATCAGACAGACGCCGCCTGCCGCGGCAGCGGCACATGGCCGGGCAGGCCCTCCATGCGACGGAACCAGGCCCGGATGGCCGGGTAGTCGGCAACCGAAAACCCGTCGGGGAGCGCTGCGGTATCCTGATCCAGAAGCGCTGTGTACGGGTAGCAGGCGACATCGGCGATGGTGACGTGGTCAGCGGCAAGCCAATCGTTGTGGCGCAGCTGTCCTTCCAGAGTCTGCAGTGCGGCGCGGGTCAACCGGGCGATCTCGCTCCACTCCCCGCTGCGCGCAAATTCGCTCTGCATCTTCAGCAACCGGGCGCGCGCCCGCGATGTGCCGTAACGGCCTTCGTTCTGCTCGACTACCAGCCACTGCATGACCTGCGCCATGGCGAACGGCTCGGTCGGCAGCCAGGTCTCGCCACCGAAACGGCGCGCCAGATACACGAGGATCGCCGTGGAATCCCAGATCACGCGCCCCTCATCTTCAAGAACCGGCACCTGAGCGCGGGGATTCAGGCGCAAAAAGGCGTCCGTTTTGTGCTCGCCCTTGTCGATGTTCACGGCCACCCGCTCGTAGGCAAGACCAAGACAGGACAGCAGCAACCGGATCTTGTAGCAATTGCCCGAACGTTCGAGATCGTAGAGTTTCATCCTCGATTTTCCTTATGAGATCGTATTGCGTCTTTCAGCGTGCCACCGGACGCGCGGGATCGGCGATCCAGGCACTCCACGAACCGACATAGAGCCGCCCGAGCTCGAAGCCTGCCTCATACATGGCAAGTGCATTGTGGCAGGCAGACACCCCGGATCCACAATAATGCACCACGTCGTCGGGGCTGCGTCCGCCAAGGAACGCCGTGAAATCCGCCCGCAGCTCCGCGCCTGGACGCAGGCTCCGCGCCTTGGTGAGATTGGCCTCGAAGGGATGATTGACGGCCCCGGGGATGTGGCCGGCCACCGCATCGAAGGGTTCTGTCTCGCCCCGAAAGCGCGCCGCCCCGCGCGCATCCACGAGCATCCAGCGGGCGCGCGCGGCCTCCGGGAGCAGATCGCCGGTCTGTACCACCAGATCGTTGCGCACGATTCCGTCGAAGGCATACGTCACGGGTTTCACATCAGGCCGCGCAGCGGTCACGGGAAAGCCCGCCTTGCGCCACGCCATGAGACCGCCATTCAACAGATAGGCCTGCGGATGCCTGATCCACTGCAGCATCCACCACAGGCGGCTTGCATAGACGCCGGCATCCTGATCATAGACCACGACCGGCATGTCGCGCGTGACACCACAGCGTTCCAGCAGGCCCACGAGCTGCGCGGGCGGCGGCAGCGGATGGCGTCCATTACCCTCCCTATGCGGTCCGGCCAGATCCGTTTCCAGATGGGCGTAATGGGCACCTGGAATATGGGCCCCATCGTAATACTCAGGCCCTTCCAGTGGGTCACTCAAAACGAACTGGCAATCGAACACGGCCACGGGACGGCCCTGTTCCTGCCAGGCATGCAATGCAGATGGCTCGATCAATGCTCTCATGTCTTCCCTCAACAATTCAGGAGCCGGCGCACTTCCTCGAGCGCCTCGGCCAGCATCTCGAGGATGTCCCGGTCGCTTGCAACCGGCCGCCCACCCGGGGCGGCCGCCGTTTCAGAAACCGCACCAAGGCGCTGCGACAGGCGGTTGCGCGCGCCACTTATGGTGAACCCTTCGATATAGAGAAGCGCCCGGATTTCGCGGATCAGCTGCACATCGTGACGCTGATAATAGCGCCGGTTACCCCTGCGTTTGACATCCTGCAGTTTGGGAAATTCCTGCTCCCAGTAACGCAGGACATGCGGTTTGACCTCGCACAGATCGCTTACCTCGCCGATGGTAAAGTACTTTTTGGCAGGTATGGGCGGCAGTTCGTGGTTAACCGCGGGATCGCGCATGAGCGTCGACACGCTCCTTTAGCTTGTGACTGGCGCGAAAGGTGACCACGCGCCGCTCGGCGATCGGAATCTCCTCTCCGGTCTTGGGATTGCGCCCGGGTCGGCTGTTTTTGTGGCGCACTCCGAAATGACCGAAACCGGAAAGCTTGACGGCCTCTCCCTTGCCGAGCGACTGACAGATCTGTTCGAAAAAGAGCTCGACGAACTCCTTGGCCTCGCGTTTGTTGAGTCCGATATCCGTAAACAGAGCTTCGGCGAGATCCGCCTTCGTGAGTGCCATGGTACCTTCCCTTGTCGCCACAGTAATTTTTTTGTTGTTTTTGGTCGTTTCAGGACCTCTGTCGCAGCCGTGCCCCGTAGGCCGTCTCCAGCGCGCTTAGGGTGCGCGCCATGACATCTTCGACAACCTCATCATTAAGAGTGCGCGAGAAGTCCTGCAAGGTCAAGCCCAGAGCCAAACTTTTCTTTCCAAAATCAAGGCCTTCGCCTTGATAGACGTCAAAGAGCACGAGTTCGCGCAAAAGCGGTCCGGCGGCTTCCCTGGTGGTTTTCAGAATGTCGGCGGCCGCCACCTGCGCCCGCACGACCAGGGCGAGATCGCGGCGGATCGCCGGAAAGCGCGGTGGCTCGGCCATCCGCACCCCTTTGGCGTGGACGGCAGGCACAAGCTCAAAGACATAGACCGGTTCCTCAAAACCAAACCGCGCCCGCTCGCGGGGATGCAACGCACCCAGGGTGCCGATTCCCTGTTCGCCCGCCACCAGCACCGCCGACTGGCCGGCCTGCAGACAGGGCTCGGGCCGGGCAACGGTTGCGAGATCAAGCCCCAGGATCTGGCACAGGGCCTCCACGTCGCCCTTGATATCGAAAAAATCGACCATGTCGCGCGGGTTGGCCCACTGTTCGGGGTAACGCGGACCGAGGATCAGCCCCCCAAGGCGCGTCACTTCCCGCACCTCCCCGCCGTGCGGCTCATAGCAGCGCCCCAACTCAAAAAGCCGCAGACGGGTCTGCTGGCGGTTGCGGTTGTACTGCGCGACCCGCAAAAGGCCAGGCAGCAGACTCCGCCGCAGGCTCCCCCACGGTCCGGCCAGCGGATTGCGCAGATTCACCGCGCCGGCAAAGCCGAGCGCTTCCTGGTCGGCTGCATCGACGAGACTGAAGGTCATGACCTCGTTGTATCCGCGGTCCATGAGCAGGCGCTTTGCCCGCGCGAAAACGCCGGCAGTCGCCGCCGCTCTCCCCGCAGCAACCGGCAGTTCGCGATCGGGAATCTTGTCATAGCCATAAACGCGGGCGACCTCTTCGATGAGATCGATCTCCGCTTTGATGTCGAAGCGGAAACTGGGTGGCCACACCTGGCAGCCGCCCTTGATGGGCACCGCTCTCATGCCAAGCCGCCGCAGCAGCCGCCTGGTCTCGGCCGCCGGCATGGCAAGGCCGAGCAGTGATTCGATCCGCTTGAAACGCAGCCCGATCCCCTCACCCACCGGCGCCTTGTCCTCGAGCCGCCAGACTCGCGGCATGCTTGCGCGTACCGCACCGGCCTTCTGCAGCAGCCAGACCGCCTGCGCAAGCGCCGCAAGCGGCAGTTCGGGATCGACGCCACGCTCAAAGCGCAAGGCGGCATCCGTGGTCAACCCAAAGCGCCGCGCCGTACGCGACACGACCGCCGGCTCGAAGGTGGCCGCTTCGAGCAAAACACGCACCGTCTGCGCCGTGACCCGCGCGCGCATGCCGCCCATGATGCCAGCGAGCGCAAGGGGCCCCTGCTGGTCGGCTATGACAAGATCGTGGGTTTCGAGATGCCGCTCACTGCCATCGAGCAGCATGATCACCTCACCGGCCTCGGCCCAGCGGACCTCCACCGCGCCGATCACGGCATCGGCATCGAAGCCGTGCATCGGCTGGCCACGGTCGAACATGACATAATTCGTCACGTCGACGACGGTACCGAGCGCCTTCTGCCGCTGGTGGCGCAGCCGTTCCCGCAACCAAAAAGGCGATGCATGCCCGGGGCCCATCTCGACAAGACACAGACCGTAGTGGCTGCAGCCGCTCGAGGCCGTAACGGAAGCCTCCGGTGCCTCGCCGCCAAGACGCGGCCGGTAGTTGCGAGGTGGGCGCACGCGACCCCCGCAGAGGGCCGCGACCTCCCGGGCCAGCCCCTGCACGCTCAGACAATCGCCCCGGTTGGGCGTCACCGACACATCGAGAAACCGTTCCTTGCCGATGTAATCGGTGAGCGCAAGGCCCGGGGGCGCATCCGTCGGCAGTTCCCAGAGTCCACCCTCGGCCAGGACCCCGAGTTCCTGCGCCCCGCAGAGCATGCCCTCGGAACGCACTCCGCGCAGCGTGCTGACGGTGATCTCGCGGCCGCCTACGCATGCCCCGGGCAGCGCCACGGGAGCGCGCAGATCGACCCGCGCATTGGCCGCACCGCAGACGATCGTCCGGTCAACGCCGTCACCGACATCCACCCTGCAGACCTGCAACCGCTCCGCATCCGGATGCAAAGCGACTGCGGTGATCCGGCCGACCACCACCTGCGCGGCATCCGGACCCACCGCCCCCCGTTCCTCGATCTCGAAGCCGCCCAGACTCAGGCAGCGCTCGATCTCCGTAAAATCGGCCTGCACATCCACCCACTCACGCAGCCAGCCCTCGCTTAGGCGCATGTGCCGATACCCTTCAGAAAGCGCAGATCGTTTTCATAGAAAAGCCGCACATCGGGGACTCCGTCGCGCAGCATCACCAGCCGTTCGACCCCCATGCCGAAGGCAAAACCGCCGAGCGCCTCCGCATCGATGCCGACCCGCGCAAGGACCGCCGGATGCACAAGGCCGCAGCCAAGCACCTCGATCCAGCCTGTGTTCTTGCACACCCGGCACCCACTGCCTCCGCACAGCAGACAGCTGATGTCGACCTCGGCCGACGGTTCGGTGAAAGGGAAATACGAAGGCCGCAGGCGCAAAGCGAGTTGCCGCTCGAAAAACGCCTGCAGAAATGTCTTCAGGACCGACTTCAGATGGCCCATCGTCAGTTCCGGCCCCACCGCCAGACCCTCTATCTGATGGAACACCGGACTGTGCGTCGGATCCGGGGCATCCGAACGATAGACGCGCCCGGGCGCGATGATGCGAAACGGCGGCTTGTGGTGCTCCATGTAGCGAATCTGCACAGTCGAGGTGTGCGTACGCAAAAGCCGCCCGCTATCGAGGTAAAAGGTGTCGTGCATGGCCCGGGCCGGATGGTGGGCCGGGATGTTCAGGGCTTCGAAATTGTGGAATTCGTCTTCGATTTCGGGCCCGCTTGCGACCGTAAAGCCAAGCTCCACGAAGATCGCCTCGATCCGCGCCATGGCCTCCGAAAGAGGATGGGCAACACCGATATCCACGCCCCGCCCTGGCAGGGTCACATCGACGGCTTCGCGCGCCGCCGCAACCTCCTGCGCCGCAGCCTCCAGCGTCGCGCGCGCGACATCCAGGGCCTCGTTCAGGACGCGTTTCAAATCATTGATGACCTGACCCGCAGCGGGACGCTCGGCCGGGGGCAATCCACCAATGCGTTTCAGTTCCTCTGTGACCAGGCCACCCTTGCCGAGATAATGGATGCGCCAGGCCTCGAGGGCAGTGGTGTCGCCGATGGACCCCAAAGCGGCAAGCGCCTCCGTACGGAGGCGCTCAATGCCCACGGCAAACGGTTCCGTCATCGGACCGTCTGCCATTATGCGGCGCCGAGACTCGCCTTGGCCTGTTCCGCAAGGGCCGCAAAGGCCGCCTTGTCGGCGACGGCAATATCTGCCAGGACCTTGCGATCCACCGCAATGGACGCCTTGTGCAGCCCCTCCATGAAGCGGCTGTAGCTCAGCCCGCACTCACGGGCGGCCGCGTTGATACGGATGATCCACAGGGCCCGGAACTGCCGCTTCCGGTCACGACGGTCACGATAGGCATACTGTCCCGCCTTGGCGACCGCCTGTTTGGCAACCCGGTAAACATTCTTGCGTGCGCCCCGATAGCCCTTGGCAAGCGCCATCACCTTCTTGTGACGGGCGCGCGCTGTCACACCGCGTTTGACACGTGGCATAGTCGTCCCCCCTTAGGCGTACGGCAGCAGGCGCGTGACGCCGGCCACATCGGATGGATGCACGAAACGATCGGCACGCAACTGCCGTTTGCGCTTGGTGCTCTTCTTCGTCAGGATGTGACGCAGATGCGAGTGACGGCACTTGAAGCCACCCGCGGACTTCTTGAATCGCTTCGCGGCGCCGCGATTCGACTTTACCTTTGGCATAACCACCTCTGCGCTGAGCGCTCTTGTCGTTTTCCCGCCTGAGCAACCCCCAACGGGGCCTTTGGCCTGGCTTCAGGACGGTCCCTTACAACCTCATGCTGCCGATACAACGGATACGACTGCCTACTTCTTCGGATTGACCACCATCACCATCTGACGGCCTTCCAGCCGGGGACGCTGTTCGACGACCCCGTATTCCGCAAGATCCGCTTCCACCCGCTTCAAGAGCTCCATACCCAGTTCCTGGTGGGCCATTTCCCGGCCGCGGAAACGCAGCGTGATCTTGGCCTTGTCACCGTTCTCAAGAAAGCGGATCAGGTTGCGCAGCTTGACGCTGTAATCGCCGATGTCCGTTCCGGGACGGAATTTGACTTCCTTGATCTGGATCTGTTTTTGCTTCTTTTTCGCCGTATGACGGCGCTTGCTCTCCTCGTACTGGAATTTGCCGAAATCCATGATCCGGCATACGGGTGGTGACACGTTGGGCGAAATCTCCACAAGATCCAGACCGGCCGTTTCCGCCGTCTGCCGCGCCTCTACGATGGACACAACACCCACCTGTACGCCATCGGCACCGATCAAGCGCACCCGTGGGGCGGTGATCTGCGCATTCAGACGCGTCTCTCGTTCTTGAGCTATGGTCTACTCCTCCGAATGAGCCGGACTTGCAGCCTTTGCACCAATCTGCTGCACCAAGGCCTCCACTGTCATGACCCCAAGGTCCGTTCCTTCACGGGTCCTGACAGAAACAGTCCCGTCTTGCGCCTCGCGGTCACCCACGACAAGCAGATACGGAACTTTTTGCAGCGTGTGTTCACGGATTTTAAAGCCGATCTTTTCGTTTCTCAAGTCCGACTCGACGCGCACGGCTGCTGCCCGCAGGGCGCCTGCGACCACAGCCGCGGTCGCCTGGTGGCGATCGGCGATAGGCAACACCACCGCCTGCACCGGCGCCAGCCACAGGGGCAGGGCCCCCGCGTATTCCTCCAGCAGAATGCCGATGAACCGCTCCAGTGATCCCAGAATCGCCCGGTGCAGCATCACCGGGATCACCTTGTGGCCGCCCGAATCGACGTATGCGGCACCCAGCCGCTCAGGCATGGCGAAGTCCACCTGGATGGTGCCGCACTGCCAGATGCGCCCGATACTGTCTTTCAGGGCAAACTCGATCTTCGGTCCATAAAAGGCGCCTTCGCCAGGCTGCAGCTCATAGGCAAGACCCTTGCTGAGCAGGGCCTCGGCCAGTGCCCCCTCCGCCCTGTCCCAGAGCTCCTCGCGTCCCACGCGCTTTTCCGGCCGGGTGGAGAGCTTCACCAGCACCTCGCGGAAACCAAAGGCGGCGTAGACGTGGTGCAAGAGATCGATGAAGGTACCAACCTCGCCCTGGATCTGCTCTTCCGTGCAGAAAATGTGCGCATCATCCTGCACGAAATTGCGCAGCCTAAGCAGCCCATGCAACGTCCCGGATGGCTCGTTGCGGTGGCAGGAGCCGAATTCCGCAAGCCGCAACGGCAGATCCCGGTAGCTTTTCAGGCCTTGATTGAAGATCTGCACGTGACCCGGGCAGTTCATCGGCTTGATGGCAAATTCATGCTTTTCCGATGTGGTGGTGAACATCCCGTCATGGAACTTGTCCCAATGACCCGATTTCTCCCACAGGCTGCGATCCATGATCTGCGGCGTTTTCACTTCCTGGTAACCATGAGCGCGCAGCAACCCGCGGATGTACTGCTCGATGACATGATAGATGCGCAGACCGTGATCATGCCAGAAGATCATGCCCGGCGCCTCTTCCTGTATATGGAAGAGATCGAGCGCACGGCCGATGCGGCGATGGTCGCGACGGGCAGCCTCCTCAAGCCTGTGCAGATGCTCTTCGAGCGCCTCGCGGCTTGCAAAGGCCGTCCCGTAAATGCGCTGCAGCATGGGATTGCGCGAGTCTCCACGCCAGTAGGCACCGGCCAGACTCGTCAGCTTGAAGTGCTTAAGCCGTCCGGTTGACGGCACATGCGGCCCCCGGCACAGATCCACGAAGTCACCCTGACGGTACAGGGAGATCTCCTCGCCCGCCGGCAGGTCGCGGATGATCTCGGCCTTGTATTCCTCGCCCAGGCCTTTGAAGAAATCGATCGCTTTCTGGCGATCCATCACCTCACGCCTGACAGGCGCGTCGGCACGCGCCAGTTCGCGCATGCGCTCTTCGATGCGCACCAGATCCTCGGGCGAAAATCCCGGCGGATAGGCAAAATCGTAATAGAATCCGTCGGCAATGACGGGGCCTATGGTCACCTGTGCCGCGGGAAACAGATCCTTGACCGCCTGCGCAAGCAGGTGGGCGCTCGAATGGCGGATGACGTCGAGACCGGCCTCGTCCCGATCGGTAACGATGGCCAGGCGGACGTCGTGATCAATGACATGGCTTGTGTCGACGAGCCTGTCATCCACGCGGCCGGCGAGCGCGGCCTTTGCGAGCCCCGGACCGATGTCGGCCGCGACCCTGCCCACCGTCACTGGCTCTGCGTACTCGCGGCGGCTCCCATCCGGCAAGGTAATGACTGGCATCCTGGGACTGATCTCACCTGAAACAGAAACCGTGCCGGTTCCTGCAGAAAATAATGGTAGGCGCGAGTGGGATCGAACCACCGACCACTACCATGTCAAGGTAGTGCTCTACCACTGAGCTACGCGCCTTCGGGTGGCGAACCTTACCACAGGAAACGGCCGCCAAACAACCGCCCGCTCACGCACTTCCCAGGCGTTCCGCCGAACCGGGAGCGAGCGCGCTGCGTCGCAACGCCGCGATGCGATCGCGCAGGCGGGCGGCCTGTTCGAACTCCAGGCTCTGGGCATGCCGGTACATGTCCTTTTCCAGTTTCTTCAACAATTTGCCAAGGCGTTCGGGCGACAGATCCTCCGCCGCCGGATCCCGTTCGG
>JAJYHH010000044.1:24907-27446 GCA_021784845.1 Pseudomonadota bacterium
AGTGCCGACGGCAGGCGGAAACCGTACTCGACCAGCGTTTCCTTGCGCGACCGGTCACCCCGGTACATGCCGCCCAGCTGCGGCATCGTGACATGGCTTTCATCGACCACGAGCAGCGCGTTCTTCGGCAGATAATCCATCAGCGTCGGCGGCGGCTCTCCGGGGCCGCGCCCCGACAGATAGCGTGAATAGTTTTCGATCCCGGCGCAGTAGCCAAGCTCGGCCATCATCTCCATGTCAAAACGGGCGCGCTCCTCGAGCCGCTGCGCCTCGACGAGCTTGTCGGCTGCGCGCAGCACCTCGAGCCGCTCACGCAGCTCCTCCCGGATCTGCTCGACGGCCGCGGTCACCGTCGTGCGCGGCGTCACGTAATGGGACTTTGGGTAGATGGTCGCCCGCGACAGGCTGCTCACGACCTCACCCGTCAGGGGATCGAATTCGGCGAGATCCTCGATCACCTCATCAAAAAGCCCCACACGGATGGCGTACTGTTCCGATTCGGCCGGGAAAATATCGATCACGTCCCCACGAACCCGGAAGGTGCCGCGCCGCAGCTCCATGTCATTGCGGGTGTATTGCATCTCCGCAAGCCGCTTCAGGATCGCCCGCTGATCCATGATGGCGGCCTTTTTCAGATGCAGGATCATCGCGTGATAGGCGGCCGGGTCACCCAGACCATAGATAGCCGAGACCGTACCGACAATGATGGCATCCGGGCGCTCAAGCAGCGCCTTGGTGGCCGACAGCCGCATCTGTTCAATGTGTTCGTTTATCGCCGCATCCTTCTCGATGAAGGTGTC
Source organism: Pseudomonadota bacterium (assembly GCA_021784845.1). GTDB lineage: Bacteria > Pseudomonadota > Gammaproteobacteria > Acidiferrobacterales > Acidiferrobacteraceae > JAJYDN01. The sequence continues at coordinate 25,708 of JAJYHH010000044.1, forward strand.
CGAGGCCGGCACATAGGCCTCGGGCTGGTAGTAGTCGTAGTAGGAAACGAAATACTCGACCGCGTTGTGCGGAAAGAAGTCCCGCATTTCCGCATAAAGCTGGGCGGCAAGGGTCTTGTTGGGGGCCAGCACCAGGGCGGGGCGCTGGACACGGGCGATCACGTTGGCGATGGTGAAGGTCTTGCCGGATCCCGTCACCCCAAGCAGTGTCTGGAAGGCAAGCCCCGCCTGGAGACCCTCGACCAGGGCCTCGATCGCCCGCGGCTGGTCACCGGCCGGCGCGTAGACACTGGCGATCTCAAGTTGTTCGGCAACGCGCTTTGGTTGCATCGGCTTTCGGTTTACTATGAGCGTGGTTCCATGTCCTGAAAAGGTCCGCACTTGTTTAAACTGATTCTCTCGAGCCGCGTCGGCCGCATCAAGCCTTCGCCCACCCTGGCTGTGACCTCGCGGGCCCGGGCCCTCAAGGCCCAGGGACACGACATCATCGACCTCGGGGTCGGCGAGCCAGACTTCGACACCCCGGACTTCATCAAGGAAGCCGCCATTGGGGCGATCCATGCGGGCTTTACCAAATACACCGCAGTCGATGGCATGCCAAGCCTCAAAGACGCGGTCGTCCGCAAATTCGCCACCGAGAACCGGCTTGATTTTACCACATCGCAAGTGCTCGTGTCGGTGGGCGGGAAACAGAGCTTCTATAACCTCGCGCAGGCCCTGCTTGATCCCGAAGACGAAGTTGTCATCCCGGCCCCCTACTGGGTGTCCTATCTCGACATCGTCCTGATCGCCGACGGCCTCCCGGTGGTGATACCGACCACATTCGAACAGGGTTACAAGGTGACGCCCGAAGCGCTGGACGCGGCCATGACTTACAAGACCAAACTCGTGGTCTTGAACAGTCCCTCCAATCCCACGGGCGCTGTCTACACAGCCGCAGAACTTGCGGCACTTGGCGAGGTTCTGCGCCGCTACCCGCACGCGCTGATCGCCACCGACGACATGTACGAGCACATCAGCTGGGGCAGTGAGCCGTTTTGCAATATCGTCAACGTCTGCCCCGACCTGCTGGAACGTACGATCGTTTTGAATGGTGTATCCAAGGCCTACGCCATGACAGGCTGGCGTATCGGCTACGCGGCCGGTCCTGCGGAATTGATCGCCGCCATGACCAAGGTCCAGTCGCAAAGCACATCGAACCCTGCCTCCATTGCCCAGGTGGCCGCAGAGGCAGCTTTGCGCGGTGGCACAGGCTGCGTGGTGCCCATGCGCCAGGCCTTTCGTGAGCGGCACGACTGGCTGATTGAACACCTTAATGCCTTGCCTGGAGTGCGCTGCCGGCCTGCCCAGGGGACCTTTTACCTCTTTCCGGAGGTCACAGGCGTGCTCCGGTCGCTCGAATTGGCCGATGATCAGGCGCTCACCGAACGGCTCCTGGACGAGGCCGGTGTCGCGCTGGTACCAGGCGCCGCCTTCGGCGCACCCGGTCACGTGCGATTCTCCTATGCAACGAGCCTGCCTGTCCTTCAGGCGGCCCTGCAGCGTATCAGTCGCTTCCTGGCTGGAGAACGGAGCACTGCGGTACGCGCCTGACCGCTCTTGGGCTTGACCGGGATACGCAAGGTTCGTAGGATACGCAACCTTGCGATCCCCGGTAGCTCAGTCGGTAGAGCAGGTGACTGTTAATCACCGGGTCGGCGGTTCGAGTCCGTCCCGGGGAGCCAATAAATCAAGGACTT
>JAJYHH010000002.1 GCA_021784845.1 Pseudomonadota bacterium
GCGCTTTTGCCGATCACCGCGGGTGTGTCCTGGCACCTCATGACGGTCATCTGTCTGCTTTTGTTTGTCGGGGCCATGGGCAAATCCGCGCAGATGCCCCTGCATGTGTGGCTGCCGGATTCGATGGAGGGTCCGACGCCGATTTCCGCGCTGATCCACGCGGCGACCATGGTGACTGCGGGAATCTTCATGGTGGCACGCATGTCGCCGCTTTTTGAGCTTTCGCCGATGGCGCGGACAGTCGTCCTGGTGATCGGCGCGAGCACGGCATTTTTCATGGCGCTCCTTGGCATAATCCAGACCGACATAAAGCGCGTGATTGCGTATTCAACTCTCTCCCAGCTCGGGTACATGACTGCGGCGCTGGGCGCGTCGGCTTACGCCGCCGCCATTTTTCACCTGGTCACCCACGCTTTTTTCAAAGCCCTTCTGTTCCTTGCGGCCGGTTCCGTCATTGTCGCTTTGCATCATGAGCAGGATCTGCGCAAAATGGGCGGGCTGCGCCGGTATATGCCAATCACGTTCATCACGACGTGGATCGGATCGCTGGCGCTTGCCGGCATCCCGCCCTTCGCGGGCTTCTTTTCGAAGGATGCCATCATCGATGCGGTGTCCCATTCGGCGCTGCCCGGAGCCGGGTACGCGTTCTACGCCCTCCTGGGCGGCGTGTTCGTCACCGCGCTCTATACGTTCCGCATGCTGTTTCTGGCCTTCTATGGCGAACCGCGCATGGATGAGCATGCGCGCGACCATCTGCGCGAGTCACCGTGGGTGATCACCGTGCCGCTGATCCTGCTCGCCATCCCGGCTGCGATCGCCGGGGTGTTGCTGATCCGGCCGCTGCTCTTTGGCCATTATTTCGGTGCGGCGTTGTCGGTCCGGCCTGCGGATGATGTGCTGGCGCCCCTTGCCGCGCACTACCACGGCGTCCTGTCCTTCATGGGAGATGCCTTTTTGGCCCCGCCGCTCTATCTGGCCTTAGCCGGTATCTTCACCGCCTGGTACCTGTATATGTACCGCCCGGCACTGCCGGCGCGACTTGCGCAGCGGTGGCATCTCGTGTACGCGATCCTGTGGAACAAGTATGGCTTTGATGCCGTGTATATCGATGGCTTCGCGCGTGCCGCGCGCGGGGCGGGCCGGCTGTTCTGGCGCCTGGGCGATGTGCGTCTGATCGATGGCCTGCTGGTCAACGGCACGGCGCATCTGGTTGCGCGGCTTGCGCTGCGGCTGCGGCGGTTGCAGTCAGGCTACATCTATCATTACGCATTTGCGATCATTGTGGGGCTTTTTGTGCTCATGACCTTTTTCCTGCGGCACGGATCATGACCGCCATGGCCGCTTACGATCACCTGGCCCTGAGTCTTGTCATCTGGACCCCGATCGCGGTCGGTTTCCTGATTTTGTTTGCGGGGGGGCGCTTTCCGCGGCTTGTGAGGCCGCTTGCGGCGCTTGGGTCGCTTGCGACCTTTCTGCTGACGCTGCCTTTGTGGACGGAATTTCAACGGGGTACGGCCGCCATGCAGTTTGTGGACATCCGACCCTGGATACCGGCGTTTCACGTCTACTATGCGCTGGGGATCGACGGCATCTCGCTGCCGCTCGTGCTGTTGACGAGCCTCATTGGCCTCATCGTCGTGATCGCGGGCTGGTCTGGCGTGAAGGAGCGCGTGGCGGAGTATTTCGCGGCCTTCCTGATTATGGAGGGACTGATGATCGGGGTCTTTTGCGCCCTCGACGCCATGCTTTTTTACGTGTTCTGGGAGGCGATGCTGATCCCGATGTTCCTGATCATCGGCATCTGGGGCGGGCCCAATCGCGTGTACGCCACCATCAAATTTTTCCTCTACACCTTCCTCGGGTCGGTGTTGATGCTGGTGGCCTTGTTGTATCTCTATTTCCATGCGGGCGACAGCTTCCGCATTACGTCACTTTATGATCTGCCGCTTCGCGAGCCCACACAGATCTGGATATTCCTTGCGTTCCTGATCGCCTTTGCCGTGAAGGTACCGATGTGGCCCGTGCACACCTGGTTGCCGGATGCGCATGTGGAGGCGCCAACGGGGGGATCGGTGGTGCTGGCTGCCATCATGCTGAAGATGGGTACCTACGGTTTCCTGCGTTTCAGTCTGCCAATCGTGCCGCATGCAAGCCATGAACTCGCGGGCATGATGATCGCGCTTTCGCTCGTTGCCATCGTCTATATCGGCCTCGTTGCGCTGGTGCAGGAGGACATGAAGAAACTGATCGCCTACTCGTCGATTTCGCACATGGGTTTTGTGACGATGGGTATCTTCCTGTTCAATAGTCTCGGCGCCAACGGCGCCATGGTGCAGATGATTTCCCACGGATTCGTGTCGGCGGCGCTGTTTCTGTGCGTGGGCGTCCTCTACGACCGGCTGCATTCGCGCCAGATCCGCGATTACGGGGGTGTCGCCAACCGCATGCCTGTGTTTGCCGCGCTGATGATGCTCTTTGCCATGGCCAATTCGGGTCTGCCGGGCACCTCCGGCTTCGTCGGCGAATTCATGGTGATCCTGGGCTCGTTCAAGGTAGACATCTGGTATGCGGTGCTCGCGGCGATCACCCTGCTGTCGGGGGCGGCCTACACGCTCTGGCTCTACAAGAGGGTGATATTCGGACCCGTCACGAAGGCGACAGTCGACAGCCTGCAGGATGTCAGCCCCCGCGAGACGGCCTTTCTGGCCATACTGGCCGTAGCCGTCCTCCTGCTTGGCGTCTGGCCGCAGCCCCTGCTGCAGGTCATGCATGCCTCCCTTCATCATTTGCTGGCGCGCCCCGGTGTCGCGCTCGCGGGCACTCCATAGGAAACCGTCGTCATGCTGCATATCGGACCCGTACTGCCCGAGATTCTGCTCCTCGTCATGGCCTGCGCGGTGCTCCTTGCGGAGGTCTTTCTGCCGCCGCGGCGCGCAACGCTGCTCTACTGGCTGTCACAGATGGCGCTTGTGGGCGCGGCCTTTCTCACCGCGCACGAGCGCTTCGACGGCGTGATCATGCATGGGATGTTCGTGGCCGATCGCCTGACGCGGGTGCTCGAGGAGTTCATCTGCCTGCTGACGATCATTGTGCTTGCCTATTCCCGTGACTACATTGCCGAGCGAGGTCTTTTCAAGGGCGAGTATTTCGTGCTCGGACTCCTTGCGGTGGTCGGAATGTGCGTCATGGTCGGCGCCGCGCATTTCATTGCCCTTTATCTGGGACTTGAACTCATGTCGCTCAGTCTCTATGCGATGGTGGCGCTTGAGCGGGATTCGAGCCGGGCGAGCGAGGCGGCGATGAAATATTTCGTTCTGGGCGCCCTGGCGTCGGGGTTGCTCCTCTATGGCTTGTCGATGCTCTACGGCGCGACTGGCAGTCTCGAGATCGCCACCGTGGCCCGTGCCCTCCCAACGCTTGCGCCGGGCAATCTGGTGGCAACGGTCGGACTGGTATTCGTTGTCGCCGGGCTCGCCTTCAAGCTGGGCGCCGTGCCGTTCCACATGTGGATTCCTGACGTGTACGAGGGGGCGCCCACCTCGGTCACGCTGTTTGTGGGTGCCGCGCCAAAGATCGCTGCTTTTGCCCTGTTCATGCGTCTTCTCATCGCCGGTCTGCACGGCCTTGTCGCAAGCTGGCAGGACATGCTGGTGCTTCTGTCCGTTCTGTCGATGGCAATCGGCAACATGGTCGCCATCGCCCAGACCAACACCAAGCGCATGCTGGCCTATTCGACGATCGCGCACATGGGGTTCTTGCTGCTTGGCATCGTGAGCGCCCGTAGCAGTGGTTATGCAGCCGCGATGTTCTATGCGATCGTCTATACCCTGATGACGCTCGGCGGTTTCGGCGTGATCATTCTCATGTCACGGCGGGGTTTCGAAGCCGATCGTCTCGAGGACCTGAAGGGGTTGCACCAACGGAGTCCCTGGTATGCCTTCATGATGCTTCTGTTCATGTTTGCCATGGCCGGGATTCCTCCGACGATCGGTTTTTACGCCAAGCTTGCCGTGATCGGGGCCGCCGTGGGCGCTGGCTTCTATGGACTGGCCATCGCCGCTGTCGTGTTTTCGGTCATCGGCGCCTTCTACTACCTGCGAATCGTAAAGCTCATGTATTTCGACGCGGCTACCGATAAGGCGCCGCTGCGTTCGGCGCGGGATCTGCGCTGGATCCTGAGCGCCAATGGCGCGGCCATGATTGCGCTGGCCCCCTGGGTGGGCTCCCTGATCTCCGTGTGCCGGGCGGCACTCGGTGGCATAGGCTAAGAGGGCGGAGTCGGGCCTTACGGTGCGAAGGCACCAACACCAGTCTTGAGCGCCCGGTTCAGGTGCATTGTCCTTGGGTGAGCCGCGCCACGGCGTCCCGTGCGCCCCCAAAGGGCGCGTCATCCCGGCATTCTCCGCAAACAGGGTATGTCGGCCGGGGCCGAAGGGGCGGTGTCGCCCCCCGGCGTCGCGGCGCGGCCTCTAGAAGGTACAAGGGCGAGGAAAAGTGGGCGCGTCCGGGCGCGGGCGCCAACCGATGCACTGAAGCGGCGCGGCGGGTGGTCTGACCGGTCCCATCCGGCTTCGGGAATGCCGGTCCCTGCGCGGACGACTTAGTGTTTGGCGCCTTTGGCGGGGCGCCAGAAGATGCCGCGAAAGATCGGCGTCCCTTCCCTCTGATGGGCCACCGCAAAGCCGATATGCCCGACTAGATAGAGCCAGACCAGATAGGACGTGAAGGTATGCACGGCGCTCACCTCCATGAAGGCCCGAAAGTCGGTGGAGGCCGCCTGGGCGCCGTGCCCGCCCGGGATGATGAAGAAGATCCAGACGCCGCTGATCGCCATGACCGTGACGGCCAGCAGGCCCAGTCCGTGGCCGAAGCTCGCAAGCCCGATGGTCTGCCCGCCTGGTGGCAGTGTCTTCTTGCGCAGGAGGGCGCGGATGTCGGCCTTGACCGCAGCCATGCCGGCTGCATTCCACGGGAACAGCAGTCCGATTTCCTGATCGGCGTACGCCCACAACCACGCCATCAGAATGAAGACGCTCGCGGCCAGTCCATCATATTCATGAAAATAGAAGTAAAGGCGTGTGTGCGGATCGGCGACCAGCAGACCCGATGCGAGCTGCGCGCTGATGGTGACGGCAAGACCCCAGTGTGTGAGGCGGGTGATCAGGCTCCAGCTGGAGTGGGAATTGGTCATGACGCGCTCCTGCGTTGACTATGCGATCAGGCCAGCAAGCGGTTGATACCGCGTCGCGGACGCCGGCCGGCGATGCGCCAGTCTATCATCTCTGCGGTGCCGCCGGGGAGGTTGCGGGGCTTCATCCTCTTGTGGGGTAGCGCGGTGCAACCGGGGGGCCACCAGTGGCGCCAGAGCACCCGGCACGGGCGCAAGGCGGCGTTCGTGCGCGTGATGCGCCCGGGTGGTCGAAGAGAGGTGACCGCCGCGCGGCGGCCAGGCCTGCGTGATTGGCCCGGGCCGCCCCTGGGCCCTGACTGCTTCTCGATGGCCCGCGCGTCGCTTGGGATGGTCAGGCCGGGAATACGCCTGGCTGATCCGCCCGTTTCGATCAGGACCGGCTCTGGGCGCGCAGCCTGCGGGCGGGTGGTCGTCCGGGCGTCCGCCGACCGACGGCGTCGTGGGCAACCCCCGGATCCAGCCGGCGCCGGCGTTGTGCCCGGGGCCGGCAAACCCTGCCGGGACCGGGAACCTGTCTGGATGAAGGGAATTACCCGGTATGACATGTCGCACAGGAAAGGTCGCGTGCGCCGGGATTGACGAAGGTCAACGGGTGCACCCAAAGGGCGCCGTACCATCAGCATTCGTCTACGCTGCGCGCAGCAGTTTTTGGGCCGATCCCAGCCGATTGGTCGCGCCTGTCTGGCAGCGGGGGAGCGAAAAAATGGCAGGGCAGAGGCAACCGGGGCGACTGAGCCGGACCTGCGTTGCCGGACGTATTTGAGGGTCTGGCGACATTCTTACTACGCCATCGCCAGATCACCGGTCTGCAGTGGGTGCATTGGGTGCACAGGGAGCGTGCGCCATGTTTTCGATCCCGTCCGTGTCATCTCACCGCCTCCTGTCGGCCGCGACAGGCTCTGCTGCGGCATCCGCCGTAGTGCCCCTGCGATCCAAACCGAACACGGAACGCCATTTTTGATTCAGGTCAATGGGCAACTATCCTCTGGA
>JAJYHH010000075.1 GCA_021784845.1 Pseudomonadota bacterium
TTGAGAAGAATGCCCACCGGCTCTTTGTCACCTGCGCGTTGGCCAACCTGTACCTTGTTCGCCGACGGCTCTTGCGACCCATAAGGGCGTAGTGCGTCCGGAAATCGGGTTTCACGCCACAAAAGGCCTCGCGAACGACCAAACAAAGCCCATCGGAGTGCGGAATGGTGCGTTTTGCCTTCCCGCCCTGGCAAAACCTCGCTTCGGCATCCTGCACTTGTCGAAATGGGATGTTAGTTCAGACGTGCCTTAGGTTTGGTTGTCATGACAAATCTCCTGCAGCGAACCGTCTTTGGTCGCTTCACTGAGCTGCCGAGCCGTTCTAACCAGCAAATCAGCAGCAAGATCTTGAGAGGGATTGCGCGGGCAAATACTCAGCACATGGCCCACCCTTACGAAGACGTGAGCCATAGGAACCCGGACGCGGACGGGAAACCATTGCCGTCGCTTAAGGTTTTATGATCTTTTTTGCATCTCAGGCACGATGGCGGCGCCCGCGGCAATGGCGGCGTCATGAAGCCTTTTGTCTAACGTGGCAAGTGGCAGGTCGCGCCTTAGCGCAAGCTCGAGGTAGGCCGCGTCGTACAACGTCAGCCCATGGACCTTTGCAATATCTAACGTGGTCGACCAGGCAACCGCGTCGGTCTGATGGTCAACGGCCTCCGGCAACAGACGCAAGTCCGGTAGAAGTTCACCCATTTCCTGGATAGTGATGCGACCACGCCGCGTGGCGACAAGCAGGGCATTGCAGACCTCCAGCGCCCAATGGGCGGGGACACAAATACCCTCCCCCAACAATCGCTCACGTACCCGATTGGCGGATTCAGCGTCTTCATCGCGCAGATACCAGGCCAGTGTCATAGAGGCATCGGCGACAAAGGCCATCAGTATTTACGCCCTGCGTCGATTAATTCGCGCAAAGAGACATCCCCTAGGTCATGGGTGGCCTGAAATGCCTTCATGCGGGCCACAACCGCGCGCCGCTCTTCCAAGCCCTGGGTCGCCACCGATCGTAACTCCGCCACCGCCTGCCCATGCTTGGTGATAATGAACCGCTCCCCTTTGCGCACCCGATCTAGGATCTCGGACAAATGCGTCTTCGCCTCATAAGCGCCGATTTCGGGCATTGCGCACCTCCTGCTACGCCATAAACTAGTTGTTGACTAGTTTATGCAGTGGCCATGTGGCTGTCAACGTCGGCAACCCCAGCGGGACATATACAGCGATCCCGCTTAATCGCTATGCGCCATGGAGAGCGTAGCGAGAGCGCGTAGTCCGCGGGAAGCGCAGGTCCGGGCGGGTGGCCGTGAATAACCCCGTTTGCGGGGGCAGGCCACGTGCAAGGACATCGACACGCCCCCCAACCCAAAGGGGCAACCGAATCAGCCGCGATGTGGGTGGGGGGGTGGCTACGTTTGAGCGTCGGCCGAAATGCCCGTTCATGACGCCCGGACACCGCAAGGTAGAGGCAGATCCGGATGGCGGAGCGCCCTTCTTAACTCAGATCGAGAAGCATCTCCGCCATGTCGAGGACGCCGATTGCCTGTACTTCCTCCGAAACTGGGTAACGCTCTGTGCCGGCATAGACAACGAAACTTCTGTTCGGATGGATGTCTTTGCGACCCTCGTAAAACCCCTTACCCGGTTTGGCCGACAGCACACGCTTGATCTCGATCGCCCAGCGTCCGGCGCGGCCGGGCAAATCCAGGACCAGGTCGATCTCGGCGCCCGCCGAAGTTCGGTAAAAGCTGGCGCTTGTCCGATCTCGTGCGACCGAAAGCAGATTTTCAATCACAAACCCCTCCCGGCTCGGCCCGATTACCGGATGACCGGCCAGTTCATTGTAATCCCCAATCCCGAGCAACGCGTGCGCGACACCACTGTCCCGCACATAGACCTTGGGTGACTTCACCAAGCGCTTTCCGATATTTGCGTGCAAGGGCTGCAGCCGCCGCACCAATAGCAGACCCACCAACAGATCGATGTACTTCGTCACCGTCGGTGCGGTCAGGGATAACCCCGCCGCGAACCGCGAGGCGTTCAACAGCGTGCCCTGTTCGTGCGCCAGCATCGTCCACAGGCGCCCCAGCGTTTCGGCTGGGATGCGGGGACCGAACTGGGGCACGTCCCGCTCCAGGTAGGTCCGGATGAAACTTTTGCGTAGTTTCAGGCTGTCCGGGTTGGACTTTGCCAAATAGCTGTCGGGAAAGCCACCGCGAACCCATAACTGATCGCAGACGCCCCCCTTTCCTCCGACTTCCGTAACGTCGAGCGGCTCCATTTCTATATATTCAATCCGCCCGGCCAAGCTCTCGCCAGACTGGCGCAACAAATGAATAGAAGCCGACCCCAAGATCAGAAACCGCCCCGTCCGCTTGTCCTTTCGGCGACCCTGGTCGATCAGGCCCCGCAACGTCTGGAACAGCTCTGACACCCGGTGGATTTCGTCGAGCACGACCAACCGATCCTCATACTGCCTGAGAAACAGCGCCGGACTGGCCAGTTTCTCCCGATCGTCCGTATCCTCCAGGTCGAGTTACAACGCTCCCCGTTCTTCCGCGATATCCCGCGCCAGCGTGGTCTTACCAACCTGCCGCGACCCGATCAATGCCACCGCCGCTTGGCGGTCCAGTGCCTCCGTACCATGCGGTTTGATTCGACGCCTACTCATCATTGCATTATGAAATATATGATTTCGATTTGCGAGGTAACGTCTTGGGCATCAGGCGTCTCTCTGCGGGGAACTGTCCAGCTATTCGTTGGTGTACCCAGCGGATACTCCAGGACGCTTTGCTTGTCATCCGGAATGAAAGCCCCGCCGTATCGCGTACCAGCGCTACCAGCACGAAGGGCGAGGCAGACCGGACGGAACACCAAAGAGGCTAGGTGACTTCCGTGATCGGGTTGGGCGCGGAGTTGCCTTCGCACGACGGTGGTCCTCCCGAGCGCTTTGCTCACACCGATGTAGCTGCGGGCATTCGGGGTGAAACTCCACGGCCGCCCGCAACGAAATCGCATGTCTACACATGGTACAGCGCTCACTTTTTCTTGTTGCGAGGAATCGAGATGCCGATACAAAAGCCAGAATCCCAGACCATCCCAGAGCAGGAGCTTTAAACGATCGCCGCGCTTGTTGCGAAACACGAAAGCGTAACCACAGAAGGGGTCGGCGGCCAAGACGCCGTGAACCTTATCTTCACCGATCTTCCCGGGGCCCGGACCATCGACGACCTCGAGGCCTTGCTGCCCCTGAAGCGTGCCTCCGATCCGACACTTCGCCGATCCGCCACGTAAACGCTCCACCTGCCGTCTCCTGCATCGTCCCGTCTGGCTCGATCTTGCCGCCCTCCTAAAGAAAGAGACTACAGAGCGAAAGCGACCGTGGGGAGGGTGCGGTTTATGGAGTGCATACTCTCGGTTGGCCGATCTCGCCGTCGGCGTCGTCCACCATCCGAGCAGCAACCTCTCGGACTTCTCCCCGCAGGGGACCTCCGGTATCGCGAGCCCGGCGACATCTTCGGTGTCGCCATTCGTATCTCAAACCGGTGGGGCGGTTTCCAGGCGCTGCGCAGCCGTTGGCTCGATCACCTGGGATCGACCATAAGACGCTCGGTGTTATTGATCGACGAAGCCCAGGAGATGAGTCCTGCGGTGCTAAACGAGCTGCGGCTGCTCGCCAGCGCCCGCTTCGAGTCCCAGTCGTGGCTTACCGTCGTGCTCGCGGGCGACGGAAGGCTTCTGGAGAAGCTCAAGCGCGAGGAGCTCGTTCCCCTGGGTTCGCGCATCAGGACGCGCCTGGGCCTGGAGGCGGCCACCCGCGAGGAACTCTCGGCGGCCCTCGACCATCTGCTCGCCTGCGCCGGCAACGGCGGCCTCATGACAGAGGGGCTGCGCGCAACCCTCGTCGATCATGCCGCCGGCAATTACCGCATCCTCGCCAGCATGGGCTCGGAGCTTTTGATGAGCGCCGCGCGCCAGGAGATCATGACCCTGGACGAGAAACTCTACCTCGAGGTCTACGGCCGGCCCATCCGCGCCGTGCGCGGGCTGCCCACTGACCTGAAGCCCAAAGGAGTGCCACCATGCATGGCGAAGAACCGGGCTTCATCGATTTCCGCGATCTGCCCGACGAGGCGGTGATCGCCCTGAGCGAATTCCTTGAGCTGAAGGAGGCCGCAGCCCGTATAGCATTCACGCCCAAACAGGCGTCATAATTCCATTGTCCTGCCTGGAGCAGTTTGCCCGGCCACAAGTGGGGCAGTTTGACCTGGCCATCGGGGCATGACAGACGATGGCCTCGCTGTTCACGCTACGACGATGTGCCTCTGCCGCTGCTTTCAGGCGCTTGTAGACCTCGTCGGGGATGTTTTTCGAGGTTAGCGTGGCGGGCATTGTATGTCCGACCATTTTGGCACCAAAATGGGTTCAGGATGCGGCGTATCCGGCCTGCGTGCCAACCCGCATATTAACCACCTCGCCATTGGGTGCGGCCGCCACGCTCGGGTTGAAGAAAAGCCGGCCCCGTTATGGGTAACAGACAAATCCGGGCGACATCTTGTAAGGTGTCACCCCCATTCGCGGCACCCTGAGGTGCTGGCCACGTTGGCAGTCAGCGTGGAACCCGCCAGCAGTTTCAGGGAGTTGCCGCCCCCGAGAAACCGACCGCGTCGGCCGGGGCGACCGCGTCGCCAATCGCCGATCCGCCGGTGGTGCCCTGATCGCCCGCGCCGGTGACAAGCAGCCGGGGGCCGCCTTTGATCAGGCGGTCGTCGTGTTATCAATCGTGGCGCCCCCGCCGCCACGACGATGCCGTCTCCGTCGCCCAGGAAATTCCAGTTCGTATTGCCACCGGCGCCACCGCTCATTGTGCGGGTGTCGGTGAGCGTGCCCCAACTCACGACCCCCATTGAAGAATACACAGCCGCGCACAACGAAACCCAAGGCCGCTCATCCGGGCTGCCGGGACGGGCAGCGTCCCACGCAAGATAATCCCGGCCGATCGGCGGTTTGGTGCCAAACAGAACGGAGGGCTACACTAGTGCTCTCCCTGAAGCGGATGGACAAGCTGCCGCCTGCGGTTTAGAACACGTGACAGCCAATCCGGAATAGCCGATGGCACCCCTGAACAAGGCGGGCCGCGCATGACCAGGACTCCACATGCCCTGTTACCGATGCGGACCAGGCTCACGTGGGCGGAGTGGATATCGTGCGATGCCTCACGATCGATCATGGGCATGACGCCGGAAACTGTGTTTTCGTAGGACCCTGCCCTCGGTATCGGCTCTAGCGGCAGCAGCGCGGTAGCGGGCGGGGTCGGACTTACCCACGTCAAACAAGGAAGCCTAGAGATGCAGATTGGCATGATGGGTTTAGGGCGTATGGGCAGTAATATGGCGCGGCGACTGATGCGGGGGGCACACCAATGCGTGGTCTACAACCGTCATCCCGATGCCATCAAGGCGCTCAGCAGCGAAGGTGCCGTTGGCACAAACTCTCTTGACGAGTTTGTCGCTCGTCTGACCAAGCCACGTGTGGTCTGGGTGATGGTGCCGGCGACGGTTGTAGATGAGGTGCTAGCAGAGCTCGTGCCGCTGCTCGAAGCAGGAGACATCGTCATCGACGGTGGCAATTCCTACTACCGCGACGATATTGGCCGGGCTTATGAATTGCAAAAGCGCGCGCTGCATTATGTGGACGTGGGTACCAGCGGTGGCATCGCGGGACTCGAGCGCGGCTATTGCCTGATGATCGGCGGCGAGAAGGACATCGTTCAGTACCTTGATCCAATTTTCGCCACGCTTGCTCCGGGTGTTGGCGCGGCAACTCCGACGCCGGGTCGGGAAAAGCCTGCAGGCACCGCAGATCAGGGCTATCTGCACTGCGGTCCGCACGGTGCCGGACATTTCGTCAAGATGGTTCACAACGGAATCGAATATGGGCTGATGGCCGCGTATGCGGAGGGCCTGAATATTCTCCGCAATGCCAATGTCGGCAAGCGCTCGCGCGATGGCGATGCCGAGACCGCGCCCATGCGCAACGCGGAATTTTATCAGTATGATCTGGATCTGCCCGAGATTACGGAAGTCTGGCGACGTGGGAGCGTCGTGGCGTCCTGGCTGCTCGACCTGACTGCAGCCGCACTGGTCAAGGATGCTGGTCTCGCCGGGTTTTCGGGGCGTGTGTCGGATTCGGGCGAAGGACGCTGGACGGCACTGGCCGCCATCGACGAGGGCGTGCCGGCGCCAGTTATCAGCGCGGCGCTGTTTGAGCGTTTTTCTTCGCGCGGCGATGCCGATTATGCCAACCGGGTCCTGTCTGCAATGAGGAAACAATTTGGTGGACACGAAGAAAAGAAAGGCAAGCCCTGAGGTGGCCCCTGTCCTTGACCGCAGGACGCCGGCGGATGCACTGGTGATCTTTGGTGTAACGGGTGATCTTGTGCACAAAATGATCTTTCCTGCGCTCTATGCGATGGTCAGAAGGGGTGCGCTCAGCGTACCGGTGGTGGGCGTGGCGGGCTCGCAGCTGAGTCTGCCGCAACTGCGGAAACGGGCGAGGGACAGCATCAGACAAGCAGGCAAGATCGATGACCGCGCCGCTTTCGACCGCCTTCTTTCCCTGCTGCAGTACGTGGGGGGTGATTACAACGACCCCGAGACATTCAAGGCCCTGAAACAGGCGCTTGGTACTGCGCGGCGTCCCGCGCATTATCTGGCCATTCCCCCCGCACTTTTCCCGAAGGTCATCGAAGGGCTTGGCTCTTCCGGGCTGTCGGAGCAGGCGCGGGTTATCATAGAAAAGCCGTTCGGGCGCGATCTGGCTTCGGCGCGGGCGCTCAATCGTATTGCGCGATCGGCGTTTGAAGAAGACTCGATTTTCCGTATTGATCACTATCTCGGGAAAGAGGCGATCATGAATATCCTCTATTTCCGCTTCGCCAACTCGTTTCTCGAGCCGATCTGGAACCGTAATTATGTGGCCAGCATCCAGATTACCCTGGCGGAGGATTTCGGTGTAAAGGGTCGCGGAAGGTTTTACGAAAGCGCCGGTTGTCTGCGCGATGTTATTCAGAATCATATGTTCCAGGTTACCGCGTTGTTGGCGATGGAGCCGCCGGCCTACCAGGGCTATGGGGCCGTTCAGAGCGAAAAGGCCAAGGTGTTCCGGGCCATGCGCCCCTTGCAGCCAGAGGACCTGGTGCGCGGCCAGTACGTGGGCTACCGGAAAGAGCCGGGAGTGGCAAGCGGATCGGACGTCGAGACGTTCTGTGCCCTGCGACTGTTTATCGATTCCTGGCGATGGCAGGGCGTGCCGTGGTATCTGCGTTCCGGCAAGTGCCTGGCGACTTCGGCGGCCGAGGTGCTGGTGGAGTTGAAGCCACCTCCGCAAAGGTTGTTCGATGATTCTGCGCCGGTGGATGGACATGCCAATTACCTGCGTTTCCGGCTTTCCCCGAACGCGGAAGTCGCCATTGCGGCACGGGTCAAGCGTGCCGGCAAGGAGTTCGTCGGCGACCAGCGGGAACTGTACCTGTTGAACGAGCAGTCGAACAAAGAAACACCCTATGAGCGGCTTCTGGGGGATGCGATGGCCGGTAATGGCGCACTCTTCACCCGTGAGGATGCGATAGAAGCTGCCTGGGCGGTGGTAGAGCCGGTCTTGAAAACGCACTATCCCGCGCACCCCTACAAGCCGGGCACCTGGGGGCCAAAACAGGCGGACACACTGATTGTGGGAGACGGTTCCTGGCACAACCCGCGACGTGCCGGTGCCACTTCCGCCTGAAGGCTGCGCCCTGATTGGCGAGCGCGAGGCGGCGGCAGCGACGGAGCTATCGGCGGGCTATGCCGGCCGGGAGGTGATGCGCGAAGGTGTTGTGCGGTGTTGTCTGGCGAGTTTCAGCAGAGACGACAACTGAGGGGGCAATCACCCGATTTGATCGGCGCGAGACAGAAATCCAGCCGTACTGCGACGTACGGGACGCTGCATGGTCCGGCCCTTGAACGACACGGTCAACACGTCGCCGGTCAGGGTGATTTTTATATACACATCGCCCAACGCCATGCGGGATCCGTACACATCCTGCCGGATCGGTGATCAACAGGGGCGATCATGTTCTTTTAAGGATCTTCCGCGTTATAAGCCATGACGACTGGGCGCAGGGGGCGAGAGCAAGATCCGATGCCACAGCGCCGGCGCGCGACACCTGCGTCGCGCAAAGCAGCCGGCTTCTAGCCAGGGTTTCGACCATGGTCAGGAAGCAATGCGCAGTCCCGTCACGGGAACTTTCACCGGCCGGCAATCCTGCATCAAAGAGGTTGATGCCCGGAACATCATCTCGGGGCGCAGCATGAAGAGGGTGGCGACACTCAGGGCGCAGAGAAAACCTGCCCACCAGCGTTGGCGGCCCGAGGCGGCGAAGTCGATGAACGCAAGACCGATGCCGTTCCCGAAATGATCTTCCCGGCCTATCAGGTTCAAGACCCGGTTCGGCCCTGCCATGAACCGGTTTGTCAGCAGCACGCCAAGCGGCATCGGTAAAGAACCAGGCATGCCAGGGGCGACACGAAAGCCGGTTATTCCCACCACCTCCATGACCACCGTACCGGCGATGCCGGCGAAGGGAGCCAGCCGCACGGTGGCGCCGAGGTTGTGCCGGCCGGCCCCGCGCGCGATGGCCGCAATCGCAAGCCGGATGGCAACTGCCGGCCCGACGGCGATGTCGCCCCGGGTGCGCAGGCCGATGATGCCAGTTGCCGATACCCTGAAGGCAAGCGGCGTCGCGCGTCCCAGCCTGTGTTTCTTGGGCTTTTACCGCGCCGCCTCGCGGGCAACCCTGGCAAACTTCTTGTTCAGCAAGCCACCCATCATGCCGAGGCGGGGTGAAATTTGCGTGAGGAGAGAGGATGGCTCGAAGTAGCCAATGTAGGTGTTGGCACCCTGTGTCCAGACATAGATTCGCGCCGGCAACACCGCGCCCGCTGCAGGATCCACGCGGAACGCGTTTTTGCCCATTACAGGGTTTCCTACGAGAAAGGCCTCGCCCTGAAGGCGCAGGCCCGTCATGGCAAGAACCTTGCTCTGATTGACCTGCCCCATCACCATCATGTGATTGCGCGCCACGGCCTTCTTCAGGGCGCCGACGGTGCCCGCGAACGGATGGCGTGAAACGACCCGCACGAAATGTCCCTCGCCCGCGAAGGTCGGCGGCGCCAACACTGAACTTATAACCAGGACGCCGAGAGCCGCGCGGTGAATCCAGCTGTTAGTGTGTGTGGTGCGAATAGTCATGTTTATTATCCTGTTTGTCGTAGTGGAAGCTTTTCGCTAAGCAGCTTTGGCCGGGCCGAGCACGGCCGCTTTGGCGAGGCCCCTTGAGGGGATCCGTCATGTTAGTCGAAACGCACGACGGATTCTTACAAAGGTGCGGCGATTTGCCATCATGGACGTCGCACCCCGGGGTTTTTCTGCGGAGGACGGCGCGGCCACCCCTATGACAATAGTCGCCGCCTCCCTTTGGCGGCAATCCTGGGGGCGGGGTAAGCGGCCGAAGGTAGCGGCGCACGACGGCTTTACGGAGAAGGCCGTGGCCGGCTGCGGGCGCCAGAAGGCACTTCGGTGGACATCGCGACCGGCAGGGGCTGGACCGGGAACCACCGCCCTTCATAAGAAAAAAGTCGTCTGACTGACCCCCGCGCAGATCCGGACAAGACCCAGGGAGGCGCGCAAGCGCGCATTCAGGGATGCGAGAGGCGATATCAGGGACAAGGCCCTAACGCAGGCCGCGGGAGCCCGTCCGCATGCCGGCCCCTCATCACGCCGAGACGTGATGAGGGGGCCAGGGCTACAGGGCGCGGTGCTTTGCGCGGCAACAGCGTCTTCTGGCCGGGCACAGTATGCCGGCTGTCTGAGAATGCATTCGGCGTTCGTCCTGGCCCCCGGCCTGCGGGCCAGTGAAATCTTCACCAACCATCTGCGGGCAACCCATATGCAATGTGCCGGGACCATTTCTTTCATAACACGGTACGGGGAACGGGAGCTTGTGTAAGGAATGCGGTGTTGCGGCGACTAAAGGGGCGGAAGAACGGTTTTGGGTTTTTTCGCTTACAAGGAGATTGTCATGTCGGTGATGTGCAAGAAAAAGGGGTCGTGCTGTGCCACCAGAGGCTTGTGTGTTCATGAGAAAATGATGATGGCGCTGATCATACTGATGCTCGTGGCAGCCGGTCACTGGGGTCTGCACTGGTTCTGAGGTGTAGCAGGCCCCGGCCTGGATTCGCTGCGCCGGGGTCCTGTCTGAGTGTGGCAAACCGGTCTGCCGGGCCTGCCCGGCAGCACGGGGTGCGGCCCGGGGCGCCGCTAATCGTGGTCGCTCAGGCGGGAAGCTGCGTTTTTCAGGGTATCGCGTATGCGCGCCCTGGCCGCATCGTTTAAAGAGAACGCATTCTCTCTGTGGTGGAGAAGACGAAAAGCGCCTTTCATCCAGCGCAGGTGGCTGGCGTAACGTCGACAGGACACACAGAAAAAAACATGGACCCTGAGGGCCACGCGTTCCCTGAAGGAAAGGGGTCGTTCGCATCCCGCAGACAGCAGTCGCGCAATGTCAGAACAAGACGGCATAATGTGCTTCATCATAAAAGAGGGTCCCTTTAGGCGAAGCGGCGCCCAAGACAGAGGGCAAGCTGCAATCGGGCGCGGTGCAATAACACAGAAAGATGGTTTAGTGTCACGGCCAGAACGGTGGCGCAGGCGGACATGTCCTCGCCGTGCCACTCACGCAAGACGAAAGCGGTTCGTTGGTTCTCGGGCAGCCCCTCGAGACAATCTTGCAGGGCGCGGTGAAATTCCGTGCGCTCCACGGCATCCTGTGGATCACATCCCCAGGACTTCTGTTCGACAGCCCACGAACCATCTGCCGCGAAGGCGGCTTCGTCGGTACTCACGTCCCCGGCGTCCGTGTCGATGTCGATCAGAATCGGGGTTCGCGCCTTGCGGCGATTGTGGTCCTGGATCTTGTGCTCCAGAATGCCGTAGAGCCACGTCCGCTCCTGGGATGCGCCCCGAAAGCCGGCGCGAGCACGCCAGGCGGCAAGAAGGGTCTCCTGAACAAGATCCTCTGCTGCCGTCGCGTCACGGATCCGGAAATAAGCATGGCGATACAGCTCGTCGCCGTGACGGTCCAGCCATTTTTCGGGTTCGCAAACAACGACATGATCGGTTTCTTGGCGCATGAATGTCCTGCATCGGGATAGCGTCAGGCTAAAGGGCGGGCACCGGGTCACGCACCCGCAACGGCGACGCGTTATCGGGATGCATCGCGGCGAACGCAAGGGACCCGCCCACCGGGACGCGCTGCCGCCAGAGGAACAGCAAGTACCGCTGAGTCACCGGTGACACCACGACCACCCGGAACAGTGATGACGCGGGAAAATGCCCGCGTCATCCTGTGTCTGGTAGCGCGGCGCGCCTTTACCCGTGCATACCGCGCATCCTGTGCATCCAGTTTTCGCGCGCAAGGCGGTGATACACATGCCGTTGCGCCGCGTCGAGCACACGATAGCCTTTTAGATGATAGGGGATCATCTCATAGCCTAGATACGCTTGGGCGCGCCCCACCGAGCGTACGTCCCGGACAAGCACCCGGATAGACGGATTGGGCAGGCGTGCCTCGACCCGATAGCGCCTATAGGCTTGCCTGAGGCGGGCAACCCCCCGCATCGTATCCCGCATCATGGCCATCGTAAGCCGCCTCTCCTCCTGCATCTGGGTTGGGGTCAGCCCCAGCGCGGAAGCATGCATGAGATCCCAGTGTGGCCCAGGGTGAAACCGATAGAAGTTCATCGGAAAGCCGAAAGAGTGATGGACGAAATACCTGTGCATTTTGGCCATGGCAGCGCCATCGGCCGCCTGGGCACGCCCTAGCCCGAGACCCCCGACAGCTATCGCCGCCGCCATCACCACAAGCCCTGCTTTTCTCATCGTGTATCTCCTCGTTGTATTGTGTGCATTGCCCAGGTTTCACCAAAACCGCGCCAGGCAGGGGTTTAGTCGCTGCGGGCGGGAATTTCTTACGATCGGCCGCCGTGCCCGGAAACATCCGCGGGGCAGCACCCCCGGGGATAAACGCCACGCCCGGCCCCGGTGGCACGCAAACGAGGCGCCCGTGTTCGCGGAACCTGAAGATCCGCAGCTGTCATACGCCGATCGCGTGTGCCATCCCGCGCCCAGATAGGATTGGCCGGCAGTAACGAACAGCACAAGAGCGGCCCGAATACACATCGGGGGGGTGCGTGCAAGCCCGGCCGCGGGGACCGCCCCGTCGGCTTGCCGGACAACCGGCGGAAGCGGGCTACCCCTCACCGCACGGGGTAGTGCCAGGAAAAGATTTGCAGCATTCGTCTGGCTATTTTGTTACCATGGCGGGAAATCTGGCGCATTTCGGTATGTCGCCTCAGCTCTTCGCGGTCATCCCAACCGGTTAGCCTCGAACTCAACAACATTTCCTGCCTACACCGACCCAAGGCACAAGCCGCGGGCAGGCCGGTTTCGGAGCAGCACCCACTATGTCATTTGCTACACTCGGACTCTCGTCTGCATTACTTCGCGCCCTCTCGGAACAGGGATACACGGAACCCACGCCCATACAACGGCAAGCCATTCCCACGATACTCGATAAACGCGACATCATGGCCAGCGCACAAACGGGCACCGGCAAAACCGCGGCATTCACGTTGCCGCTGCTGCAACGGCTAAGCGCCGATTCCGGGAGCGGACGGCACCTGCTCCGCGCACTGGTCTTGACGCCCACCCGCGAGCTGGCCGCTCAGGTGGCAGAAAGCGTAAAGACATACGGCAGGCATTTGCCGCTACGCTCAGGCGTGGTGTTCGGTGGCGTCAACATAAAGCCGCAGATCGAGACACTGCGGGACGGCGTGGATATTCTTGTGGCGACACCGGGCCGTCTGCTCGACCACATGGGGCAAAAGACCGTGGATCTGTCGCATATCGAGATCCTGGTACTCGATGAAGCAGACCGCATGCTCGACATGGGGTTCATCCGCGACATCCGTCGTGTATTGGCGGCCCTGCCCAAACAGCGGCAGAACCTGCTTTTTTCAGCGACCTTCTCCGACGAGATCAGGAAACTGGCCGGCGGCCTCCTTGATTCGCCCGAGGTGATCGAGGTTGCCCGCCGTAACATGGCATCTGAATGTGTAACGCACACCGTTCATCCGGTGGAGCGCGAGCGCAAACGGGAACTTCTGTCGTTTCTGATCGGCACCCGTGACTGGGGGCAGGTGCTGGTGTTCACCCGCACCAAACATGGAGCCAACCGCCTGGCCCAGCAGCTGGAACGCGACGGCATCAGCGCAGCCGCCATTCACGGCAACAAGAGTCAGACAGCGCGTACCCGCGCACTGGCCGACTTCAAGCAGGGTGCGGTGCGCGTACTGGTGGCCACCGATCTGGCCGCCCGGGGACTGGACATCGACCAGCTGCCGCATGTCGTGAATTTCGAGCTGCCCCATGTACCAGAGGACTATGTGCACCGCATCGGTCGTACCGGACGGGCCGGCAACGAGGGCGCGGCGGTCTCGCTGGTATGCGCAGATGAGCACAGGCTGCTCGCCGACATTCAGAAAATGCTCAAACGGGAGATTCCGCAAGTCGTGATCCCCGGCTACGCGCCAAGCTCTTCCCGGCCGGCAGAACCAATCGCGCAACCGCGCATGGACAGCCGCAGGGATCAGAGGCGTCCTGCGCAGGGACAAAGTGGCAAACGGGCTTCTCCCCGATCGCGGCCGGGCGGAATATCGAGGGCGTAACGACCGCCCCCGTCCGGCCTCCCGCCGGTCGCAGCGCCCGGCCTGCGGGTCCGGTCGCCCAGCCGGCGACGAGGACGGTCCGCCGATGGGCACGAAAGGGTATGGACCGGCCGTGAGACGATCGGCCGGCACGGGGAAGGCCCCCGCATTCCCTCGCCAGGATCCGTGTCCCGCAGATGGAGCCACCACCCCGCAGGACACCTAGTGCCCGCCCGCACCCCTTCTGGCGCATACGCCAGCACCCCGACACGGGGCCCCGATGCACCACTGTCCGCGCCGTCAGACAACCAGTCCGGTGGTCCCGCCCGGAACAACCGGACGGAACCGCCGTTCCCGGGTTTGGCTATGGGCGCAGTCTGCTCGGGCCGGCGACCTGCGCGGCGTGCAAAGAGGCCAGCACCGCGCGGTCGACTGCGCGGGCGGGAGCGCCCGGGCGGACCGCACTGCGCTCCAGATAATAGGCGGTCGTCTGCCCGTTCTCCTGAACCAGGGAAATGGTCAGCGGGCACAGACTGGTCGCGGCCAGGTTGGTGCGCATGTAGCCGACGATGGCAGGCGCATTACAGGCCACGAGCAAACGTTCCGCCTGAATCCTCGCAGGAATCCTGGCTGCCAGCTTGGGCGCGTGTTTGCGGATAGTGGGGATCACGTTGAGATTATCGATCACCTTGAACCGGTGTTGAGCCAGTTGCTGACTGATGCGCGTGGCGGCCATCGCAGCGGGCATGGTGAAATGTTCGGCAACGATGGTCGGCGAGGCAACTGCGGTGCCTACGGACAGACCGATCAGGGCGGATACAGAGAAAATCTTCTTCAGCATGGTTGTCTCCGGAAGATCGCGTGGCGAATGGATGCAAAGCGCGTGCATGAGGTCGCCCATGATACACCACGCTTCTTTTTTCGTCAGGCTCGCGGATCCAGGACTTTCCGCAACGCCATCGGCCAAGCCGCATCCTTTCAGTCGCACTGAAGCCTCTCTGGATCACGCACGCCCTGGCAGAAAGTCCGTCGGCCCGGACCGGCGACATGCGTCCCGGAAAAGCACCGCGGAGAACATCGCGGGCAGACGTCCCTGCCCCCACGCAAGCGGCGCACGGTGGCGCGCCACGCCCCGCCGGTCTCGCATCCGGGAGGTTCGCCGATCGATCACGAGGTGGCGGCACCACCCAAGCCAGGGTGTTCTGCCGGCTTGTGCGGGGCGCGGGGATCCCGTGCACCCCCGGGGACCTGCGGAACACCCCCCGCGCGGCCAAATCCGCGGTTGAGCCCTCTGTAGCGCCGCGGGCCGGCGCGGTTTGCGGGTTCGGCCGTCGGGAAGGCGCGCGCAAGAGGATCCGGTACTACAATCGACAGGTAGGGACCACGACAGGGGGTGGAATGAAAATCCAGCCGAAAAAATTCCGCGTACCGGCCGGGACACGCGTCAGGCTCGAGGCGTGGCCGACGGTCACAAAACCGCTTTACCGATCCAAGAGCCAATACCGTGAATACCTGGACGCGGACATCGCGCGGCTGAGCGCGCTCCAGCAGTTACTCTACGCGTCGCACCAATACTCTTTGCTGCTGATTTTTCAGGCGATGGACGCCGCCGGCAAAGACGGCGCCATCCGCCATGTGATGTCTGGCGTAAACCCGCAGGGCTGCCAGGTGTTCAGCTTCAAACATCCAAGCGAGACCGAGCTTGAACATGACTTCATGTGGCGCACGACGCGCTGCCTGCCTGAGCGTGGCCGCATCGGCATCTTCAACCGGTCTTATTATGAGGAAGTCCTCATCGTTCGCGTCCATCCGGAGCTTCTCCGCAGCGAGCAGCTTCCGCCGGAACTTCTCGGGAAAGACACCGTCTGGCAACAGCGCTACCGCTCGATCCGGGATTTTGAGAAACACCTGACCCGCAACGGGACCCGGGTCGTCAAATTTTTTCTGCATTTGTCACCGGAAGAGCAGCGAAGACGCCTGCTTGAACGCATCGATGATCCGCAGAAGAACTGGAAATTCAGCCTGTCGGACGCCCATGAAAGGAAATTCTGGGGGGAGTACATGCAAGCCTACGAGGATTGCCTGGGGGCTACCAGCACCCGCGAGGCGCCCTGGTATGTAGTGCCGGCAGACGACAAGGAAAATGCCCGGCTCCTCATTTCGCGGATCATACTGGACACGCTGGAAACATTGAACATGAGCTATCCGCGGCTTGGCCCAAAACGAAAGCGCGAGCTGCTCTCGATACGCAAACAGCTCGCCCGCTAGGACGGAACGCCAGGACGCATCCTGCGGGCAGACCCAGGTTCCGAAAGGCTGACGGGGGAAAGACATGGCATCGCATCGCAAAGAACTGAAGACAGCGGCCCTGCGCAGACACATGGTCTTAAAGCAGGTAGCCCCCGATTTCCTTGATCCCGCGCTCGAGTGGCGGCGGCTGTTCGCGGAGACCTGGGGGACGTTTCTCCTGGTGCTGGTTGCAGCCGGCGGAGAGATTGTTGCGGCCCGCAGCGCGGGGACACTGGATGTCGCGGACATCGCCGTGGCGCCCGGTCTCATGGTGATGGCGATCATCTATTTCATGGGCGCGGTAAGCGGCGCGCATCTCAATCCGGCCGTGACCCTCGCGTTTGCCGTGCGCCGGAATTTCCCGTGGCGGCGCGTGCCCGGTTACATGCTGGCCCAGGTGACCGGGGGCCTCGGGGCGGCTCTCTTCCTGCGGGCCCTGTTCGGCGCAGCCGCAGCCATTGGCGCCACGGTGCCCGGGCGCGGGATCAGCGCCGGCGCGGCGCTGGCCATGGAGATCGTGCTGACCGCAGGGCTTGTCAACACCATATTGGGAACCGCCTCGGGGGCCCGCAACATCGGCACCAATGGCGCCATCGCGGTGGGGGGCTACATTGCGCTCGCGGGACTGTGGGCAGGACCTGTCAGTGGCGCGTCGATGAATCCGGTGCGTTCGCTGGCGCCGGATTTGTTGCGGGGAGACCTGCACACGACCTGGATTTACGTGATCGGACCGACAGTGGGTGCCCTGATCGGAGTCATATTCGAATGGATACTCAAGGGCCCGCCGACCGTTGCCGGCGACATCGCGGCCCAAGGCTCCCTGGAGGTCGACGAACCACGTGCGCCGGGTTGAAAGAAGGAGCCGGCCGCAGTCTGCATCCTTTTGCTGCCCGCCCGGTTGGCGCGCCAGGCGCAGGACGCCACCCGACATCCCTTCTGAACGGGCGGTCTTCGCGGCACCAGTCGCCTCGCCCGCAAAGGACGCAAAACGCCTTCGGACAGGCCCCGGTGCGTCGCGTGAGGAAATCCGCCGCCCGGCCCCGCAACAGCGGCGCAACAGAAAGGAAAACGGCCCCGGGCGCCACTGGCATCCGCCAGAAAGGAGGCATAGGATACAGGTGCCGTCTTGGGAGTTGTCGCAGGCGCGCAGGACACCGGCCAGACGTCCCTGCGTGCAAGGCGGGACGGGAAACCGGCCGATTCGCGGCGGTACGGGAAGGGTCGGGAATGCCCTGCCTGCAGCGCCATCCCAGGCGGTGGATGGTTGACGAGGCAACGGACAGGCCGGTCGGCCCTGGACAGGACAAGGCTGGAAAGGGAGGACGTACGACTGCGGGTGCGATGCACAAAAACCCGACATCGGACTGTGCGGGACGGGCGGGTCCGCCATGAAAATACCGCGCCCCCGCATGGCTCTGGCCGCCGGCACCGTGCTGGCGCTCGCTTGTCTACTTTTGCTTTTACCCGCCGTTCGACGCTTTCTTTTCGGTCCGCCGGCCGGACCCCGCACCATTCTCGTTTCGGGTAACATCGAAGCCCACCAAAGTATCCTGAGCTTCACCGATGTCGAAGCGCCCATCGTCTATCTCCCGTTCGATGAAGGCCGCTTCGTCCGGGCCGGTACCGTGCTGGCGCGCGTGGAGGCACGCCTTTACCGCCAACAGCTGCGAATCGATCGCGGCAACCTGCAGGTTGCGCGCGCGCAAGTACTAGTCGATCAGAGCAACTACCGTGCCGCCCAGAAGACTGTCCTGAGCGACCGGTTCAACGTCACGCAGACCCGCCGCGACTATATCCGCGCAACGCGCCTCATAAAGGCGGGCGCGATATCGCGGCAGGCCTATGACCAGGCCTATACGACTGCGGCACAGGCCTCCGCGGCGCTGGCCCGCGACCAGGCCCTCCTGCAAGTCGCCCGCGACAACGTGTCCCTTGCGCGCGCCGGGCTTGTCACGGCAAAGGCGCGGGTGGGCCTTGATCGGGTGACGCTGTCCTACACCACGCTGCGCGCGCCCTTCAGTGGGGTACTGGGGGTTCGCGAGGCGGAGCTGGGTGAGCTGGCGGGACCCGGGGTGGCCATCTTTACGCTTGATGATCTCGATCATGTGTGGCTGCGCGCCTACGTCAATGAACGGGATCTCGGCGCGGTGCGGCTGGGCGAGCCGGCCACGGTCACCACCGACACCTATCCCGGAAAGAAATACCACGGCCGCATCAGCTTCATCTCATCGGAAGCGCAATTCACGCCCAAAACGGTCGAGACCCACGCCGAGCGCGTAACGCTCGTTTATCGTATCCGCATCGACATCGACAACCCGACACACGAGCTGCTCCCGGGCATGCCCGCCGATGCCAGGATTGCGCTGCTGCCCCCCGGCCCATGAGTAGCGCTTCGGAATTTGCGGTTCACACCGAGGGACTCACCCGCAGCTTCGGATCCACGCTGGCGGTGCGCCAGGCCGACATGGCGATTGCGCGCGGAGAGATCTTCGGTCTCGTCGGCCCGGATGGCGCTGGCAAGACGACCATCATGCGCATGCTCGCGGGGATCCTGCCACCGGACACGGGCACCATTTCGGTCGATGGCGTCGATGTGATAGGAGACGCCGAAGGGGCCAAACGGCATTTAAGCTACATGCCTCAGCGGTTCGGCCTGTACGAAGACCTGACCGTCACGGAAAACATCTTTTTCTACGGAGAGCTGTTTGGAATCACCCGCCAGAAGCGCCTGGCGCGCAGCCGCGAACTGCTCACGGCCGCCGGATTGACGCCCTTCCAGGATCGGCTGGCAGGCCAGCTCTCCGGCGGCATGAAGCAAAAACTTGGCCTTGTGTGCGCGCTGATCCACACCCCGCGCATTCTGCTGCTTGATGAACCCACCACCGGGGTGGATCCGGTGTCCCGCCGCGATTTCTGGGCCATTCTCTACAATCTGCGCGAAAGCGGCGTTACCATCCTGCTCTCCACCGCGTACATGGATGAAGCCGAGCGCTGTTCCCGCCTGGCCCTGTTGCACGCGGGAGAGATCCGCTACTGCGACACGCCCGAACGTCTGAAGCAGGCGATGCCCGGCGCCCTGCTCGCTGTGACGTCGCAGGATCCGCGCGCCCTGCGGCAGTGGATCGCGGGCCAGGCCGGGGTGCTGGGCGTGCTGCTCATGGGCGACCGCATTCATGTGCGCGTCGATGATGCCGCCCGCCGCGTTCCCGAACTGAAAGCGCTTCTCGCCCGACAAGGCATAAACGACGCCGTCATTGTGCCCGCCGAGCCCGGGATCGAGGACGTTTTCGTGGCCCTGATCGGGGCACGGACGGCGCCATGAACACCGCGGGGCCCGCCATCCTCGCAGAAGGTCTGACAAAAAGATTTGAGGACTTTACGGCGGTGGATCATCTCGACCTGCGCATCGAGAAGGGCGAAATTGCGGGTTTCATCGGCCCCAATGGCGCGGGCAAATCGACCACGATCCGCATGTTGTGCGGACTTTTGCGCCCAAGCGAGGGGCGCGCCCTGGTGGCCGGTTTCGATGTCGACCGGGAGCCGGAGGCCGTACGGGAACATATCGGTTATATGTCACAGAAGTTTTCTTTGTATGGCGACCTGACTGTCCGCGAGAATCTGCGTTTCTTCGGAGGCATGTACCGGGTCGCGCGCAAGGACATGGGTGAGCGCACCCGTTTCGCCATTACCATGGCCGGGCTGTCCGGCCGCGAAGATGCTCTGGTGCGCACACTGGCCGGCGGCTGGAAACAGCGTCTGGCGCTTGGATGCGCCATCCTTCACCGGCCGCCCATCCTGTTTCTGGATGAGCCCACCTCCGGCGTCGAACCAGAGGCCCGGCGGCGCTTCTGGGATCTCATTCATGATCTGGCGGCAGACGGCGTCACTATCCTGGTGTCCACGCACTACATGGACGAGGCCGAATACTGCAACCGTATCGCCCTGATCGATCGCGGACGTCTGGTGGCCATGGGCACACCCAGCCAGTTGCGCAGCCGCCATCTGGGTGGGCGCCTTTTTGAAATCCGCTGCGCCCCGCTGGGGGCGGCCTTGCAGGTCCTGCGTGACGCCCCGGGCGTGCTGGAGGCCGCCATCTTCGGAGACCGGCTGCATGTGCTGCTGGGTCCGGGGGGTCTTGATGAAACGACGCTTTCGGGCTTTCTTGAAGAACATGGCGTCAAGGCGCAGGCCGCGCGCCTGGTGACCGCAAGCCTCGAGGATGTCTTCGTCCAGCTCGTGTCCGGCCACCACGAGGGGCAGGCCTAGCATGAACATACGGCGGGTTTTTGCCATGGCCTACAAAGAGGCGCTGCAGATCTGGCGGGATCCGCGCAGCCTCGCCATCGCCCTGCTCATGCCGCTCATGCAGATGACGCTGCTTGGCTATGGCGTGAGCCTCGATATCAAGCATGTGCCACTGTGTGTCTTTGACCAGCAAAACAACCAGCAAAGCCGCGGCATCGTAGAGCGCTTCGTCTCCTCGGGCTGGTTTTCCATCAGTCATACCCTGACCCGTCAGGCCGGCATCCGGCACGCCATGGATCGCGGGGAATGCATCGCGGCGCTCGTCATACCCGCCAATTTTTCGCGCAGGCTCGCGACAACGGGATCCGTCGGCGTGCAGGCCATCTTCGACGCCACGGACGTCAACACGACCAACATCGCCATCGGTTATATGCAGGGCGTTGTGGCACTGATCAACGCCCGGATCGATGCGCGCTGGGCGGCCGCCCATGGCGTGAGGCTGCCCCGTACGGGACAGGTCGATCTGGAACAGAACACCTGGTTCAATGAAACCCTGGACAGCCGCAACTTCATCATTCCGGGCGTGGTGGCCGTCATTCTGGCGCTGGTCGGCGCCCAGCTGACGTCGCTTACGGTTTCGCGCGAATGGGAACGCGGCACGATGGAACAACTGATCTCGACGCCGGTGACCGCGCTCGAGGTCATGCTGGGCAAGCTCGTCCCCTATTTCGTTGTCGGCTTGATCGATGCGGTGTTCTGCCTTGCGGCCGCCGCGTGGTGGTTTGGCGTGCCCTTCCGGGGAAGCATCCTCACGCTGTTTGTCACGACCGCCCTGTTCATTCTGGTCGTTCTCGACATCGGCTATCTCATTTCCGTACGCATCCACAGTCAGCTCGGGGCAAGCCAGGTGGCACTGCTCATTACCTTGCTGCCCACCACATTGCTGTCTGGTTATACCTTCCCGATCGACCAGATGCCGGCCCCCATCCGGGCGCTGACCTTTTTTGTCTATCCGCGCTACTACGTCACGATACTGCGCGCCATTTTTCTCAAGGGCAGCGGCCTTGCCGATCTGTGGGCGCCCTCGCTCGGGCTTCTGGTCTATGCCGTGATCATCATCTGGCTCGCCGCCCGGGCGTTCCGCAAGCGACTGGACTGACGCCATGTTCGAACGCCTCTCCGTGATGCTGATGAAGGAATTTCTCGAGCTCAAGCGCGACCGCTGGGCAATGTTCCGTCTGATCGTGCCGCTGCTCATCCAGTTGCTGGTGTTTGGCTACGCCGCTACCTTCACCGTGCACCACGTGGCGACCGCGGTTCTCGATCTGGACCAGAGCCAGGCGAGCCGCAGCCTCATCTCGCACATCGTCGCGACCTCCCGTTTCGATGTGGTCGACGTCGCCAAGACGGATCGCCAGATCACGCGCGACATAAACGACGGCTCGGCCACCATTGCTATCGTCATTCACGCGGGGTTTGCGCGCGAACTTGCAAACGGCCAAGGGGCGCCACTGCAGGTGATCATCGATGGGACGAACTCCAACACCGCACTCATCGCCCTTGGCTATCTCGGACAGATCGTGGCCCAGTATTCGGCCCGGGAGGCAAGCGCCGTCACGCTCGCGCCCGGGCTCGCCGGCGGCCCGCCCCGGGGGTTGCGCCTGGAGACCCAGCCCTGGTTTAACGCGGGACTGGATGATCGCTGGTTTTTCATTCCCGGGGTGATCGGTACGCTTACGTTGATGCAGGTGGTCAGCCTGACCGCCTTTGCCATCGTGCGCGAACGGGAAGTCGGCACCCTCGAACAGATCATGGTAAGCCCCATCCGCCCGGTCGAATTCATCCTCGGCAAGACGCTGCCCTTTTTCCTGATCGGACTGGGCGACATTACCCTGATCAGCATCGTGGGCATACTGTGGTTTCATGTCCCGTTTCTGGGTAATCCGTTGATCATGCTGCTCGGCGCCTCTTTGTTTCTGCTTGCAACTTTGGGGATGGGTCTTTTGCTGTCGACCTTCTCGCGCACCCAGCAACAGGCCTTCGCCCTCAACTTCTTTTTCGTCAACCCGTTTTTCATTCTCTCGGGCTTTGCCTTCCCCATCGCCGCCATGCCCAAAGCCCTGCAATGGTTTACGCTCATAAACCCCCTGCGCTATTTTCTCGTGGTCATCCGCGCCATTTTTCTGAAAGGGGTCGGTCTGCGCGCACTGTGGCCTGATCTGCTGGCCATGGCGCTCCTTGCCCTGATCATGCTGACGATCAGTGTGCGGCGCTTCCACAAGTCTTTGGATTGAGGGCATCACCGCGCGCACGGGGTTTTCGGTCCCTGGCGGCAAAAGGCGACCGCGACGGCCGAAGGAAACCCGACGCGCCACGGCGGCTGTGGCCGTCGTGATGCGGCCCGGGGCGTTACGCGACCGTTTGGTTCGGGGTGCAGTGCGCAGACCGAAACGGCCCCATTGCCGTCGGGCTGGATCGGCGCGGGATGATGCCCGCAGGCCGCAGAGGCGCGCGCACGGGTCCGCATCCGCCCGCTCTACGCCCTGACCCGGCAGACAGACCTTTTTCAGGATGTCGCGGAAGATGCACCGGCCAGCGCGAAGGCGACAAAAACCCCTTGCGTCCGGGCTTACGGGGAAATCAGAAGGGAAAATCGCCCATGGCCGGCGGCGGGGGGCGCCGCGAAAGGGTTTTCAGCCAGGCCTTCAGGCGCGCCGGGTCGCTCGCCGCGGCGAGATGGCCCTCGAGCTCCCGGATGCTGACGCCGCAGGCCGTCACGCTCGTCGCAAGCAGTGGCGTGAGATCTTTCGGGCCGATGCGTCCGAAGGGCGGCAGTCCGAACTGGGCGGCGAATTCGTTTTGCGTGCGCGAAAGCGCCCTGTCGAGTTCGCTCAGCTGGTTCTTTAGGATCGTGATGTACGATGTGAGCAGCTGCGGTTCGATGGCCGTCAGGTGGGAGCCGTCGATCTGTTCGAGCGCAAGCTGCAGTTCGAGGAGCTCCAGCAGATCGTCTTTCGCGTAGGCCTCGTTGGCGCGCTGCATGAGCGCCGTCTTGCGCCCCCGTTCCCCGGGATCCAGCTCCCGGTCCGGATGAAGCGCGCTCGCGAGCTTGCGATACACCGCCCGGATGGACTGGCCGAGCCGCTTTTCCTCCGCTTCCCTGCGCTGTGCGCCAGCCTGTTCTTTGGCCGATTTCCTGCGCCCGCCCTTTCTCGCCCGCGCCTGCTCTTTGTGCGCCCTGCGCTGGCTTTCGAGATGCGCGAGGATATCTTCGGGCGATCCCATATCCACATCGCCGCCGAGCTCCACGCCGAACATCTCCTCGAGCACGGCCTTCATGCCGTCTTGCCGCGCGGCTTCCTCCGCATCAAAATCGGACTGGCTGTGGCGGTTGTACAGGACCTTCATGCCCGCGTGTTCCCCGTGCTCCAGAATCTCCTGCGCCAGATCGACAATCAGGGCGGAGAGCGTGCGCCGCTCACGTTGCGTCATGCCTTTGCCGGCCCAGCACGCGTCGAGCGTTTCGGCAAGCCGGATGCGCAGCTCGGCCTCCTGCTGCTGCAGGGGCAAAAGAGTGGTCGCGAACTCGCGCCGGAATCGGGACTGGGCGGCATCCCATGCGCTCAGCCTCTGGCGTTTGCTGGTGATTTTCCGGATCAGGGCATTGAACGTCTTTTGATCTTCCCGCAGCGGCGTCTGCGCCATCGGAACCACGCACAGAGACGTGACCGGCGCCTCCGGGAAAAGAGGCAGGGTAAGGGATTCCTGGGGTCGTTTCTTCATAGGCTCGGTGGCAACAGCGGTTGTGACCGGCATCCTTCCTGCAGGAGAGCCGGTGAAGGGCATCGTGCAAGGAGGATAGCACAACAGACGCCGCGGCCGTGGCCGGGTACGGCCTCTAAAGACCGGGAACGGCCGGGTAAGGGCAGGCTGCGCGTGCCGGTCGCGGAACCAGGGCGGCTTGCCCTAACCACGGGGCGCCGGCCATTGCCACGGCTCTGCCCGAACGATACCCTGGACTGCATGGATCGGAGGGGCTGGATCGCGGCTACCCGGTCGGACACCGCAGAACGGGCAGGGGCGTGATAACAGGCTGGCCTTCGAAAACGGCGTGGCGAGACGATGAACTCGACCTCATCGTGGAAGACTATTTCGCCATGCTTCACACGAGGCAAGGGGTCATCCCTACGTAAAAAGCCGGCACAATGCCACGCTGGCGCAGATTCTCGGGCGCAGCCGCGGATCCATAGAGCGTAAACATCAGAACATATCGGCGGTTCTCGATCATCTGGGGCTTCCGTGGATTGCCGGATACAAGCCCCTCGCCCACTTCCAGAAGTCCCTGATCGCGGCCGTGCAGCGCCATCTGACCCGGGAGGAAGGCCTGTTTGAAGGCAACTGGCTGCCGGACGGTAGCCGGGGCGAACCCGGGGATTGCTTTGTCAGCACGCCCGCGCAAATGTCCCCGCCCGAGGCGCCGCCGGCGCTGCGCGGGCTCCTCGGCCAGTTCGATCCGGTGGCGCGGGACCACGACAATCACAGGCTGGGCGAGGCCGGCGAGCGCTTCGTGCTCGAAGTCGAAACGGCACGCCTGCGCCAGGACAAACGGCCGGATCTGGCCACGCGGATCCGCTGGGTGGCCCGGGAAGACGGCGACGGCGCGGGCTATGATGTCCTGTCCTTCGACAGCCGCGGACGCGAGCGCTTCATCGAGGTCAAGACCACCAACGGTTCGGCGCGCACCCCTTTTTTCATCACGCGCCACGAGTGCGAGGTGGCCGCGCAACACCCCGATCAATGGCGCCTCTACCGGGTCCACCGCGTCAGACAGGACTGGAAAATCTTCATGCCGGCGCCTCCTTTGGAAAATGTGGTGCGTCTGCGTGCGGAAACCTGGCGCGCAAGCTTTGGCTGAGTCCGCCGTGCGCTAGTCGGCGAGATGCTGCCAGGTGACCAGGGCGAGCGCGGCGAAGATCGCCAGCATACCCATGCCTTCGAGGAAAACAGGGCGCTCGCCCAGTTGCAGCCAGGCGGCGAGGACGCCGATCAGCGGCCCCACCAAAGTGGCCATCCCCGCGATGCCGGGACGCAGGTTGTGCAGAGCGTATCCCCAGAGCGCAAGCGCCACGGTGGTGCCGGGAATGGCGTTGTAGAGCAGCGCGCCCACGAAGAGGCCGGTCCAGTGCACGGACAAAGGACCAAGGCAGGCCGCCATCACCGCCAGCACGCCTCCGCCCGTGATCATCTGCCAGAACGTAACCCGCAAAAGATCAAGCCCCGCAGGCGCCTGACGCTTTTGCCAGATCGCCGAGAGCGCCCAGAAAAGGCCCGACGCGAGCGCAAGGCCCGTGCCCAGAAGCGGCGCGTGGGTCTGCCAGGGCGCGACGATGCACAGCACGCCGGCAAGCGCGAGAAAAAGGGCGGGCCATTGCAGGCCGCGGATGCGTTCGCCAAGCAGTGGCCAGGCGAGAATCATCAGCCAGATCGGCATCATGTACACGAGAACGGCGGTGGTGCCGGCGGCGCCATGGGCGAGCGCCCAGAGCGCGAAACCGACAAACCCGGTGGTCTGCAAAAGTCCCAGGGGAATCACGTAGCGCAGGGGCGGCGGCGCGAGCGGACGGCGCAGCACGAGGAGGACGGGCACAAAGGTGGCGGCACCGGCGAGCACCCGCAGCGCCGCGAAGAGCAATGGCGGGCAGTCGGCAAGCGCCACCTTCATGACCACCCAGTTGTATCCCCAGATCGCGGTCAAAAGACCGAGCGCCGCCAGGGGAAGCGCGCGGGAACGGGACATCGACGCCTCCGGCAGGCCGCCGCCGAAAAAGGCGTAGTTGTAACATGCCGCACAGAGCCGCTCAAAGGGTCGCCGCCGACTCGCTGCGCGAAGCGCCGCCTCGGAAGTCGGGCCGCGCGCAGATACCGGGGCCTGAAGGCTAAGCTTGCGCAAGACGCGCGTTTTCCTTATAGTGCGCGATCTTTGACCTTGAACCAAGGCCCGTCCTTGCGAGGCAGAACATGAAACCCGGCATTCACCCCGAATACAAGAGCGTCAACGTCAGCTGCGCATGCGGCAATCGCTTCCAGGTGGGATCGACCCTGGAGCACGATCTGCAGGTGGAAGTCTGCTCGGTCTGCCACCCCTTCTATACGGGCAAGCAGAAGATCGTCGACAGCACCGGCCGCGTCGAGAAATTCCGGCAGAAATACGGCCTGCGCAAATAAGCGCGATGACCAGGGATCTGCGCACGGCGGCACTCGAGTACCACGCCAAGGCGCCGGCCGGCAAGATCGGCATCACGGCGACGAAGCCCTGCGACACGCAGGATGACCTGGCGCTTGCCTACACGCCCGGCGTCGCCGAACCCGTGCGCGCCATTGCCGCCAACCCCGAAGACAGCTACCTCTATACCGCCAAGGGCAACCTGGTGGCGGTGGTGTCCAACGGCACCGCGGTGCTTGGTCTGGGCAATGTCGGACCGCTTGCGAGCAAGCCGGTCCTCGAAGGCAAGGCAGTCCTCTTCAAGCGCTTTGCCGGCATCGATGTGTTCGACCTGGAAATCGACGCCCGGACCCCCGAGGCCTTCATCGAAACGGTCGCCGCGGT
>JAJYHH010000108.1:0-24618 GCA_021784845.1 Pseudomonadota bacterium
TCGTGCCGGTCGGCCTTTTCTTCAATGCGGCTGTCTGGGCCGACAAGCTTCTCTTTTGGTGGAATCCCCAGACGGGGGGTCCGGTCCTGGGTCCGCTGCGTGCATCACCGCTCTACGATGGTCCCATTTTTGTGTCGTATCTTCTCATCGTTCCGGGTCTCGCTGTTTTCCTGATGCGCCTCGAGACTGACTTCGTCGAAGCCTACGACCGCTTCTACAGTGCCATCCGCGAAGGCGGGCTCTACGCCGAGATCGCCTCCGCCAAGGCCGGTATGGTGTCTGCGGCACGCCGTGGATTCCTTGATATCGCCAAGATACAGGGCGCGGTCGTGCTCCTTTGCGTCCCGTTTGCTCCAAGACTCCTGTCAGCCCTTGGATACGGGGCAGGCTACACCCGCATATTCGACTTTGACGTGGTCGGAGTGAGTCTCCAGCTGCTCTTCATGAGCATTCTGAATGTCTACTTTTACCTGGATCGTCGGGATCGAAGCCTGCTTCTTGTGACGGCGTTTCTCGCCGGCAATGTGGCCCTGACGCTTTTTAGCTTGTGGATTGGTCCGCTCGCGTACGGCTCCGGCTTCATGGTGTCTCTGTTGATCGTCGATACCATCGGCCTTTCGCTTCTTGACCGGGATTTCGCGGACCTCGAGTACAGGACATTCATGGCCACGTCCTATTGAAAGACAAGATGCCCTATGGTCCGTCGATAGTCGCCTTGCGGGGCGGGGGCGTCGTGTTAGCCTATCCGTGGCACCCGGCCCGGTCGCTGGGCGGGCCTGGCGGAAGTGCGTGAAAAGTGATCCATCATGCGCCAATCATTAGATGCTGTCCATGACGTTTCCATATTCCCCGCTGCGGAATGTCTGGTTCAATGACCGCCAGCGGGCGCCGTTTGTGCAACGCGGGCAGGCGGGAGAAGGACAAAAAAGTACAAAAGCACGGATAGCGCCATTGCCTATGCGTAATTTCGTTATATGCTAAATAGCAGGGCTTCTTAAACGACAAAAAAACAAGGGGAATGGTTATGTACGCACGCATCATGGTGGCAATAGATGGCAGCACCACATCGGATCGGGCTCTGAAAGAGGCGATCGCGCTCACGAAGGATCAAAAAGCCCAGCTAAGGCTCGTGCACGTCATTGATCAGACGCCGATCATGCAGGCGGACATAGGTTGGCCGGACAATGATGAACTGGAGGACATTTTCGTCAAAAGTGGCCAGCGCATCGTCGATGAGGCCGTCGCGAACGCGGCCAAAGAAGGCCTCAAGGTCGAGGCGAGTGTGTTGCGGGAAAGCGGCAAACGCATCGCAAGCGTCATCGTTGATGAGGCCAAGGACTGGTCTGCGCAGCTTCTTGTCGTGGGCACCCATGGGCGTCACGGCGTGGAACGCTTGCTTCTTGGCAGCGTGGCGGAGGGTATTTTGCGCGCTGCATCCATGCCGGTTCTGCTCGTTCGTGGGCAGTAGTGGCGGATTGTAGCCCGCGGTAACCGTGTGCGGTATGGATGTCGTCGCTATGGGCGGGCGCGTGCGGGAAAGCGCGCAAATGGGTCGTGCGGATGAGACAAAGGGCGGTGCAATGCGTCTGGCGCCGTCCTTTTTATATGGCCTCTAGAGGATGCTTTCTGTGTACATCGCATGGACATGAAAACGAGGCATTAATAAGCGGTAATAACAGGAATATGCTCAGGTGGAGAAAATTGACAAATGGCATGGGCCCGTCACAGGGCCGGATCATACTCGATTGAAAGAGGGGGGGGCGAAAGGCGTTGTCAACGGGTCGTGATATGAGATAGGAATAACTGTCCGCTGTGGATCGGCCCTTGGCGTTTTTGGGTCGAGACAAGGAAGGGGCTGGCCATGACAGGTGACGCATATCAAAGGGGCTTTAGAGCCGACCGAAGAGAGGAGCGTGTTGTGGTCCTCGGACTTGGGAATGTCCTTCAGAAAGACGACGGAGTCGGCGTGCATGCCCTGCGATGGCTTCAGGGTGAGCCGGGTCTTGCGCGGGCTGCGGACTTTGTCGACGGCGGAACAGTCAGCTTTACCCTCCTCGAAACAATAGAAGAAGCAAAATCCCTTATTGTTGTCGACGCGGTCCGGCTCGATGCGAGGCCCGGCTGTGTCCATGTCTTCGAGGGCGCCGATATGGACCGGTTGCTTTCGCGTCCGCAGGCCGGCAGCGTGCATGAAGTGAGCCTGTCGGAGGTTCTGGATATGGCGCGCCTGCGGGACGGTCTGCCGGCGCGTCGGGCACTCATCGGCATTGAGCCGGAAGGGATAGGCTGGGGCGATACCTTGAGTGCGCCGGTGCATGCGGCGTTGCCACAGGTGACAGCGGCGGTCTGTCGTGTGCTTGATGGATGGCGCCATGGGGCCGTCTGACGTGGTGATTCCGGTTTATCCGGTGGCCGGGGCCCCATCGAACGGGATGACGGTTGCGGATGCACTCATCCAGGAATTAGCGGCGGCGCTTGTCACTTATCTGCGCACGCAACGCAGTCATGTCATTGATCTGACGTGCATGCCACTTTCCGGGGAGGACAAAGAGCGGCTGGACGCATATCTGGGTCTAGGGGAGACCAGCATGGATATCCACGCGCTTTTGCGTACCCGGATCGAGGAGACGCGCTATGCGGGTGTGTGGCGTGTACGCCACTACGGCCCCGATGACACAGTGCAGAGCGAACGCATAGAAGTCATTGATGTTCCGGAGATTGCGCGGGCGAGTACTGCTGACATCGGGCGCAGCGCCCAGCGCCTGGCTGCGGTAAAGGGCGAGGAGGGCGTGTGGCAGACGAAACCATAGCGGAGGTTTTGGAGAAGCGCGGATTCACGCGCAGGGCGTTTCTGCAGCTTTGTGCCACCGTCACGGCGGCGCTGGCGCTGTCGCCGGCGGACGCGGCGGAAATGACAAGGCGTCTTCAATCTGCGCCAAGGCCGACCGTCATCTACCTCTCCTATCAGGAATGCACAGGCTGCCTCGAAAGTCTGACCAGGTCATTCTCGCCAGGGCTTGCAAGTCTCATTTTCAATGATATTTCGCTTGCCTTCAACGATACGTTGCAGGCAGCAGCGGGGGAGGCCGCGGAAAGCGCCAAAGACACCGCCATGAAAAAGGCATGGGGAAAGTATCTGCTGATAGTTGACGGGTCCGTGCCGTTGCCACAGAACGGCGCCTATTGCACGGTGGCCGGGCGCAGCGCCATAAGCGACCTGAAGCACGCCGCAGGCGGTGCGGCGGCGGTCGTGGCGGTGGGCACGTGCGCGGCTTTCGGTGGCTTGCCGTACGCCTCCCCGAATCCCACGGGCGCGGTACCCGTGTCGGATATCGTGCGAGACCGGCCGGTCATCAATGTTTCCGGATGCCCGCCGATTGCGGAAGTCATCACCGGCGTCATCATGTATTACACGACCTTCGGACTGCCGGCGCTCGATCGGCTGCGCAGGCCGACCAATTTCTACGGCAACAGCATCCATGATCGGTGCTATCGGCGCCCCTTCTATGACCGGGGCCTGTTCGCGAAGACCTTTGACGACGAAGGCGCGCGTCAGGGCTGGTGCCTGTTTGAACTCGGCTGCAAGGGCCCAGTTACGCACAACGCCTGTCCGACGATGAAATGGAACGGAGGTACGAGCTTTCCGATCGAGTCGGGTCATCCGTGCCTTGGCTGCTCGGAGCCAGGCTTCTGGGACAAGGGCGGTTTTTACCGTCCACTATCGGTCCCGACGGGCCACTGGTCGCGCGCCGGTGTCATTGGTGGCGCTGCCGCGGCGGGTGCGGTGACGGGCCTTGCTGTCGCCGCGGTGGCGCGATCCCGGCAGGACCGTGCGCAAAAGAATCGCCAGTCGGGTACGGACAAGAAGAACCCAAAACCCTGAGGGACTCGTCATGAATGGAGCGAGTTTGCTGGACTTCGCGCGTGGCCCCGGCTTCGAGGTGGCCGTGGCAATGCTGGCGTTTGGTGTCGTATGGCGGCTTGTTGGCATTCTGGCGTTGCGGCGCCCGGTGGACCATTCCGAGCCGCGGACCGGTTGGGGCTGGGTGGGCGGGCTGCGTCTCGTCTTTTCGCGGTCCTGGCCCCGCCGGGAATTTCGCGAGCGTGTTCTGCACTGGGATATCATTAGCTATCTTTTCCATATCGGCTATGCCGTAGCGATTCTCGGTTATGTTCCCCACATCCTTGTCATCCGCAATCTGACCGGTTTGCGCTGGCCGGGTCTCCCAGGTGGCGTCATCGCCTTCTTCGCCGGCATATCGGCTGCGGCTTTGCTTGCTCTTCTCGGCCACAGGATGTCGTCACCGGTCCTGCGGCGCCTGTCGAATTTTGACGACTACTTCAGCTGGCTCGCCGTCTTCGCGCCTCTTGTTACGGGCCTTATGGCCTACTACAACATGGGCGACAGCTATCAGCTGGTGCTGGGCCTGCACGTTCTCTTCGGGGACCTTCTTCTTGCGTGGCTGCCGTTTGGGAAAATCATGCATGTCATCCTCTTTGCCTTTTCGCGAGCCACGACGGGTACCGTCTACGGACGGCGAGGAGCAGCCCTATGAGCACGACCACCCTCGACACGCCCGCCGGAAGCGGTGGTACGGCGAGCGCACCGGATAGACAGGGGACATTGTCCGACCCAGAGCGGCTTCAACGGGCCATGGCATCGTTCGTGCTGGACTTCGGCGCAACGGCGGCCCTCTACATGGAATCCTGCGTGCATTGCGGGCAGTGCGCCGAGGCCTGCCATTACTATGTGCAGACCGGTGATCCAAAGTACACGCCTATCTGGAAGATCGAGCCCTTCAAGCAGGCGTATAAGCGGCAGATCGGACCATTCTCGGCCTTTTATCGTCTGTTCCATCTCAAAAGGCCGGTTACGACGGACGAACTCGGAAAATGGCAGGAACTCATATACGACAGCTGTACGCTGTGTGGTCGCTGCACGCTGGTCTGTCCGATGGGGATAGATATCCCATCCCTGGTGGCAGCTGCGCGCCACGGTATGGAGGCGGCGGGTCTGACCCCCCACGATCTTTGGGAGCCGACCGACCGCGCCGAGCGGGAAGGCAGTCCGCTGGGCGCCACCAGGCAGGTCCTGAAGGAACGCATTGCGTGGCTCGCCGACGAAAATAGCGTCAAGATTCCTCTCGACCTGGAACAGGCCGACATCCTGGTGACGATCTCGTCGGTCGAGATCATGAAATACCCCCAGGCCATTGTGGCGCTGGCCCGGATCATGAACCATGTGAGGGCATCGTGGACATTCCGCAGTGACGGCTACGAAGCCACCAACTTCAGCATGCTGTCGGGAGACAAAAAAGGACAGCGCAACGCCACCATGCTTTTGATCAACGCGGCTTTGGCTGTGCAGGCCAAGATCGTCATTCTGCCGGAGTGCGGGCACGCCTATCAGGCTTTTCGCTGGACAGGAGCGAACATATACGGAAAGCCTCTGCCCTTTCGCGCGCTGCACATCTCGGAATTTCTGGCCGAAGAGATCCGCGCCAACCGCCTGACGCTGAAATCGGATCCGCGGTCCATGACTTTTCATGATCCCTGCCAGGTGGCCCGCCGCGGTGGTGTCTTCGAGGCGCCCCGGGTGATCTTCAGGGCGCTCGGGGCGCAGCTGCATGAGATGAGCTCGACGCCGGCCGCCAACTGGTGTTGCGGCGGCGGTGGCGGTGTTGTCACCATCCACCGCGCCGATTCCCTGCGCCATCGCGTTTTTCACCTGAAGATGCAGCAGGTGGAAGACACCGGGGCCGACATCCTGGTGTCAAGTTGCTCGAACTGCCGGCTGACGTTCGATGACGGACAGGCGTTTTTCCATTGGGACAAGACCGCCCATAGCCTGCTCGAACTCGTGGCGGACAACCTCGCCGAAAGGCATTGAGAGGCCTGCGCATGGCAAAAAGAACAATCACCGTGGATCCCGTCACCCGCATAGAGGGGCACCTGCGCATTCAGGCCGACATGGATGGTTCGGGCGCCATTACGCAGGCGTCGAGCTCCGGAACCATGGTGCGTGGCATCGAGATCATCCTTAAAGGGCGCGATCCGCGCGACGCGTGGGCGTTTGCGCAGCGGATTTGCGGGGTATGCACGCTGGTCCACGGCATCGCCTCCGTGCGCGCTGTCGAGAATGCGCTGCATTATCCGATTCCGCGTAACGCCGAGATCATCCGCAACCTCATGATCGCGGCCCAGTTTGTGCACGATCACGTCATGCATTTCTATCACCTGCATGCCCTGGACTGGGTGGATGTGGTCTCCGCCCTGAAGGGCGACCCGGTGAAAGCCTCGACGCTTGCCCAGTCCATCAGTAATTATCCGCGCTCCTCCCCTGGCTATTTCGCCGGAGTGAAGGACAAGCTCGCGCGGTTCGTCGACTCCGGACAACTGGGCATTTTCGCCAACGGGTACTGGGGAAATCCCGGATACCGGCTGCCCCCGGAGGCCAACCTCATGGCGGTTGCGCATTATCTGGACGCGCTTGCATGGCAGCGCGAGGTGGCCAAGCTGCACGCGATCTTCGGTGGCAAGAACCCTCACCCGAATTTTGTCGTGGGCGGGGCGCCGACGGCCATCAGTGTCGGGCCTGACCAGAAGGGCGCCGGCGCGACTGCTGTGAACATGACCGGTCTTGAGGTGGTGCACGGGGTGATCGGGCAGATCCGCCGCTTCGTAGACGAGGTCTATGTGCCGGATACGCTGGCCATAGCGGGCTTCTACAAGGACTGGTTTCGTACTGGAGAGGGTGTGGGCAATTTTCTCTCTTACGGGGAGTTTCCGGCGAAATCAATCAACGATATCGGCAGTTTCATGATCCCGCGAGGCGCCATTGTCAACCGCGATCTTTCGCACGTGGAGGAAGTCGATCTGCGCGATCCGGAGCAGGTGCAGGAATTTGTTGCGCATTCCTGGTACAGCTATTCCACTGGCAAAGACAGTGGACTGCATCCTTTTTTCGGCCAGACGACGCTTGATTACACTGGCCCAAAACCCCCTTATGAAAGCCTCGACAGGGATGCTGGATACTCGTGGATCAAGGCGCCGCGATGGAAGGGCCGGGCCATGGAGGTAGGGCCGCTTGCGCGGGTCCTGACGGCGTATGCCCAAGGCAACAAGGAAGTGCGCGAACTTGTCGGCATGGCCCTTCATCATCTCGATCTGCCGCCGCAGGCGTTGTTTTCGACGATGGGGCGCACGGCTGCGCGCACGCTTGAGTCCAAGTGGATCGCAGACGCGATGGAGGGCTGGTATCAGGAGCTCATGGGCAACATTCGCAAGGGCGAGCTCACAACCTTCAACGAGACCCTGTGGGAACCCGCGTCCTGGCCCGCGCGCGCCGACGGGGTGGGCTTTACCGAGGCTCCGCGCGGGGCCCTTGCGCACTGGGTGATCATCAACGACGGCCTGATCGAAAACTACCAGGCCGTCGTGCCCAGTACCTGGAATGCCGGGCCACGGGACGCGGCCGGGCAGGAAGGGCCCTATGAGGCGTCGCTGCGTGGCCTGAAACTTGCGGTCGCCGATCAGCCCCTCGAGATTTTGCGCACGATTCACAGTTTCGATCCCTGCATTGCCTGTGCCGTGCACATGGTCGATCCGGATGGCGAGGAGATGTTGCAGGTGAAGGTGGTCTGAAGAGGCCGGGCGCAACCCCCCGGCGGGGAATCCATGCACGAAATGGCTCTGTGCGAGAGTCTGGTGGCGATCATAGAGAGCGAGGCGGCTGCCGGCGGCTTTCATCGAGTCCACAGTGTCCGTCTCGAGGTGGGCCTGCTCGCGGGTGTGGAAAGGGATGCGTTGCAATTCGGTTTTCAGGTGGTGACGCGCGGCACGGTCGCGGAGGGCGCGCTGTTGCAGATTCTGCCGGCCGTCGCGCAGGCACACTGTCTATCGTGTGGCTGGCGGCAGACACTGTCGCGGCCGATCGGCCTGTGTCCGTCCTGCGATGGCCCATTGAGCGTAACGGGCGGGCGGGAACTGCGCATCAAAGAGATGGAGGTGGAGTGATGTGTGGTGTGTGCGGATGTGGCGATTTGGGGCACGAACAAGAGCATGAACACGAGTTGCATCACCGGCAAGGCCAGGAGGTCCATGCCGGCCACGACCATGCCGGACATTTTCCGCGTTTCTCCCATGCGCCGGGATTGTCAGGGCGTCGGATGGTTCAGATAGAGCAGGATCTCTTCGCTCTCAATCAACGCTACGCGGACCGCAACCGGCAGTCCTTCGAAGAGCGGCGGATCTTTACCTTGAATCTCATGTCCAGTCCGGGATCGGGCAAAACCACGCTGCTTGTGCGCACCTTAGAGGCGGCGCGCGCGGCCGGTCTGGTTGCGGTCATCGAAGGCGACCAGCAGACGGATCGTGATGCGCGCCGCATCGGCGAAACGGGCGTGCCCGTGCGTCAGATCAACACCGGGCGGGGTTGCCATCTTGATGCTCATGGGGTGGCTCACGCCTGCGCGGAGCTGCCGCTTGCCGGGGACAGCACGCTGTTTATAGAAAACGTCGGCAATCTCGTCTGTCCTGCCGGTTTCGATCTGGGCGAGGCGCGGCGGGTCGTCATCCTGTCGGTGACAGAAGGCGAAGACAAGCCCCTCAAGTATCCGGATATGTTCCGCGCAGCCGACGTGATGATTCTAAACAAGATCGATCTGCTTCCCTATGTGCGTTTCGATGTCGATGCGTGCCGCACCCACGCCCGCTCGGTCAATCCCCGCCTGGCGATGCTGAGTGTGTCGGCCACGCAAGGGGACGGTATGGCCCAATGGCTTGCGTGGCTTGCCGCGGAGCGCGCGCAATGGGTCCGCGGTCAGGGATCGGTGGCCGCTGTGACTGGCGGGTGACCGGCGCCATGGGCAACGAGCTCGGCCCCGTGCAGTGGCATGATGCGCACAATGGCGATGCCATTGTGCGCTGGCAGTTGCGCGTGCGCGGCCGGGTGCAGGGGGTTGGTTTTCGGCCCTTTGTGTACCGCTGTGCGACCGGACTTTCGCTTGCCGGCTGGATTCGCAATGACGCAAGCGGTGTGGTCATGGAGGTGCAGGGGCCGTTGCGCTCGCTGGGCAGGCTCGTCAATGCGCTTTATGACGAGGCGCCGCCTCTGGCCCGTGTCGAGCAGATCGAAATGCAGGAACAAGAGGTAGCCGTGGATGCGCGCGGTTTTGCCATCCGTCCAAGCGAAGGCGGCCACATAAACACGGCTATTCCATTGGATGCCGCTACGTGCGATGAATGCCTGACGGAACTCTTTGACCCCGGCAATCGGCGTTACCTCTATCCCTTCATCAATTGCGCCCAGTGCGGTCCGCGGTATTCCATCATGACAGGGATGCCTTATGACCGGGACAACACGGTGATGACGCGCTTTTCTCTGTGCGCGGCATGCCGGGCTGAGTATGAAGAACCAACCGACCGGCGTTTCCATGCCGAACCCGTGGCATGCGCGGCCTGTGGCCCGCGATTGGCTCTGCGCGACGCAGACGGGAGGGAAGAGGCCGCAGAGGATGTGGTTGCGGCGGCCTGGTCGCTCATCCGTGATGGCGCCATTGTTGCTGTCAAGGGTATCGGCGGCTTTCATCTCATGTGTGACGCCCGCAACGCGGCCACCGTCGCCGCCTTGCGCCGTCGCAAGGGGCGCATGGACAAGCCCTTTGCGCTGCTTGCGCTCAATGCCGCCTCCTTTGCGGGTATCGCACGCGTGAGCGATTCAGAGCAGGCTCTTCTGCAAGGCGTGGATCGCCCGATTGTGTTGCTGAGAAAGACGGCCGACTGTGACGGACATCTGGCGGATGTTGCGCATGGTCTTGATCGCATCGGTGTGATGCTGGCCTATGCACCCATTCATTACCTGTTGTTTTATCAGGCTGCCGGCTGTCCGTCTGCAACGCAGTGGCTGCGCGAGCCCCACGAGAC
The DNA here is from genome assembly GCA_021784845.1 of Pseudomonadota bacterium. Lineage (GTDB taxonomy): Bacteria > Pseudomonadota > Gammaproteobacteria > Acidiferrobacterales > Acidiferrobacteraceae > JAJYDN01. The sequence continues at coordinate 9,925 of JAJYHH010000108.1, forward strand.
ACTTTTTGTGTGCACCTCGGCGAATCCGGGCAGTGAGCCCCTCGTGAGCGGCAATGAAGAGGCAATGCGGCGTCTTGCCGGGGTGGCCGATGCCTTTGTCATCCATGATCGCGCGATCATGGCGCGCTGCGACGACGGAGTCGTCCGTGCCGATGTGCGCGATACGGCCTGGATACGGCGCGGCCGCGGGCAGGCGCCATCACCGATCCGCCTGGCTCGCTCGGGCCCCTCCGTGCTCGCGGTCGGCGGTATGCTGAAGAACACCATCTGCATGACTCGTCACGACGAGGCCTTTGTTTCGCCCCATGTCGGTGACCTGCATAACCGTCTGGCCTATCAGGCCTTCGAGGACAGCATTGCATCTCTGACCGCTCTGCTCGGCGTGCATCCCCAATGCGTGGCCCATGATCTGCATCCCGATTACCAAAGCACCCATTATGCCGAACGGCTGGCCGCGCAGCGCGCAATTCCCTGCATCGCGGTGCAGCATCACCATGCCCACATCGCCGCGGTTATGGCCGAGCGTGGCCTGTCCGCTCCGGCGTTGGGTATTGCCCTGGACGGGGTGGGGTATGGGTCCGACGGCACCATCTGGGGTGGCGAGCTATTGTGTGTGCAAGGCGCACACTTTACCCGCCTGGGCCGTCTGGCACCGTTGCCGTTGCCTGGGGGTGACCGCGCGGCGCGTGAGCCCTGGCGCATGGCGGCATCAGCCCTGCATCTGCTCGGCCGAGGCGACGAGATCACGCGGCGTTTCCCTGAACCGGCGGCTGCGGTCGTGACGCGCATGCTCGAGCGGCGTATCAATGCCCCTTTGTCGAGCAGCGCCGGACGCCTGTTCGACGCCGCTGCGGGACTGCTTGGTGTGTGCGCGCACGCAAGTTACGAGGGGCAGGCGGCGATGATGCTCGAAGGCCTGGCTGCGGGTTTTGGTGCGCCCGGGCCTCTGCACGACGGCTATGTCCTTTTGGCCGACGGTGGCATCTCCTTCCTGCCGGTTCTCGATTTTCTGCGCACCTGTAAGGATGAAGCAGCCGGTGCCGCGATCTTCCATGCGACGCTCGCGGCGGGCATCGCGGCCTGGGTCGCTTGCGCGGTCGATCGGACCGGCATACGGCGTGTGGTGCTCTCGGGCGGCTGCCTCGCTAATGGCATCCTGCGGGAGAGCCTGTACGCAGCCTTCGATGCGCAGGGAGTATCGGCCTATGGTCCTGTGCACGTGCCGCCAAACGATGGTGGTTTGAGTCTTGGTCAGGCATGGGTGGCATTGCATGCTGTACAAGAGGAGGCGTAGACATGTGCCTTGCGCTACCGATGCGTGTGGAGCGAATCCTGCCTGATGAACTCGCAGTCGTCGAAATGGGTGGGGTGCAAAAGACCGTGTCGCTTGCGCTCGTTGACGGAGTGGCCGAGGGCGATTACGTGATCGTGCATGTGGGATTTGCGCTCACGCGCCTTGATGCCGTTGAGGCGCACAAGACGCTTGCGCTTTTCGCCCAGATCGCGCAGGCCACGGGGGAAGGTGGCGGGGGGGAGGCATGAAATTCATTGATGAGTTTCGCGATGGACGCATCGCCGCTTCCGTGGCACGCAGCATTCACGGCGAGGTCATGGCCGGGCGGACTTACCACATAATGGAATTCTGCGGTGGCCACACCCACGCCATCGCGCGCTACGGACTGCCAGAACTTCTGCCCGCCTCGATTCGGCTCGTGCACGGTCCCGGGTGCCCGGTGTGTGTGCTGCCGATCAGCCGTATAGATGCCGCGCTTGCGCTGGCCCGCGATGCCAGAGTCATGCTCTGCACCTACGCCGATGTCATGCGTGTCCCGGCTTCGCGCCGCCAGAGTCTTTTGACGGCGAAGGCGGCTGGCGCCGACATCGTGATGGTGTACTCGGTGCGGGATGCCTTGTCCGTGGCGCGTGCGCATCCGGAGCGCGAAGTGGTGTTCTTTGCCATCGGCTTCGAGACCACGACCCCGCCGACGGCGGCGGCGATTCTCGAGGCGGAGCGAACGGGGCTCAAGAATTTCAGTGTTATCTGCAACCACGTGCTGACGCCGTCGGCCATTCAGAGCCTGCTGGATTCTCCCGAAGTCCGAAGAGTGGGCGGTGTACGCATAGATGGATTCATCGGCCCCTCGCATGTGAGCACCGTGATTGGCAGCCGTCCCTATGAATTCTTCGCGACGGAGTACGAAAAGCCCGTGGTGATCGCGGGTTTCGAGCCGCTTGATGTTCTGCAGGCCGTGTGGATGCTGGTGCGGCAAATAAACGAAGGGCGGTGTGAAGTGGAGAACCAGTTCACGCGGGCTGTCACGCGCGAAGGAAACAGGAAAGCGCAGGCTCTGGTGGGCCAGGTGTTTGAGCTCGCACGCACGTTCGAATGGCGGGGCCTTGGTGAAGTGCCGTACAGCGCGTTGCGCATCCAGGGGCGTTATGCGCGTTTCGACGCCGAGCGGCGCTTTGGTCTGGCGATCAAAAGTGTGCCGGATCACAAGGGTTGTGAGTGCGGAGCCATCCTGCGTGGTCTAAAGCAACCGCAGGAGTGCCGGCTGTTTGGCACAGCCTGCGTGCCAGATAATCCCCTGGGTTCCTGCATGGTGTCATCCGAGGGTGCGTGCGCTGCGCACTATGCTTATGGCCGGTACCGGCGTGACGTAGTGCCCCTGCAGCATGCCTCAAGGAGTGCCTCATGAATGCCCGCGCGCGGCGCCACGCCCGGGCCCTCGATCTGCGCGAGGGCCGCATCGACATGAATCACGGCAGCGGCGGACGCGCCACGACGCAACTGGTCGAGGAGCTGTTTCTGTGCGCCTTCGACAATGAATGGCTGCGCCCGATGGATGATCAGGCGCGATGTGATATGCCGCCCGGGCGCCTGGTGGTCGCAACCGACGCCCATGTCGTCTCGCCCCTTTTTTTTCCAGGCGGCGACATCGGCAGCCTGTCGGTGTACGGGACGATCAACGATGTAGCGATGGCGGGTGCGACACCTTTGTATCTGACGGCGGGATTCATCATCGAGGAGGGCTTCCCTCTGGCCGACCTGAAAAGGATCGCGGACTCTATGGCGGCCGCGGCGCGCGTGGCGGAGGTGTCGGTCATAGCCGGCGACACCAAGGTGGTGGAGCGCGGCAAGGGTGATGGTGTTTTCGTGACCACGACGGGCGTCGGCGTCGTCGATCGGGCGCTTGATATCCACGCCGATCGCGCGCGGCCCGGGGATTGCATTCTGGTCAGCGGGTCCCTCGGTGACCATGGAGTGGCCATCATGTCGGAACGCGAGCATCTGTCGTTTGACACGCACATCCTGTCAGACACCGCGCCCCTCCATGGTCTTGTAAAAGCCATGGTGCAATCGGTGCCCACGGTTCATTGCCTGCGCGACCCGACGCGTGGTGGTCTGGCGACCGCCTTGAACGAAATCGCCGACCAGTCCGGTGTGGGCATGCGCATCCGCGAAAGTGCACTCCCGATACGGGCGGAGGTTCGCGCGGCCTGCGAATTTCTCGGGCTTGATCCGCTCTATATGGCCAACGAAGGGAAACTCATTGCCGTATGCCCGGCTGATCGGGCAGAGAGGCTGCTTGCCGTGATGCGCGCCCATCCACTTGGTGCGCAGGCGGCGATTATCGGCGAGGCGATTGCCGATCCCCTTCACTTCGTGGAAATGGAAACGGCGTTTGGTGGCAACCGCATGGTGGACTGGCTGGCCGGCGATCCGTTGCCGCGTATCTGTTGAGGCCGCCATGCGTATCCTCTTGCTGGTCGAATCCTTCAACAGCCTGAGTCAGCGCGTGTACGCGGAACTGGCGCGCGACGGGCATGAGCTGGCCGTGGAGTTCCATGTGCACGATGCCATGACGGAAGAAGGCGTCGCGCTGTTTGCGCCCGATGTGATAGTGGCCCCCTACCTGAAGCGCAGGATACCGCGCAGCATCTGGAGCCGCCACACCTGCCTGATCGTCCATCCAGGAATCCCGGGGGACCGGGGGCCGTCGGCGCTCGACTGGGCCATTTTGGAGGAACAGACGCAATGGGGCGTGACCATCCTGGAGGCTTGCGAGGAACTGGACGGCGGTGATGTATGGACCTTCGAGACATTTCCCATGCGCATGGCGCCCAAAAGCAGCCTCTACCGGCATGAAGTCACGCACGCCGCCGTGGTGGCCCTGCGGCGCGCACTTGCGCTTTATGCGGAGCGGGCGCGGCGACCGCATGCGCCGCGCGCTTTTTTTGCTCCAGGGAGTGTGCGCGGGCGCGCGCATCCGCCGATGACGCAGGCCGACCGCGCAATCGACTGGCAGGTCGATGTCACCGCGGTTGTGCTGCGCAAGATCCACGCGGCCGACGGGGCACCCGGGGTGCGTGATCTGGTCGGCGGCAAGACCGTCTATCTGTATGGGGCCTGGGTGGAAGACGCGCTGCGCGGCGTGCCGGGAGCATTGATCGGCGAGCGCGACGGCGCGGTGTGTCGCGCCACCGTAGACGGCGCGGTCTGGATCACGCACATGCAGGCCGCGGGGCCAGGGGGGCGCGGGCTGAAACTGCCGGCGGTGGCAGTGCTTGGTCCGGTGGCGGCCGATCTGCCCCGCATCAACGACTCTTCGATGTGTGGGGCCACCTGGCAGGAGATCGTCTGTGAGCGGCAGGGGCCTGTGTGTCATCTGCATTTCCGGTTCTATAACGGCGCCATGAGCCGCGATCAGTGCCGCCGGCTGGCTGATGCCTACCGGGAGGCGCGCGCAACGGACGCGCGAGTCATCGTCTTGCATGGGGGCACGGATTTCTGGTCAAACGGCATCCATCTGCATGTCATCGAGGCGGCCGCAAGTCCCGCCGATGAGTCGCGGCTCAACATCGAAGCGATGGATGATCTCGTCCTGGAAATCCTGTCGAATGACCGGCAGCTGACGATCGCGGCGCTGTCTGGGAATGCGGCGGCCGGCGGGGTATTCCTGGCACTTGCCGCTGATGCGGTCTACGCCCGGCGGGGCGTGATTTTGAATCCGCATTACAAGAATATGGGCAATCTGTATGGCTCTGAATACTGGACCTACCTTCTGCCGCGGCGCCTGGACGCAGACGAAAGCGAACGACTGCGCGGTGGCCGGTTGCCGTTGGATGCTGTCAGCGCAACGGCAATAGGCCTTCTGGACGGCGTGTTCGGCTGCACGCCACAGGAGTTTTCGGCCGCCATCGCGCGTCTGGCACGCGCCTGGGCGGACCCGGCAGCCTGGCTTGCGCGGATTGCCCGCAAAAGACAAGAGCGCGCCCGTGACGAGGCGCGGACTCCGCTTTCCGTCTACCGGGCCCGGGAACTTGAACAGATGCACTGTAACTTCTACGGTTTCGATCGCAGCTATCACGTGGCGCGTTACCATTTCGTGCACAAGACGCCGCATTCCCGCACACCCTTGTATCTGGCGACGCATCGCCGCATGAGACGGATGAGCGGGGCGCGGGCGGTGCAGCCATGAGATGTCATCGTATGACGCGATGGCTGCGTCCCTGGCATGGATCTCTGGGCGTGGTGGCGATCCTGAACGCCGGGGCACTGATCGGTTTGTGGGATCTGCGCGCACTGGGTCCGCCGGCTGTGGCCATGGGCGTACTGGCTTACGTTTTCGGGTTGCGCCACGCGTTCGATCTCGACCACATAACGGCAATCGACACAGTGACGCGCGCGTTGCGCGACGGCGACGGGCGCTCGTCGGCGGTCGGCCTCTATTTTTCCCTGGGACATTCGTCTGTGGTGGTTATGCTGTCGCTGCTGGTCGCGACCATCGTGCGTTCCACATCGCACGCCATGGCCTGGCTGTCGCATGTAGGCATGGTCGTCGGAACCGGTGTTTCCGCTACGTTCCTCCTGATCATGGGTGTTACCAATCTGTCTATCCTCCTGCGTCTTGTGCGTTCGGATGGGCATGGGGGGGCGTCTTTGCGGCCCGCCCCACAGCCAGGCGGTTTTCTCCTGCGTGCACTGTCTGTTTTCTTTCGCGTCGTGCGCCGCGACTGGCAGATGTATTTTGTTGGCATTCTGTTTGGTCTGGGGTTCGATACTGCGACGGAAATCGCGGTGCTTGGCATATCGGCGGCCATGGCACGGCATGGCGCCGTGTCGCTTGCGCAGATCATGGTGTTCCCCCTTCTTTTTACAGCGGGCATGACCCTGCTCGACACGCTAGACGGACTTGCGGTGGCGCGTCTCTATGACTGGACAGTGCGCGATCCTGCGCAAAGAGGCCGACTGAACATGGTTTTTACGGGTGCGGGCGTGCTCGTGGCGCTCATGGTCAGCGTTTCAGAGTGGCTGCAGCTGTGGGGCTCTGTGCAGGATACCGCGGGCGTCCGGAAGGGTTTTTCGGGCGTCGACTTCAGTGCCGCAGGCGAGGTCTTCACGGTACTGCTCATGGCCGCCTGGCTTCTGGCATGGCTCTGGAATCGGCGGGGGACGACAGCGCGCGGTGCCGTCGGCGCAATAACAAACGATGCGGTCGGAGCGGCGGATACGCGCGAGCCTCGCACCGGGCGTACACTGGGGGCGGATGCCGACGCGAGTTGAATGGTGACCGCATGGGCGCTGGCGTTTTGTGTGTGCGCCGATCCACAGGTTATGGCGGCATGATCACCTGACAGAGCGGTAAACATCGAGGAGGCGTGCATGACTCTTGTGCTGACGGAAAGGGAAGTGAAAGGTTCCGTGCTGACGGAAAAGGAACTAAAGGACATAGACGATTACTGGTCTGCTGCCAACTATCTGTGCGTGGGCATGCTCTATCTGCGCGACAATCCCCTCTTGCGGGCTCCGCTGCAGGCGCAGCACATCAAGCGGCGGCTGCTCGGTCACTGGGGGTCGGATCCTGGCCAGAATTTTGTCTGGGTGCACCTGAACCGACTGATCCGCAACCGCGATCTCGATGTCGTCTACATCAGTGGTCCAGGACACGGCGCACCGGCCACATTGGCAAACGCTTATCTCGAAGGAACCTACAGCGAGGTGTACCCGGACCGCAGTCTGGATGAACAGGGGATGAAGCGCTTCTTTACGCTCTTTTCTCATCCCGCAGGCGTGGGCAGTCACTGCACGCCGGAGACGCCCGGATCCATAAATGAAGGGGGCGAGCTCGGCTACAGTCTCTCGCACGCCTATGGTGCCGCCTTCGACAATCCCGGCCTTCTGGTGGTCCCGGTAATCGGTGATGGGGAGGCGGAGACGGGACCCATGGCCACGTCGTGGCACAGCAACAAGTTTCTCAATCCGGCGCAGGATGGCGCCGTGTTGCCCATTTTGCACCTGAACGGCTACAAGATCGCCAACCCGACCATTCTCGCCAGAATCTCCACAGAAGAGCTTCTCGATCTTTTTCGCGGTTACGGGTACACGCCGCATCTGGTCGAAGGCAGCGACCATATGGCCATGCACCGGGTGATGGCGCAGACGCTCGAAACATGCATCGATATGATTCAGCAGATCCAGGTGCAGGCGCGAACGGGCGGTTCCCGCACGCGGCCCCGCTGGCCGATGATCATCCTGCGTACCCCAAAGGGCTGGACCGCACCGAGGGACCTGGATGGACATCACATAGAAGGGTTCTGGCGCGCCCATCAGGTACCAATCCTGGATGTCGTGGATAATCCGCGACATCTGGCGGTTCTGGAGGCGTGGATGAAAAGCTATAAGCCCCAGGACCTGTTTGATGCGCAAGGGCGCCTCGTGTCGCGGCTGCGTGCGCTCGCCCCCGCAGGCCCCAGGCGGATAAGCGCCAATCCGCATGCCAATGGCGGTCTTTTGCGCGTACCCTTGAGTCTTCCTGATGTAAGGGCCTATGCAGTACCCATTTCCGATCCGGGCCACACCTCTCTCGAGAGCACCTATGTGCTTGGGCAATTTTTGCGCGATGTGATGCGCGGCAACCGCGGGCGGTTTCGCGTTTTTAGTCCCGATGAGAACGCATCAAACCGGCTGCAGGCCATTTACGAGGCCTCGAAAAAGGCATGGATGGCCGATGTACTGCCAGAAGACAGCGACGGCGGCGAGCTGTCTCCGGATGGTCATGTCATGGAGATGCTGAGCGAGCACACCCTGGAGGGGTGGCTCGAAGGCTACGTTCTCACCGGACGGCATGGTTTTCTCAGTTCGTATGAGGCCTTTGCGCACATCATCGATTCGATGGTCAATCAGCACGCCAAGTGGCTGGAGAAGTGCAAAACCGAGGTGCGCTGGCGGGCCTCCGTGCCGTCCCTCAATATTCTGCTGAGTTCGACCGTATGGCGCCAGGATCACAATGGCTTTACGCACCAGGATCCGGGCTTTCTGGATGTCATAACCAACAAACAGGCGATCGTGACGCGTATCTATCTGCCCCCGGATGCCAACTGCCTTCTGCATGTCGCCCGCAGTTGCCTTCAAAGCACGGATTACGTCAACGTAATCGTCGCCGACAAGGAACCCCATCTGCAGTTTCTCGACATTGAGACGGCGGCGCGCCATTGCGCCAAGGGCATCGGCATATGGCCGTGGGCGTCGAGCGATGCGGGTGAAGATCCGGATGTGGTGATCGCCTGTGCGGGTGACATCGTCACTGCCGAAGCGCTGGCCGCCACGGCGATTTTGCGCGAGGCGTTTCCGGACCTGCGTATACGCTTCGTCAACGTAGTGGATCTCTTTAAGCTCGAACCGAACACCGAGCATGATCACGGTCTTTCGGATCGGGATTTCGACAGCCTGTTTACGCGCGATAAACCGGTTATTTTCAATTTCCATGGGTACCCGCAACTGATCCACAAGCTCACCTACCGGCGGGCCAATGAGACCAATATCCATGTTCGGGGGTACAAGGAAAAGGGCAGCATCAATACGCCGATGCAGCTTGCGATCAACAATCAGGTAGACCGGTTCAATCTGGTCATCGATGTGATCGATCGTGTGCCGCGTCTCATGGCTGCGGGCGCGCATCTCAAAGACCACATGAAAGACGAGATCCTGGAGCACCTGCGCTACGCCATGGAGGAGGGTACGGACAAACCAGAAATCGCCAACTGGACGTGGCCCTTCTAGGCGGGTGTCACGGGTTTCAGTCAGTGGGTGTCCAGCAGGCGATGAGTGTGGCGGGCGATCATCAGGTCTTCATGCGTGGGGATGACGCGCACCGTCACCTGACTGCCGGGCACGGAGATGGTCTGCGCATTGGCGAGGTTGGCGTCGGCTGCCAGGCGGACGCCGAGGTGGGCCAGCCCTTCTGCGATGGATGCGCGTATCGGTGCGGCGTGTTCGCCGATCCCGCCCGTAAAGACCAGTGTGTCGATGCCGTTCATGGCCGCAGCCAGGGCCCCGGCTGTCTTGCGCGCCTGATAACAGAACATCTCGATGGCCTGGGCGGCTGAAGGATCGGTCGCGCGCTCCCGCAGCAGGCTCTGCATGTCGCCGGTGGTGCCGGAGACGCCGCGCAAACCGGAATTGTGATTGACCATGTCTTCGATGGTGCGGGGACTATAGGCCTTTTCTGCAAGGAGATAGAGAAGTACGCCGGGATCAAGATCACCGCTGCGGGTACCCATCATAAATCCGCCGGCGGGCGTCAGTCCCATGGTGGTGTCAACGGGCCTCCCATTGACGACCGCTGCCATGCTTGCGCCATTACCGAGATGAGCGATGATCACCCGCCCCTGGTATGCGGGGGGCGGCAGAGTGCTCATGATATATTCGTACGACAGGCCATGAAACCCGTATTTGCGCACACCCTCGTCCCAGAGATGCCGCGGCAGGGGCAGGCGCGCGGCAACTTCAGGAAGGCTGGCGTGGAAGGCCGTGTCGAGGCAGGCGACCTGCGGTAGCCGCGGATAGTGGTGGCTTATAGCTTCAATGGCGTCGATCTCGGCGGGCAGATGCAGCGGTGCAAAGCACACGGCCTTGTGCAGGTTGCGCAGGAACGGTGCATCGATGCGCGCATGCGCGATGTGGTGCGGCCCTCCAGACACCAGGCGGTGGCCGACGGCCCGGGGTGCCGTGATGTGGTGTGTGGCGAGCAGCTGGAACATCATGCCGACGGCAGCATGGTGATCGAGTACCATGTCGGCGGGTGTGTGTATGTTCTGCGCGCCGATCTGCAGCCAGATGTGGCCTTCCGGCCCGCCGAGATTTTCGACCGCGCCGCGGGCGAGTACGTCTTCGTCCGGCCCGCCGATTGTGCAGAGTGCGAATTTCAGGGACGAGGATCCGCTGTTTATGCAGAGAATCGGCGCTGGTGTGGCCATGGACAAGACTCCCGTGAAGAGTGGGGGGGGGTGGTCTACGCCGTTGCCCCGTCATACATTCAGTATAGGGCCCCGGGATGCGGGTGGCACCCGCCCCGGGGGTCGGGTGCACGGCGGTGTCCACCCCAGGAGTCGCCGTTGGCCCATGGCCCATGCCGCTTGCGGCAGATGGTCTCGTATGCATGGGCGAGGCGGCATCCGGGCGGTCTTTCTGCCTGACTGCGTCGTCGGCCGGCCCTGCTGGCAAGGCGTGCCGTGCGCGGCAAACGCGCAGTGACCGCCTGTTCCGCCGATGGGGTTGCCCGGCCGCCTCTGCCATCGGGGAATCAGGGCGGTTTCGCTCGCCGCGGCCGCCCTGCTTATACTGCGGGTTGAGAGTGCCGGCAGCCACTGTGCGTGGGCTTAAGGTGTTTGTCTCCACTCTGCGTGTGGGGTGGGCGCCTGGGGCCGTCTGGATGGCAGGGGCCGGCATGCGCAAGGACTGCGCCGCTCGCGTAACGGCGCTTCAGGGAGCGTGGTGCATCGTATGCCACAACCAGAGGGAGGCGTTGAAGGAAGAATACGTCCCGCCATGCCGGCCGCGGTCGGCGAATGGTTGCGACCGCGGTCGCATCGCACAGGAGACAAGTCATGGCAACCCGGGAAGATGTGCTCTTGCTTGTTGGCGACGTCGGCGGCACCAAGACCGATCTGGCCATCTTCGCCATGGATCGGGAGTTTCGCAAGCCCGTGGCGCGTGCACATTTCTATAATGCCGATTACGCCGATTTAAAGGGCATCGTCACCGTCTTTTTGCAGCAGGTGGCCCTCGCAGTCGATGTTGCGTGCTTCGATGTGGCAGGCCCCGTGCTGGGCGGCCGCGTGCGTCTCACGAATCTGCCCTGGGAAGTCGATGCCAGGGCGTTGCAAGAGGCGCTTGGATTTCCGGATGTGTGGGTTGTGAACGATCTCGCCGCTATGGCTCAGGCGATTCCGTTTCTTGAACCGGCCGATTTGTGGGTGCTGAATGCCGGCGCGCCGGTCGCTGGCGGCGCGATCGCCGTAATCGCGCCAGGCACGGGTCTTGGTGAGGCGTTTCTCGTCTGGGATGGCGCGGCCTACCGGCATGTGGCATCCGAGGGGGGGCACGCGGATTTTGCGCCGCCGACACCTGAATACATCGATCTTTTGCGCTATATGTCCAGTCGGCTCGATCATGTCAGTTATGAGCTTGTGTGCTCAGGCCGGGGCATTGCGCACCTCTATGACTATTTCCGCGACCAGAGGCCGGCGCAAGAATCGCCCGAGTTCGCGACCGCTCTTGCGGCCTCCACCGATCCCACGCCGCTAATCGTGGAATCCGCGCTGGGGCGTGGTCATGCGTCACCGCTGGCGGTTGCGGCACTCGACGCGTTCGTGACCATTCTTGGCGCGGAGGCCGGTAACCTGGCCCTCAAGGCCTTGTCGACTGGCGGTGTGTTCATCGGCGGAGGCATCCCGCCGCGCATTCTGCCGGTGCTGGCGGACGGCCGTTTCATGAGCGCGTTTTTGCGCAAGGGCCGTTTCTCCAGTCTGCTGCACAAGATTCCGGTGCAGGTGATCACAAACCCCGACGTCGCGCTGCTCGGTGGCGCCTACTACGCGCGGGCAAGGTGGCTGGAGTCCCAAGGGCGGCAGCTTACGTGAGTGCACATGCGGCCATGGCGGCCTAGCAGCAGAGCCAGACCCGTTCGGTTGCGCGTGTAACGGCGACATACAGGGCGCGATGGTATTCGTCAGCACCCGACACGGGGATGATGCGGCACAGATCGGCGATGTCGATGAGGGCGTAATGGAAGGTGCTGCCCTGTGCTTTGTGAGCGGTGACGGCGTAGGCGTGGGAGACGGGCGCACAGGCGCGCGTCACCGCCCATGCCCGCCGGAAATCGGCGGGTGTGCGTTCGGGGTTGGCGCGGTAGGTGTTCCACGCCTGACGGGTCAGCCGTTGGTGGGCGCGCGGATCATCGGCGACAAAGAAATGAAAGGACTTGCCATCGGGTCCGGTGGCGGTGACATACCAGCTGGGAATATCCAGGTAGGGGTGGGGCATGGCCTCGCAGGCACAGACGGCCAGTTCGGTGTTGTTGGCCACGAGGACGACGAGGTTGTCGAGTGTGTCGGCCGGCGCCAGAGCTCGTTCCCAGCTTTGCATGTCGCGGGACGGCATGTCGGCTTCGGGCGGGAAGGCGTAGAGCGTTTCGCGCGCCACAAGCGCCTCTCCCGTCCAGAAGGGTGCCATGGCCAGGCCGGGCACTGCCTCGCCATGGCCATACAGCGATGCCAGTCCGCCGTGAACGAAGCGGTTGCACTCCTCGACTGCGCGGTTGCGCCAGGCGACCGCGCGTATGTCCTTGTCCGGACGCCGCTGGCGCAGGCGCACGACACCATCGGCCATGGCGTGCGCGGAGGCCAGGCGAACGGCGCGGCCCAAGGTATCGGCATGGGCTGTGACATGCGCGACGATCGCCTCGCGGTCGAATACTCCCTCCGCTTCGCCATCGATGTGCCGGCGGATGGCGTCGGCAAACTGCACGATGGGATGCGGGCGCCCCGTGCTTTGTTGCCGGACGATTTCCCGAAGATGGTGGCGGGTGTGGGGTCCGCTGAACACGGGGGGCGTGGGCGTCTCGGACCAGAGAGCGGCGGCCCGGGCGGGCTGTGTTTCCCGGACTGTGACCGGCGGCAGCTGGCCGGGATCGCCGATGTAGAGGACGCGCGGACGCCCTTTGCGTGTCGCCCGTTCGATATGGGCCAACAGCGCCGGGCCGACCATGCTGGCCTCGTCGACAAAGACCACGTCATAGGCATCGAAGTAGGTTCCGCGCGGCCGCCGATCGAGTTCCAGCCGCAAGGACCCGTCCCCCTGTTCCTTGAGCCGCAGGCCAAGCAGTGCATGCAGGGTGCCAATCCAGGGGGCTGCACCCTGACGCGGATCGATGCGCGCGGCGATCACGGCTACTGCCTTGTGTGTGGGCGCACACACCGCCACCTTCAGCTGGGCGTCGCAGGCCGCCTGAATGAGGTGGCAGGCGAGCGTGGTCTTGCCGGTACCGGCATAGCCTGACAGGACTTGCATGGTGTCTTTGGCCGGCTGACCTGTGCAAAAAGGGCGCAAGGCTTCGTAGGCCGCTTTCTGGCTCTGTGTCAGTCTGGCGAGATCCTGGTTGTTCACGAGGCAGGCCCCGCGCCCACCAGGGCCTGGCCGGTCGTCTGGTGCGCGAGAACGGCGTCGGGATATCGGTGTCCCGGTCGTGGCGGGCTGGCCCCGGGCCTTGCCGGCCGCCGGGTGCCGTCATGGTGTTCGCGAATTAGAACCATTCCATTATATACTGATGCGCTTGATCCGCGGCGTGGCAATACCACGACGCGTCCGTTTTTATGATGTGACCGAGGAAGGATACACGCCATGCACAGCGGTACCACGCTTACCCAGTTCATTATTGAAGAGCAGCGCCGCGTTGTCGGTGCCACGGGCGATTTCACATCGCTTCTAAATGACGTCGTCACCGCCATCAAGGTGATTGCGCACGTCGTCAACAAGGGGGATCTGCTTGGTGTCCTCGGTTCCGCCGGCAGCGAGAATGTGCAGGGTGAGACGCAAAAAAAGCTCGATGTCATCACCAATGACGTGATGTTGCGCTCCAATGAATGGGCGGGGCATCTGGCCGCCATGGCCTCAGAGGAAATGGAAGACATCTTTCTGATTCCAAAGCCGTATCCGCGTGGCAAGTATCTGTTGATTTTCGATCCTCTCGACGGCTCGTCGAACATCGACGTTAATATCTCCGTAGGCACAATTTTTTCCATTCTGCGTGCACCCGAGGGGGTGACCGATCCCACCGCGCAGGATTTCCTGCAGCCCGGCACGCGCCAGGTGGCGGCTGGCTACGCCCTTTATGGCCCTTCGACCATGATGATGCTGACCGCGGGGCATGGCGTGAATGGCTTTACGCTCGATCGCGACGTGGGCGAATTCATTCTGACGCACCGCAATGTACAGATCACGCCGGATACGCGCGAATTTGCCATAAATACCTCCAACGAGCGTTTCTGGGAGCCGCCGGTGCAACGCTATGTGGAAGAATGTCTGCAGGGCAAGGATGGCCCCCGTGGCGAAAATTTCAACATGCGCTGGGTGGCATCCATGGTCGCCGAAGTGCATCGGATACTGGTGCGCGGGGGTGTCTTTCTGTATCCGAAGGACACCAAGGATCCGAGCAAGGCCGGCAAATTGCGTCTCCTCTACGAGGCCAATCCAATGTCGTTCATTGTCGAACAGGCCGGCGGTCTCAGCAGCACCGGGCGCGAACGTATCATGGACATAAAGCCAGGCGGCCTGCATCAGCGCGTACCCGTCATACTGGGTTCGCGCAACGAGGTCGAGCGTCTGATTGCCTATCACCGCTAGGCCGGCTG
>JAJYHH010000108.1:25292-26822 GCA_021784845.1 Pseudomonadota bacterium
CGCCACCGCTTGAGCCGTCTTGTCGTTCGGGAAGATGCCCCGTGGGCGTGCGCGCAGGGCAAACCAGAGATGCTGGCGCACCGCCTGCTGGTAGACCACGATGCGAAAGCCGAGCACCGTGGCCCACACCCCATAGAGGACCGCAAAGGCGATGGCAAGCCGGATGAAGCGGCGAACCTGCTGTGGATTGGGCCGCGTGGAATCCGTGTTGGTCATGGGTCTTATCTCTGTTTTCCGCGAGGAGACGGGCTTGGGTCGGGGCCGGACTGCACCGGGACTGTGCGCGGACCGAAATGCGGTGTCTCGAATCCGCCGCGATAGGCCCACCAGAGCAGAACAGGGCCGAGCAGTATCATGGGAATCGAAAGAATCTGACCCATGTCGAGGGGGCCCATGACAAATCCCAGTTGAATGTCTGGTTGTCGTGTGTATTCGACCGCGAAGCGGAACAGTCCATAACCCAGCACGAACAGGCTGCCGACGGCGCCGGCCGGCCGCGGTTTGCGGCTGTAGATGCCGAGTATGAGGAGCAGCAGGACGCCCTCGAGCAGGAATTCGTAGATTTGCGACGGCTGCCGGGGTTGCGGGCCACCGGCCGGGAAGACGATCGCCCAGGGGAGGTGACTCACACGGCCAAACAGCTGATCGTTGATGAAATTGGCCAGCCGGCCGAGGCCGAGTCCTATAGGGGCGGCGGGCGCCACGAAATCCAGTGTGGCCATGGTCGAGCGGCCGTGCTGGCGGGCGTAGGCCCAGCAACCGAGGATGACGCCGATCAGTCCGCCATGGAACGACATGCCGCCATCCCAGACCTTCAGGATCTGGATAGGATGACCGAGATAATAGGGCAGGTCATACCAGAGTACATAGCCGATGCGCCCGCCTCCGATGGCCCCGATCGCCAGATAAAATTCGAGATCGAAAACCTGTTCCTTGCCCCATCCCCAGTATGGCAGCCGTCCTCGTCTTATGAGCCAGAGTGTGCCGATGAAGAAACTGATGATCTCAAGCAGCCCGTACCAATGGATCGGTAGCGGACCGATGTGGAAGCCGACGGGGTTGATGTCCGGGTAAGGCAGCATGTCCTTCCTTGTCCCAAGAGGAGTCTGGCCGGCGCATCGCGCCGGGCACATCGGCAGTATATCGGTCTTTAACACATTTGCGCGACCCCATTGCGCGCCCATGGTGCCGCCTCTGTCCGTTGCGCGCTGATGGGATCGCGCAGAGCGAGCGCCGCGGCGTTTGGGCGACTGATACGCCCGCGTGTCCGGCTGGGCCCAATCCTGCGGGTGTCATGTCTGTTGAGCTGCCCGCAGGGGGGCTTGGGTATGCGGATGAACGCCTGGCGCCTGTGTTCCCCTGGACAATTGCCGCCCAGGCCCAGGTCATTGGCGATCTGTTGTCATCCTCTCCAGCCTGAAGGCCGGAGGTTCCTGCGGCGCCCAGGCGCGGCATCGAGCCGCTCCTGGGTCGCTTTGGCAAGTTTTTGCTGCTGGCGGCATGACCACACCGCTCATTTCACGGGGGCCA
>JAJYHH010000083.1:0-20802 GCA_021784845.1 Pseudomonadota bacterium
GCGCATGGGTTTTGCCCTCACGCGGCTGCAACGCAAGGTTCTGGCGGTCATCCTGATTATCGTCGTCGTGCCCATGCTGGTGGCCGGCGGGATGGCGGCCGACTGGGTGTCGACGCACTTCGAACATCGCCTGGAACAATGGATCAGCGGTGCGGCGCACGTAGACCGGATCTGGCTCAATGCCTACCAGAACGACGGCCTGATGCTCGGCCGCGCCCTGCAGCGTGACGCCGCCTACCGGGCAGCACTTGCGCGCGGCCAGGTGGCGCCGCCGCTTGCCTGGCGCGCCATTGCCCGTCAGCTCGGCCTGCGCGTAATCCAGGTCTACAACGGCGACCGGCAGCTCATTTATTCCTCGACACCCCTGCGGCTCGTCGGCCACTGGCAGCCAAGCCACCCGCAGGCGCTGCTGCGGGCGGTCGACGACCACCACGACATGCTGGTCGCCATAGCCGTCACACCCATCCCGTTTGGCAACGGCCAGCACGACTACGTGCTTTTGGGCGGTCTGCTAAACCGCTATTTCGTGCGCGAACTGGCGCAACTGACCGGCCTCGAGACCCGCGTCTACTACCGCGACGGACACCAGTATGTCGATCTGCTGTCGGGCTCGCAGTTCCGTGATTCCCTGCGCGGGCTCTCACCGGCGCGGCTTCGCCGCCTCCTGCTCGGACACAAGACCGACTACGACATGCGCGCCGACACCGGTCAGTTTCGCGGACTGTACACACCGATTGCGGATTCCGACGGCCATGTCGAGGCGATCGTCTTCAACGGCCTGCGGCGCAACGACATCGATACCTTTCTCACCAATCGCGCCGCGCTCTTTCTGGTGATATCGTTTGCGGGCGTGGTCATCGGCGGCCTGACCGGTCTCCTGTTGAGCCGCCTCATCGTGCGACCCGTCAAGGATCTGCATAATGCCGTGATGCGACTTGCCAGCCAGAATTTCGATGCCGCCGTCCCCGCCAGTTCCCACGACGAGCTGGGCGATCTGGGCCAGGCGTTCAATGCCATGGCGGCGCGACTGCGCATAGCCCGCGATGACCAGCAGCAGCGGTTCCGCGAGGACAAGCTGGTGGCGCTGGGCCAGCTGTCCTCGGCGCTCGCCCATGAAATCCGCAATCCGCTCGGCGTCATTTCGGCGGCGAGCGCCCTGCTCGACAGGCCCGATCAGACGCCCGAAAAACAGGGGGAACTAAAGCGCATGATCCGCGAGGAAAGCGCCCGCGTGAGCGCGCTCGTAAGCGACTTCCTGAAACTCTCGCGCAACCGGCCCCCTTCGCCTGCGGCGATCGATCCGGCCGCACCCCTGCGGCGCGCCGTCGCAGGGGTGATCGCCCGCTACCCCGACATCACCGTCCAGTATGCCCTCGCTCATGCAGAGGCGCGCATTCTGGCCGATGACGACCTTCTGCAGCAGGCGTGGACCAATCTGCTGACCAATGCCGCAGAGGCCATGAATGGACGCGGACACATCCACATCGCCAGCACATGCCGCGAACGCGCGGTATTTTTGCGCATCGACGACGAGGGGCCTGGACTGGACGCCGCCATCATGCCGCGTCTTTTTGAGCCCTTTTTCACCACCAAGACGAGCGGCACCGGACTTGGGCTGTCGATCGCCGCCGCCCTGGTGGAAGCCAACAGCGGACACCTCGAGGCCGTGCCACGACCCGGTCGCGGGGCCCGCTTCATCATGCGCTTTCCCGTCCTGGAGAACACCGCATGAGCGGCACCATCCTGGTCGTCGACGATGAAGTCAACATCCTCGCCCTGATCCGCATGATCCTCGAGGATCAGGGGCATCACGTCGTCACGGCCGGCGATGCCGAGTCGGCGCTCGCGAAGCTGCAGACCGTGGACCCGGACGTCATCCTGTCTGATCTGCGCATGCCGGGGATGGGCGGTGAAGAATTCGTGCGGCGCGTGCGCGCGGAACGCACCGATATCCCCATCATCATTATCACGGCCCACGGCACCATAAGCAGCGCCGTCGAAAGCATTCATGCCGGCGCAAGCGATTACCTGACCAAGCCGTTCGAACCGGCTGCGCTGGAAATTGCGGTCCACAACGCGCTGAAACTGCGCCAGATCCTGAAGGAAAACGCGCGCCTCAGGGCCGACGCGAGCA
The DNA here is from genome assembly GCA_021784845.1 of Pseudomonadota bacterium. Lineage (GTDB taxonomy): Bacteria > Pseudomonadota > Gammaproteobacteria > Acidiferrobacterales > Acidiferrobacteraceae > JAJYDN01. Next base: position 2,135 of record JAJYHH010000083.1, read on the forward strand.
CCCGGGCGACCACCCGCAGGCGCCTGATCGGCACAAGCCCGCGCATGCAGCAGCTGATGACGGAAATGACCCGTGTCGCGCCCGTCAAGACCAACGTCCTCATCACAGGCGAATCCGGCACCGGCAAGGAACTGGTGGCCCGCACCATCCATGAACTGGGGCGCCCCGATCGGCCGTGGGTTGCAATCAACTGTTCGGCGATACCACGTGAACTGCTCGAAAGCGAGCTGTTTGGGTTTGTCAAAGGCGCATTCAGCGGCGCCACGCACAATCGGCCGGGGCGGCTTGAACAGGCGCAGGGCGGCACGCTGTTTCTAGACGAAATCGGCGAACTCAACATTGAGTTGCAGGCAAAGCTTCTGCGGGTGCTGCAGGAGCGCGAGTACTCGCCGCTTGGCTCAAACCAGGTGCGCACAGCCGACATCCGCCTGCTGGCGGCCACCAACCGCAACCTGCGCGAACTCGTCCGCGAAGGCCGCTTTCGCGAGGATCTGCTTTACCGGCTCGATGTCTACAACATCCATGTGCCGGCTTTGCGGGAGCGCACAGAGGATATCGCGCCGCTTGCCCAGGCCTTTTTGCGGGAACTGTCGGTGGAGATGGACCGCGGCACGGTGGATTTCACCGAAGAGGCGCTGGCGGCGCTGCAAGCCCATCCGTGGCCCGGAAACATCCGCGAACTGCACAATGCGGTGGAACGGGCACTTTTGACCAGCACCGGAGAACACATCGGCAGCGATGCGCTGCCGCTGCCGCGTCCGGGGGGCGTGGAACTGTCGACGGCCCGCCCCGATCCGGCAGGTGACCTCGAAGGATGGCTCGAACGACTCGAGCGGGAGGCCATCGTGGCTGCACTCGAGGCCTGCGAGGGCATCCAGGCGCGGGCAGCGGAACGGCTGGGCATCAACGAACGCAGCCTGTGGCACCGGATCAAGAAACTCGGTATCCGTGTGAGCCGGCGGGCCACATAACACACTCTGACGCAGGCCCTGGCGTTGCGACGGACACCCCCTCTTGATCGCCCGATAGCGGGCCCATAAGGGCGTAAAGGTCTCTTTCGCCCCCACGAAGGCGTCACGCACAAGAGGCGCATACCAGGACCACGCCGCAGGAGCATCCGGGGGACTGCGTGAAGCGGTCTGGGTTTGCCATGCCCCGTCCTGGCACAGTGCGATCCGCCTGCAGGGCAGAGGCATCTTTCCAGATAGCAGGCACCCCAAAAGACGATCCCAAACGGCTTCACCCGGCCGCCAGGACCGCCGGCTCAAAGCCGCGGCGGATGGGCCACATCTACAAAAGCTCGGTGTCGTCGTCTGCGTAGGCGGGCGCGCTCGCGCAGAGTATGCGCAGATCGACCGCGCCCAGGGCGCGGATCTGGTGAGTGGTACCCGGCGGGATGAGAACGGTATCGCCCATACCGATCACCCACTCCTCCCCACCCACTGTCATGAGGCCCTGGCCCTGCAGCACGTAATAGAGCTCCTCGACACACCGGTGGCGATGCAGCCGCGTGGTGCTGCCTGCCGGAATCGTCGCCTCCGCGAGGCTCTGTGCGCGGTTGCCGTGGACTGTGGGGTGCATCAGTTCGCGTACACGGGAGCCGTCCTTGGCAATGAAAACCATCACGTCTTTGTCGCGGACACAGCGCGCCCCGCCGCTCACGAGGCAAGCTCTTGGGGTGCGGAAGGATCCATGCGTACGACGACACGCCCGGTCTGCGTGCCCGCCAAAAGCCGCCCGGCGGCTTCTGGGACAGCGGACAGCGGCACAACAGTCGCCATGTCCGCCAGACAGGCGGGCTTCCAGGGTCCCGCGAGCTTCTGCCAAAGCGCGGTGCGCCGCGCCATGGGCACGCCCACCGAATCGATGCCCGCAATGCGCACGGCCCGCAGGATGAAAGGAAAAACGGACGTGGAAAAATGCGTTCCGCCTGCCATGCCACACAGGGCCACGACACCGTCTGCGGCGATCTGCTTTAGGATGTCTTCGATGCCCGATCCGCCGACGGTGTCGATCGCACCGCGCCAGCGGGGGCGTGCCAAGGTCTTCCCGGCGGGAATCGCCAGGGAGTCCGGGAGACAGACTTCGTGTGCGCCGATGGCCTGCAGATAGGCGGTCGCCGCCTTGCGGCTTGCGGCCGTGACCTGCACGCCCTGCGCAGCAAGGATCGCCACGGCGTGGCCGCCGACCCCGCCGCTTGCGCCGGTCACAAGTGCCGCATCGCCAGAGTGCAGGCCGCCTGCGCAGAGCGCCTCCACACACAAGGCGGCCGTCAATCCCGCAGTGCCCAGGATCATGCTTTCGCAGGTGGTCAGAGAGGCTGGAATCGGAACCACCCAGTCCTGTGGAACCACGGCATACTGAGCGAAGCCGCCCGGGCGGTCCACGCCAAAGCCAAAGCCGGTGACGAGGACGCGGCGGCCGACCCAATCCGCCCGCCCGCGGCTGGCGACCACGACACCCGCCGCGTCGATTCCCGGCACATGGGGATACGTGGACACAATACCCTTCGCTCCCCGCACGACCAGGGCATCCTTGTAGTTCAGGGCGGAAAACGCAACGCGGATCAGGAGATCCCCGTCACCCCCGGCAGGAAGCGGATACGACCGCACGGCGGCGGCATCGTCCGCCCCTCTTTCCACCACCAGGGCGCGACAGTGGACCGGCCACCGTGCGTCGCCCTCCGTCATGCGGGAATGTGGCGCACGCCTTTGCTGGTGCCAACCAGCAGAACATCGGCCCCGCGCCGGGCAAACAGGCCATTGGTGACGATCCCGGTGATGTGGTTCAGCTGTTCTTCGAGAGCCACCGGGTCGGTGATCGTCAGCCCGTGAATGTCGAGGATCTCGTTGCCGTTGTCGGTCTTGAAGCCCCGACGCAGTTCGGGACGCCCGCCGAGGGCGACGATCTCGCGGGCGACGAGGCTGCGGGCCATGGGTATCACCTCCACCGGCAAAGGGAAGCGCCCCAGCACAGCGACGAGCTTGCTTTCGTCGCAGATGCAGACGAAGGTCTTGCTCGCGGCGGCGACAATCTTTTCACGCGTCAGCGCGCCACCACCACCCTTGATCAGGGCGCGATGTTCGGTGGCCTCGTCGGCGCCGTCGACATAGAGGCCAAGGCCCGCCACGTCGTTCAGGTCGAGCACCGGGATACCGTGGCGCTGCAGCCGTTCGGCCGTCGCCACGGAACTGGCCACGGCTCCGTCGATGCGATTTTTGATTGTGGCCAGCTCGTCGATGAAAAAATTCGCCGTGCTGCCCGTGCCCACGCCGATGATGCTGCCCGTGGGAACGAATTCCAAAGCCGCGTGGGCGGCTGCCTTCTTCATGCTGTCTTGGTTCATGGCAGCAGGATACCTGCGCGCCTGCGCCAAGAAAAGGGCACCAGGGGGTTCGCATTGGCCCGACTGCCCGCGCCTCTGATAGACTGCGCGTTTTCGGGCGCCTGGCCATGAGCCTCAATTATCTCAAGCGGATTCTGAACGCGCGGGTCTACGACGTGGCAAGCGAAACGCCGCTTACCAAAAGCGAGGGCCTGTCACGCCGGCTCGGCCGCCCGGTGCTCCTGAAGCGCGAGGACCTGCAGCCGGTCTTTTCCTTCAAGCTGCGCGGCGCCTATAACAAGATCGCCCATCTGAGCGCAGCCGAGCAGGCAGCCGGCGTGATCACCGCATCTGCGGGCAACCACGCGCAGGGCGTGGCGCTCGCGGCGCGGCGCCTGGGGCTGCGCGCCGTCATCGTCATGCCCGTCATCGCACCCCGCATCAAGGTCGAGGCCGTGCTCGCGCTCGGCGGCGAGGTGGTCCTGGCCGGCGACAATTACGATGCCGCCTACGCGCACGCGCGCACCCTGGGCACTGAGCAACACCTCACCTTCATTCACCCCTATGACGATCCGGACGTGATTGCCGGACAGGGCACGGTGGCAGCCGAGATCCTGAAACAGCACCCGGCCGATATCGAGGCACTCTTCGTGCCGGTGGGCGGCGGCGGCCTGATCGCGGGCGTAGCCTCCTACGTCAAAGCGCTGCGCCCGCACGTGCGCATCGTAGGCGTGGAACCGGAAGACGCCGACGCGCTGGCCCAGTCTCTGCGCAAGGGAGAACGCGTTCTCCTCGATCATGTCGGCACGTTCGCCGACGGCGTGGCCGTCCGCCAGGTCGGCCGGGAACCCTTCCGCCTGGCGCGCCGCCTGGTGGATGAAGTCCTGGTCGTCAGCAACGATGAAATCTGCGCCGCTATCAAGGATATATTCGAAGATACCCGCTCGATCGTCGAGCCATCGGGGGCGCTCGCCACGGCGGGCCTCAAGCGGTATGCGGCGCAACACGCGGGGCAGGGCGTGCTCGTTGCCATAGCCTCTGGCGCCAACATGAACTTCGACCGGCTGCGTTACGTCGCCGAGCGCGCCGAGATCGGTGAACGCCGCGAGATCCTGTTTGCGGCCACCATTCCGGAGCGGCCCGGCAGCTTCCGGCAATTCTGCGCCCTGATCGGCCGGCGCAACATCACCGAATTCAATTACCGCTATGCCGATGCGCGCACGGCCCATGTGTTCGTCGGCATCCAGACGGCCGGCGAACCGGTCGCCGACACGATGACCCGCCTGGCCGATGCGGGATACGCCATCCAGGATCTGACCGACAACGAGATGGCCAAGCTTCATGTCCGCTACCTAGTCGGCGGGCGGGCGGCGGTTCCGGACGAACGCCTGTTCCGCTTCGAGTTTCCCGAGCGGCCGGGCGCTCTCATGAATTTTCTCAATCACATGCGCGCCACCTGGAACATCAGCCTGTTCCATTACCGCAATCATGGCGCGGACTATGGGCGGGTGCTGGTCGGCATGCAGGTGCTGGAGACCGAACGGGATTCGCTGGCCGATTTCCTGAAGGGACTGGATTACCCCTACCAGGACGAGACGGACAACATCGCCTACCGCCTGTTTCTGCGCTAGCGGCGATTCGCCAGCGCCTCATCATTGAAGGCGCCGTCAATGGCGTGGACCACACGCTCCACCGTCCGCAAGTGCTCGACGGGCGCATCGTCGCGCATGGCCTGAAGGCGGATCGGACCAAGTGCCGTCATCGCCGTCGCGCGGTCAATGGCCGCATCCGTCCGGCCATCCACGACCCGCGCCAGGGCCGCCACGATCTGTCCGAAGAAAGGCTCGGCGTGTGCGCCCGCCAGAGACCTGGCCACGGTGGCATCCGCGCCCCCGTCGAGGATCCGGTAGCCGGAGCGCGTATCGACGTACACCAAAAGCTCGCCCAACGTCATGCTGCCTCCTCTCATCCCGCCAAAAGCCCGGCCCTCAGGTCCACCCCGCAGGCCTCCTGGACACGCTCGAAATAGTACATGAGGTCAATCGGCAGGGTCACCCCATCGAGGAGCTGCAACGGGAACAGATCCGCGGTCATGAGGATATCGGCCGCCGACAGCGTACCGGCGTAAAACCGATGGACCCGCAGGAAGCCACCGAGCTCCCGCAGGTGCGTCAACTGATCGAGCTCCGCGAAGGCGCCGTAGCGGTCGTTGGCAAGCTCCTCCACGGACATGCCCCATCGCGCCGCGACCGATGCCTTGTAGGCGGCCAGGTGCCCGTCGTCGTCGCCGATACCCCGGTAGGCCGCCTTGACCGGCGCATGCAGGCGGTCAAGTACCTGCGTCGCGCGCGTCCGCCAGTCGAGAACCGCCTGCCACTGCGTGGCTGACAAAGGGCCGAGCAGGCTAGGCTGCGCGTGCCGGCGATCCAGTTCCGCAAAAAGCGTGATCGAATCCGTTTCAAGCCCGCCGTCAGGCCACAGCACGACAGGCGCCGTGCGCGCGATGCCCAGCTCAAAGAAAAGCTCGTCCTCATCGTAGTCGGGAACGATGAGTTCATGCGCGATGCCTTTGTACGCAAGCGCCAGCCGCGCCCGGTCCGAGGCCGGACAGAACCAGAAATGAATCAGTTTCATCGGCGCGCGAGACCGCGGATGACCTGCCACTCCTCTGGCGTGACCGGCAACACCGACAGGCGATTGCCTCGCGCCAGAAGACGCATGCCCGCAACCGCGGGGCAGGCCTTCAGCTCCGTCAGGGTCACGATGCGGGAATACCGCGCGCGCAGCACGACATCCACCATGGACCAGACCGGATTGGACGCGCTTGCGCGCGGATCGTAGTGGTGGTCCCCGGGATCCCAGGCGGTGGGATCAGGATAGCTCGCGCGCGAGATCTCCACTTCGCCTACGACCCCCGGAACGGCGCAACTCGAGTGGTAAAAAAAGGCCAGATCGCCTGGCGCCATGGCGCGCAGGTAGTTACGCGCCTGAAAATTCCGCACGCCGTCCCAGTGTTCAGTCTGATGAGGGCGCGCCGCGAGATCATCAATCGAAAACGATGCCGGTTCGCTCTTCAAGAGCCAGAAAGCCATGGTCACTCGCTGATGGCAAGCCGGGATATGTTGCGGCTGCGTCCCGATCGCGCATCGATGTCGATCAGCACGGCGCAGAGAGTCGCGCGGCCCTCGGCCGCCTCCATGCGTTCCGGCAGTTTCTGGACCATGCGCCGCAATACCTTTTCCTTGTTCATGCCGATCACCGAATCGTAGCAACCAGTCATGCCCACGTCGGATATGTAGGCAGTGCCTTCGGGCAAAACGCGCTCATCTGCCGTGGGCACATGGGTGTGCGTACCGACGACGGCACTCACGCGCCCGTCTGCAAACCAGCCCATGGCCATTTTTTCGCTGGTGGTTTCCGCATGGAAATCGACAAGGATCGCCTGTACGCCGGCAGGCCTGGCGGCAAGCGTCCGCTCGACGCAGGCGAAAGGGCAATCGAGCACGGGATGCATGAAGGCCGTGCCCATGACATTGAGGACGGCGAAGGGCTCGCCCTGCGCGGAGGTTCCGGCGTACCAGCCGCTGCCGGGCACCGTCTGGGGATAGTTGTGTGGCCGCAGCAAACGCGGCTCGCGCCCGACAAGCTCGATGGCCTCCCGCTTGTCGAACACGTGGTTTCCGGTGCTGAGGACATCCACGCCCTGCGAAAGACATTCGCGCGTGATTTTTTCCGTGACACCAAAGCCGCCGGCCGCATTCTCGATATTGACGACAACCACGTCGATCTTCATGCGCGCGCGCAACTTCGGGAGATTGGAAAGCAAGACGCGGCGTCCGGCGTCTCCGACCACGTCGCCGACAAAAAGAAGGTTCATGCGCTGCCAAATCCTCGGTAAACCCGATCCTCGGTCACAACCGCCGTAAGGGGCACATCATGCCGGTCCCGGGGCAGCAACGCCACCCGTTGACACTCGAAGGCCAGACCGACACGCTGCGGCCGCAGACCGGACCGGCCCAGATGGGCCAGCGTGCGATCATAATGCCCTCCGCCCTGGCCCAGGCGCGTACCGCGTTCATCAAAACCCACCAGCGGCACGATGATGAGATCGAGCTCCGAGGCCTTGATGATCTCGCGCCGGCGCGGTTCGCGGATACCATACCGATTGGTCAGGAAGGGCGCCCGCCAGCGGGTAAAGCGCAGCACTTGATCCGAGCGCCGCCCGACCAGCGGGACATAGATGTCATGGCCGGCGCGCTCGAGGCGGCGCATGAGCCACTCGGGATCAAGCTCGAAACCATGAGGCAGATAGGCGCCGATGCGGCGCGCCCGGCCGACCACCGCGCGCGCACGCGCACACGCACGCACCGACAGCCTGCGCCGCTGGCCCGCACCAAGCTGTCTGCGGCGCCGGCGCAGGACTGCCCGCAATCTGGCTTTTGCGTCAATCCCTTCCACGTCGGGGGAAAATATAGAGGCGCCCTCCACCTGTGCCGTACCATCCTTTGCCTCGAACCAAAGGTTCAAGTGGGAAACGCTGAGGCGCTTCAGGCTTTCCGCTCGAAGCGGACTTGCACAACAGCACCTGCTGGCGCGCTTCCCGAGGCAAGAGTTATAGGTTCAAAGGACACGGAACGGTACAAACACCGCAGAGAGCGCCAAACCTTACGAGCCGGCCTGATCCGCCTGCTCCTTGAACTCTTCTCGCAAAACACCATCCACCCGGTCGATGAGCGCCTGCACGCGCCTACCGAAGTCGCCCACCGCCGATTGCGATTGCTCGCGCAACCGCAGAAGCTCATACGCAATATTGAGCGCCGCCATCACCGCTCCACGCTCGATACCCATCGATTTCCCGCTTCGCTGCGTCTCCTGCATCCGGGCATCGACATACCGGGCCGCCCGCACCAGCGCTTCGCGTTCTTCCTCCGGACAGGATACCGTAAATTCCTTGCCCAGAACCGAAATGGTGATCGTGGCCTTGCTCACGAGCGCCTCTCACCTGTCAGCACCGCGACACGACCGATCACTTCCTCGATGCGTGCGCGCGCCTGCCGCGCACGCTCGCTTAACCGGGCGTGCTCGGAAGACAACGCCTGATGGCGCGCACGCCATTTCGCATTGTCCTCCCGAAGGTGCCGACACAGCGCGGTCAGCTCTTCAATACGGCCCTCCAGTGTGCGCAGGAGATCCGCGTCTGAAGGAGGTGTCTCACTCATGGAGCCACTATAGAACCAGCGGACACCGATGGTCAACGTCCGCCTTTCGGCGGGCGCCTTTTGCGAAAAGATGCTGCATCCGTGCGGAACGGATAAGATGGCAGCCTATGATCCCACCCTACGAAAGCCTGGAGGAGATACTGGAAAACGCGGGGCTTCCAGCCAGCGCGGCGGAGGCGCACGGCGCCGTGTGTGGCTTGCTGTGTATCGGCAACCGCGATCCCGATGCCATTCTCGCGGTGCTGGGCGACGCCGACGGGGACTTTGAACTGACGCAGGCCGTGGGCGCCCTGCAGACCGCAACCCACGCGCAACTCGAGGAGGGCAATCTCGGTTTCCAGTTGCTTTTGCCCGCCGATGACGTGCCGGCCGCACAGCGCAGCCGGGCGCTCGTCAACTGGTGCCGCGGATTCGTGGCAGCCTGCGGCCGTCACACGGCCGCGGCACTGACGGGCGAGGCCGCCGAGGCCCTGGAGGACATCGCCGCCGTGGCCGATGCGGAGGGCACGGTCGGTGAAAGCGACTTCTGTGGACTGGTCGAGTACCTGCGCGTGGGCGTACAGCTTCTCTACGAGGAAGGCCACCCGGCCGATTCCGGGTCGTGACCCCACATGGCACCCGCGGCAGGATCGGGCATAATGGCGCCATGGAACACGATGCCTGCAAGGAACGACGCGCCCGGCTGATGGCACTGATGGGGGATGCGGTAGCCATCATCCCCACCGCGCCCGTGCGCAACCGCAACAACGATGTGGACTTCCCGTTCCGCCCAGCGAGCGATTTTTACTATCTGACAGGCTTCCCCGAACCGGAGGCGGTGGCCGTGCTGGCGCCGGGACGGCCGCAAGGCGAGTATCTGCTTTTTTGCCGTGACAGGAATCCCGAACGCGAACAATGGGAAGGGCGCCGGGCCGGACAGGAAGGGGCGCGGGCCACCTACGGCGCCGATCAAGCGTTTTCCATAGACGAAATCGATGAACTGCTGCCGGGATTGCTGGAAAACCGGTCACGCATTTATTACAGCGTCGGACGCCATCCGGAATTCGACGGCCACGTGATCGACTGGCTAAACGCCGTACGGCAGAAAGGCCGCAGCGGCATCGAGGCGCCCGCGCAGATCGTCGACGTCGACGGCATCCTCCACGACATGCGGCTGCGCAAGCGGCCGGAAGAAGTGGCACTCATGCGCCGTGCCGGTTCCCTCGGCGCGCAAGCGCATGTGCGGGCGATGCGCGCCTGCCGTCCCGGATTCTTCGAATACGAACTCGAGGCGGAACTTCTCTATGCCTTCCGCAAAGGCGGCGCATCCGGCGTGGCCTACCCACCGATCGTGGCCGGGGGCGCAAATGCCTGCATCCTGCACTACACCGAGAACAGTGCCGCCCTGGAAGACGGCAACCTGGTGCTAATCGACGCCGGCTGCGAGATCGACTGCTATGCCTCGGACATCACCCGGACCTTCCCGGTTGGGCGGCGCTTCACGCCGGAACAGCGCGCGCTTTATGACGTCGTCCTGGCCGCCCATGGCGCCGCCCTGGCGGCGATCGGGCCCGGTCGCGCCTGGCCGGCGGCACACGACGCGGCGGTGCGCGTCCTGACAGAAGGCCTGCGTGATATCGGTCTCCTGAAGGGAACGACCGATGAACTGATCGAAAACAGCGCCTATCGGCGTTTCTACATGCATCGAACCGGCCACTGGCTGGGCATGGATGTGCATGACGTGGGCGCCTACCGGGTGGGCGAGGGCCCGCGCCTGCTTGAAGCGGGCATGGTCACGACCGTCGAGCCTGGCCTCTACATACGCGGCGCCGATGACGTGCCGGCGGCGTTTCACGACATCGGCATCCGCATAGAAGATGACGTACTTGTCACCGACACAGGCTACGAAATTTTGAGCGAAGGCGTGCCGCGCACCGTGGCGGACATCGAAGAACTGCGGGCGGAGGCCTTTTGAACACGTCTTATGACATGGTGATCTGCGGGGGCGGCCTCGTTGGCGCGACTTTGGGCTTGAGCCTTGCCCATTTGCCGCTGTCGATCGCGATCATCGACCCCACGCCGAGCAGCCACAGAGCCACCCGGACCGACGACCGGACCTTCACCTTGTCGCTTGGCACCAAGCGCGCACTGACCACGCTTGGCGTCTGGCCCCTCATTCCGGCGGCGAGCATCAACGCCATCCGGCGCATTCATGTATCCGATACGCGCGGAGGATTTGGCTTTACCCATCTCGACGCCGGCGAAATCGGCGTCGAGGCGCTGGGTTATGTCACCGAAAGCGGCGCTTTGTGGGACGCGCTGCGGGCGGCACTTGCGCGCACCCCGATCACACTGATCACAGGCACGGTGCGGGCCGCGCTCCGGCGCGACGGGCGCCACGACATCACAGTCGATTGCGCGCAGGGGCCGCAGACACTTACCGCCCGCCTGCTCGTGGGCGCCGATGGCACCGCATCGGCGGTAAGGGCCCTTGCGGGCATTACCGTGTTGAGGCGCAGCTATGGGCGCGAGGCCCTGGTCGTCAACTGTGGCGTCACAAGACCGCAGAGGGACACGGCCTTCGAGCGGTTCGGCGCCGAAGGCCCCCTTGCGGCGCTGCCGACCGGGCGCAACCAGTACACCATGGTGATCAGCCAGCGACGCGCCGATGACCTTCTCGCCCTTGCGGACACCGATTTCCTGAAACGCCTGCAAGCGCTCTTTGGGGAGCGCCTCGGCACCTTCACAAGCGCCGGCCGGCGGCTGTCTTTTCCGCTGGCCCTGGTGCGGGCCCGCACGCCTGTGGGCGATGGGGTAGTACTGGTCGGAAACGCGGCACAAACACTGCATCCGGTCGCCGGGCAGGGCTTTAACCTCGGCCTGCGGGATGCCGCCGCCCTGGCCGATCATGTGGCGCGCGCCGTGAAACGCGGTCTTGCCATAGACAGCCCCGCCGTGCTGGCCGCCTACGCGCGCGCGCGCGGCACCGACACGGGCAGCACGATGGCCTTCACCGACCGTCTCGTACGCATCTTTGCGGTGGATGGCGGCCTGGCCGCGACGGCGCGCAACGTGGCGCTGACCCTCATCGACTGCCTGCCGGGTGCAAAACAGGGGCTGGCCCGCCAGACCATGGGCCTCAAAGGGCCAGTCGCCAGTATTCTGCGTGGAGTGAGACCATGAACCGCACCCCTCATTACGATGTGATCATCGTCGGCGCGGGCGCGGTGGGCAGCGCCTTGTGTTACGCCCTCGCCACCCGCGGCGTGCGTGTGGCCATGATCGAAGGCGATGGACAACCGGCGACCTCCACCCTGCGCACGAGCGCCGTCACCGGTCGCTCGCTCGCGTGGCTGCGCAGCCTCGGCCTGTGGCCGAGCGCCACCGTGCCGGCGGCCACGCTGTCTTCCCTGTCCATAGAGGATGCGGGCGGACAGGGCCGCCTTTGCTTCGATGGGGCCGAACTCGGTATCGGCGAGCTTGGCGTGATCGCCAATCATGCTGCGCTGGAACAGGCTTTGAAGGAGCGGGCGCGGGCCCTACCGGACACCGCATGGCACACCGAAAACGCGCAGACCGTACACCGCCGCGAACGCGACATCCAGGTGGCGCTCGCCGGTGGCACACTCGTCAGCGGATCGCTGGTGGTCGCAGCCGACGGCAAGCATTCGCGCATCCGTGAACAGCTGGGCGTGAGAAGCTGGCAGTACCAGTACGGTCAACGCGCGATCATAGCCGACGTGGCACTCGGCGCACCCCATGAACAGGTCGCCCGCCAGCGCTTTCTGCCAACAGGCCCGATCGCGCTGCTGCCCGCTGCGGATCCACAGAAGGCGTCACTCATCTGGTCGGTGCGCACGGATGAGGCCGAACGTCTGCTGACGCGAACCGATGCCTCTTTCAACGCCGCCCTGACAGACGCGTTCGGCGGCCTGCTTGGCGCGCTCTCGATCGTCACGCACCGGGAGAGCTTCCCGCTTTCGGCCGGCCACGCCAGCACCTATACGGGCGACCGCTTCGCCCTGGTAGGGGATGCGGCCCATCAGGTGCATCCGCTCGCCGGGCAGGGCGTCAACCTGGGCTTTGGCGACGCCGAAGCTTTAGCCCGCGCCCTCATCGCCTGCCGCGGCGAAGATCTGGGGCACAGCACCGCACTGCGTCGCTACGAGCGCGAGCGCAAGGCGGTCAATCTGTCGATGCTGGCCGCCACCCATGCCCTGAACCGGGTGTTCGCGCAGCGTTCGCGCCTCCTCGGCCAGATCCTTGCCACTGGTCTCAATGTGACCAATAGCCTGAACCCGCTCAAGGCGTTTCTGATGCATCAGGCCGGCAGCGGCGCCCTTTAGCCTCCGAGAAACGGCACGCGCCGCAGCAGTTTCTGAAGACCCGCGTAATCCTTACGATGTGCCACGACCCAGCCATGGGCAGACACGCCCTCTGCACGCGCAAGCGGCATCGTGACCCGCCGTCCCTGCCGGGCCAGAAGGGCCATCCGGATGAGATGCCGGACGGCGCGCGGCATGTTCTTGCCAGCGACCAGCCCATACCCGGGATAGCCACGGCTCTGATGAATGACATACAGTCCGTCACCTGGCGTCATGAGCCGGCGGGCAGCCTGCGCGGGCAGGACGGCGGCCTGACAGGAACCCCGCAGAAGGCCATGGTAGGCCTGCCGCCAGCCAGACACCGCGATGAGATAGGGCTGGCGCAGCACGTCCGGAAAATGCCGCAGCAGCGTGACACTGGCAAAACCCGGCGGGGGGTTGGCACACACGGGTCGGCCCACCAAAGCCGCGAGCGTGCGGATCCGCAGACTGCGCACGACGGTGTCGAACGCCATGCGTCCAAAGAGGCGCACCAGCGGATGCGCACCCTCATGGCGATCGGCCCAGGCGGCCAGATGGGGGCCGCCAAACACCAGATCATAGCGGCCGGCGGCGAGATTGTGGCTAAACGAAAGCCCGTTGCCTGCCCGCCGATAGATGACCGCGTGACCCGTGACCGCCGCAAGATAATGCGCGATGGGGTCAAACAGCGCCCGTTGCGCGGACGCGGATCCCTGGGGTGACGCGCTCAAGACCCACGGTGCCGCACGGGTGTGACTCGAGCGATTCGAAGACATGACCTGATAGGCCGCCCCAAGAGGTCCGGCGGCGACTTCTTTGGCGGTGGCCTGGCTGGCGAGTAACATGCAAAAAATGAAGGCTTTGGTGATATCGGCACGCATACGGCATCTCCCTGTCGATGTGAACTCCGTTACGCAGCGGACGGAAACTTCCTCCGTGACCCGCATGACATACAGACGATAGATGCAGCGGCCCCGGCAACCAGTTCCGGCCGCCCACCCGTCCTCTTTTGCCGATGGAGGGTCTTTTTGGGAATCATTCCGTAAGTGTGCGATCGCTTACATATCGGACGAGTCATTTACCGCCAACACGACGGCAGGGCCGGGCACGCCCCCTTTCCGCCCGCACAGGGCACCGCCCGCCGGCGGGCGGTGCCCCAGGCGGCTTTTCGTCCTGCTCGCCTGCACCTGGCCGGCTATAGCCCTCGCCACACCGGCTGCCAGCGTGGGACTTCAGTACATTGGTGAGGGCCTGCGCACGGTATCCGGAGGGCTCGCGCGGGGGGAAGCATACGATGGAAACCTGTACCTGGACGGCAACCTGCACACGGGGGCGGCCGGGCTTTGGGCTGGTGGACATCTGCACGCGGCGTTTCTCAATATCATCAGCGGACAACCCTCATCCACATTGATCGGCGATGAGCAGGGTGCGAGCAACATTGCCGCTGCCGACCGCACCATCCTTTATTCGTTCTGGTACCGCCAGCGCATCGATCAGGGCCGCATCGCCATGCTGGCGGGCGTGCGCGCTTTAAACGGCAGCTTCGCCTACAGCTCCTATGCCGATGTCTTCGTCAACAGCTCGTTTGGCATCGTGCCGACAATATCCTTGAATGTGCCGGCATCCATCTGGCCGCAACCTGGCTTCGACGCACAGATCAGCTACCGGCCAAGCCGCCGGTGGCGCCTGCTGACCGGCCTGTTTCAGGGTGACCCCACACAGCGCGCGGCACCGTTTGCGACCGGCGCCATGAGCATCACCGAAGTGGACTGGCGTCATGCAGGGACCTACCGGGGCAGCTACAAGCTCGGATTCTGGTACGAACACGCGTCGGCGACACCGATCGTGCCAGGCACGGCAAGCCCCGACGACCAGGGCTTTTACAGCGACGTCGATCAGGTGATCTGGCATGGCCCGGGGCGTCGGCGCGTGGGCGCGTTCGTCCAGCTCGGCGATGCGCTGGGCCGCAACAATCCCGTGGATCGCTACGTCGGCGTCGGCGTGGTGGCACTCGGCTGGTTCCCTCGCCATCGGGGGAGCGCGGTCGGACTTGCCATCGCTTCTGCCCATAACGGGCCGCTGGCGCAGCAGGTGCTGCACCTGCCGTCCGCGGAGACAGCATGGGAACTGACCGGCGTCTGGACCGTGAATCGCTGGCTCACCGTGCAACCCGATCTGCAGTACATCGAAGGGCCGTCTGCGCAGGCGCGCGTGCATGACGCCCTGGTGGCCATCCTGCGCGTCCTGCTGCAATTTGGCACGGCGGCCTGACGCGGCCGCAGTCGATCGGTCAGGGCTTGCGCATTGCCAGCGCGGCCGCGACCTGCGCGGTTGAGCGCACATACCCAAGCCGCGGCAAAATCGTGGTGACACTCATCTGGTGTTCCGCCGCCGACAGCGCCGTCATCGCGTCTTCCACGAAGATCTGCGCGTAATTGCGCTCACTGGCATTGCGCGCGGTGGTTTCCACGCCGATGTTGGTGGCGATCCCGGCCAGGATCAGCGTGTCGATACCGCGGCGGCGCAACTGCAGATCCAGATCAGTCCCGTAGAACGCCCCCCACTGGTGTTTGGTGACACAGTAATCGGTAGGCTGTACATCGAGTTCGGGCACAAGGGTCGCCCACTGGCTGTCGAAGGTCCCCGCAGGGGCGGGCTGATCGCAGGGGCGGCTGACGCGATCGCCGCCATCCTGCGCATAATCGACATTCACGAGCACGACAAAGACCCGGTTCTCGCGCGCAACGGCCAGGAGGCGCGCCGTATTGGCCACCACCTGCGCCGCCGGATAGGGCGCCGTCTGCCGGGCCACGATGCCTTTTTGCAGGTCGATCGCAACCAAAGCCGTGCGCCGATGCTCAATCCTGATGGCTTCCACAACTCCCCCTTCGGCAACAGCACCCCGCGAGGGGTGCAGGCCCGATGACGTAGACGGATGTTTTGGGTGATAGTATAGCGTCGTGACGGCAACCAGCCACAAGCACAATGACGGCTTGCGGTCACCCATCAACGCGGGCGAATACGATCTTGGAAGGTCAATACACAAGCGTCGGGCAGGCCGGTTTTAGACACGAACTTCGCGCCGGCGAAGACCTCGTCGTGCTCACGGGGTCCTGGACTCTGCGCGGACTCGGGGACCGGATCCAGACGTTGTCGCGCGCGCTCACGCCGTATGCCGCGCGCCCCGAGGTCCACTGGGATCTCACCCGGCTTGCCGCCATCGACAGTGTCGGCGCGCTCGTGCTGCGCCGCATTCACCATGAACAGCGGCCAGAGCACTACGCGATGCGCCCCGAACACGCCCCGCTGTTCCAGCGCTGGTACGGCATCGAGATCCCCGCACAGTCACCGCGGCGGCTGCCGCCGCTGCCACTCGAAGTGGCGACGCGTTATGCCTACAGCGCTCTCGATCAGAGCCGCGCGATCATCACGCTGATCGGCCAGTTCGTTCTCGATGCCGGGCGGGTCGCGCGTGCTCCACGGCGCGCGCCGTGGAGCGACATCAGCGCAACCATCTACGAATCCGGGGCGCGCGCGCTCGGCATAACGGCCGTCGTGGGCGCGCTCGTGGGCATCGTCATGAGCTACCTGTCGGCACTGGAGCTGCGCACTTTTGGCGCCCCATCCTACATCGTCAATATTCTCGGTATCGGCATCCTGCGCGAACTCGGGCCGCTGCTTGCGGCCATCCTGGTGGCGGGGCGCTCCGGATCGGCCATGACCGCCGAACTCGGCGTGATGACCGTGACCGAAGAACTCGATGCCCTGGCGGCGATGGGGGTGTCCCGCAGCATGCGCCTGGTCCTGCCAAAAATCGTGGCCCTGGCGATCGTTGTGCCTTTGCTCGTCACATGGACCGACATCATCGGCCTGACGGCCGGCATGATCACCGCGCACTTCATCCTCGGCATCAGCATTGGAAACTTTCTGTTGTCGCTGCCGGCCAGCGTGCCGCTCGTCAATCCGGTGCTCGGTCTCATAAAGGGGGCGGTCTTTGGCGTGGTCATCGGCGTGGTCGCCTCTCACTTTGGCCTGCGCATCAGGCCCAACACGCAAAGCCTCGCCACGGAAACGACCAACGCGGTGGTCATCGGCATTACCATGGTGATCTTCGTCGACGCCCTCTTTGCCATCGCCTTTCGCAGCGTGGGGCTGCCATGAACGACACGGTGGTGGCACTTGAACACATCTCGACGGTCTTCGGCGCGCAGGTTGTGCACGAGGACATCAACCTCACTGTGCACAAAGGGGATATCCTGGCGCTGGTCGGCGGGTCGGGAAGCGGCAAAACGACGCTTCTGCATGAAATGATCGGACTGATTACGCCGACAGCGGGCCGTGTGCGCCTTTTTGGCGAGCCGCTCGATGCCTTGCCCGAAAGACAGCTCGCGCAACTGCGCAACCGGTGCGGGGTGCTGTTCCAGGCGGGCGCGCTCTTTAGCGCGCTGACGGTGTTCGAGAACATCGCCTTTCCGTTGCGCGAACTGCGCACCATCGACCGGGACCTCGTCCACGATCTTGTCTACATGAAACTCGCCGTGGTCGGGCTGGAAAACGACACGGCCACCCGCCTGCCGGCGGAACTGTCGGGCGGCATGGTCAAGCGGGTGGCGCTGGCGCGCGCACTGGCGCTGGAGCCCGAACTCCTGTTTCTCGATGAGCCGACGTCAGGCCTTGACGCGGTCACGGCCGAGGCCTTCGTCGACAACATCGCGGGCCTGCAAAATGAGCTCGGATTTACCGCCATCGTCGTGACGCATGATCTCGATCTGGTGCATGACCTGTGTTCGCACCTTGCTATACTCGCAGACCGCCGGCTCGTCGCCTACGGCACGCCACAGGAAGTCATGCGCTCTGCGCATCCCTTTGTCCGGTCCGTGCGGACGAGCGTACGCGGCCAGCGGGTTTTTGGTGTACCAGGCGAACCATGAACAACAAATCGTACGCCCTGCGCGCGGGACTTTTCGTATTGATACTGGGTACCGCCATGGTGGCCGCGGTGCTGTGGCTTGGCGGGCGCCGGCCGCCCACGCGTCCTTACATCGTTGTCACGACGGGCAGCGTCTTCGGCCTCAAGGTGGCCTCGACAGTCTTTTTCCGCGGCATCGAGGCCGGCACGGTGCGCGCCATTGGCGTCGATCCACGCGATCCGCGCAAGATCTTCGTTGTCGTTGCCATCGACGATCGTATCCCCGTGACACGCGGTACGTACGCAACACTGGAACTGCAAGGCGTGACCGGCCTGACGGCCCTGGAACTGGAGTCGACGGCCGACCTGCGGCCTTTGCCGACTTCGCGCGCCCATCCCGCCCACATTCCTTTGCGGCCCTCGCTGATAGACGCGCTCGGACGCAGCAGCGTGGCGGCACTCAAAGAGCTCACGCACCTCGGTCAGGGCCTGAACCGGATACTGTCTACAGAAAACCAGCGGCACATCCAGGAGCTGCTTGCGAACGCCGAAGCGGCAAGCCGCCAGTTCCAGACCATCAGCAAAAACCTGATGGCCGCGAGCCAAACGCTCCCGTCCCTGGCGCAACAGGCAAAGCAGACGCTAAAGCGATTGAACGCGGTCAGCGTGCGGCTCGATCACCTGGGCCGCCGCCTCGACGTTCTGGTGGCAACGGCGCAGACGGCCGGCGACACGGTGCTGGCCAAAACACTGCCGCGGATCAACACCACGCTGGATCAGCTGCGCGCCACGGCAGCCGACGTCAACGCACTCAGCCGTTCGTTGCGCCACAATCCGCAACAGCTTCTGCTCGGGGCGCCGCCGTCGCCGCCGGGACCCGGCGAACCCGG
>JAJYHH010000083.1:21384-26797 GCA_021784845.1 Pseudomonadota bacterium
CTTTCGTGTCGGCTCAGGCTAAAGATCGAGGTTGAGGTCCTTTAGCTTGCGCGTCAGGGTGTTGCGGCCAAGGCCAAGGCGTTTGGCCGCATCCTGCCTGCGGCCACCCGTGTAGGTGAGCGCCGCCTCGATCAACGTGCTTTCGAATTCGGCGTTCAACTCGGCATAAAAGGATGCCTCGCCCAGCGCCAGACGCTGCTCGACCAGGGCACGCAGGCCACCGCGCCAGTCGGCGCCGGCGGGCGTGGCCTCCACCTCCTTCAGTTCCGCCGGAAAATCCGCGACACGCACGGTACGGCCCGGCGCCATGACCGTCAGCCAGCGACAGGTGTTCTCGAGTTGGCGCACATTGCCAGGCCAGGGCAGCTTGCACAGGTATTGCTCGGTCTCGGGCGCGAGCTGTTTGCCTTCGATCTTGAGCTCGTCGGCGGCCACGGCAAGGAAGTGCCGCGCCAGGGCGGGGATGTCCTGACGCCGGTCGCGCAGCGGTGGGACGTGCACACGGATGACATTCAGGCGATGAAACAGATCCTCCCGGAACAGGCCGTCTGCCACGCGCTGCTCCAGGTTCTGGTGCGTCGCGGCGATGATGCGCACATTGGTGCGGATTTTTTCGCAGCCACCGACCCGGTAGAACTGTCCGTCGGACAGCACGCGCAGCAATCGCGTCTGCAGCTCGGCGGGCATATCGCCGATCTCATCGAGGAACAAAGTGCCATTGTCCGCCTGCTCGAAGCGCCCGCGGCGCTGCGTGAGCGCGCCCGTGAAGGCGCCGCGCTCATGGCCGAAGAGCTCTGATTCGAGCAGACCCGCGGGAATGGCGGCGATGTTGATGGCGACAAACGCGTTGCTCGCGCGGGGGCTGTGATTATGCAGCGCGCGCGCGACGAGTTCCTTGCCTGTACCGGACTCGCCGGTGATCAGCACGGTAATGTGCGATCCGGACAGGCGGCCGATGGCACGGAAGACCTCCTGCATGGCCGGCGCCGCGCCGAGAATCTCCGGTACGCGCCCATCCTGCGCGCTCGGCTGCGCCTGGCTTGCGCGGCGGTGTTCGATCGCATAGCGCACAAGGCCCACGGCGTGGTCCACATCGAAGGGTTTTGGCAGATATTCGAATGCCCCTCCCTGATACGCGGACACCGCGCTGTCGAGATCGGAATACGCGGTCATGACGATGACCGGGAGAGCGGGCAGGATCTGGCCGATGCGCTCCAGAAGCTTCAATCCCGAGAGCCCCTGCATGCGGATGTCCGTTACGACGACATCCGGCGGGTCTTTGCGGAGCAAGTCGAGAACACCGTCTGCGTTCGCGTAACAGCGGGTGTCAAAGCCGGCCTGCTGCAGGGCCCGGTCGAGCACCCAGCGAATCGAGTCGTCGTCATCGATGATCCATACGCGATCCTGGCGATTCATGTCTTCACCTCAAAGGGCAGAAACAGTCTGAATACCGTGCGGCCCGGCTCGCTTTGATACTCAATGAGGCCATCATGGCGACGCACGATGTCCTGGGCGATCGACAGACCAAGCCCCGTACCTTCCGGCCGGCCCGTCACCATGGGGTAAAAAAGCGTTTCGCGCAGGGCCGGTGGCACGCCGCGACCCGTGTCTTCGATCTCGGCGCGCAGAACCTGCCGGTGACGGCGCTGCCCGATGGTGAACTGGCGCTCGACGCGCGAGCGCAACCAGATCGTGCCCGGACCCCTTAGCGCCTCGACGGAGTTGCGCACCAGATTGAGCACGGCCTGCACCAGCTGATCGGGATCGGCATTGAGCTCAGGAAGACTCGGATCGTAATCCCGCCTGAAATGGACAGCCGGTCCCACCTCCGCCAGCATCAAGGAGCGTACATGCTCGAAGATCTGGTGGATGTTGACAGCGGTCTTGCGGGGAAGGCGCGCGGGGCCACTCAGGCGATCGACGAGCGCCTGCAGCCGGTCGGCCTCGCGCATGATAATGCGCGTATATTCGCGTTCCGTGGCGCCAAGCTGGCGTTCCAGCAATTGCGCGGCGCCGCGCAGGCCGCCCAAGGGATTTTTGATTTCATGCGCAAGCCCCTGCACGACGAGGCGCTGGGCCTGATGGTGATCTACGATCTCTTCGTCATGGGCCAGGCGGCGCAGACGGTCAACGGCGTGGATTTCAAGGACCAGACTGTCGGCCCGGTCGCCCGCGCGCCCCATCAGGGGCGTGACGGTAAGATCGACGCATGCGTCCCGGCCAACCAGCGGCAGCCGGGCATCGCGCCGCGTGAAGGACTGGCCACCAGCCAGGGCCTGCTCCAGCAACAATCCGATATCGGGCCAAAAGCGTGCGATCGGCTGGCCCACCATCTGTTTTGCGCTGAACTCGAAGATCGTCTCGGCTGCGGGATTGACCAGGCAGACGACCAGAGCGCGGTCGATGGTAACGACCCCGGTGGTGAGATTCTCGATGATCTGCGACGACACGCTCACTGGCACAATGCCCATTTAGCAAGAATCAGGCCAGCGGAAATTGTCCAAAACTGGCAACTTGCCACTCCTTTGTAGCACCAAATCGGGGATCATGCACCATATGGGTGCAGACCGAACAAGACGCTTGTAGTGAATCGCAATGCATCTTATTATTGTTTGCACTCAGATGCAGGATACCCTGTGATGTCCGAACTGGCCTCATCCCCTTCCCGGCCGCGAGGCGTGCGGGCCCGCGTGGCGCTCTGGCTTGCCGTGATTGGCCCGGGCCTGGTTGTGATGCTCGCCGACACCGACGCCGGCAGTGTCATCACGGCCGCCCAGAGCGGCGCGCAGTGGGGGTACAAACTCCTGTTGCTACAGGCCATCCTCGTGCCGGTTCTTTATATCGTGCAGGAATTGACCGTCCGCCTCGGGGTGGCCACCGGCCAGGGCCACGGGGAACTGATCCGCGACCACTTTGGCCGGGGATGGGCGTGGCTGTCGGTGGGCACCCTGGCCCTGTCCTGTCTGGGGGCCTTGCTGACCGAATTGAGCGGCATGGCGGGCGTCGGGTTGCTGTTTGGCGTGCCTCGCTGGATCACCATGGTCATTCTGGTAGCCGGGCTCATTACCGTGGTCTGGACCGCATCCTACGCCGGGGTGGAGCGCGTGGCGCTGGCCATCGGCGCCTTTGAGTTCGCCTTTCTGATCGTGGCCTTCCGGACGCATCTGGCGCTGGGCACGCTGGTCACGCAAAGCCTGCAGATACCGATCCATGACACGGGTTATCTCTATCTGGCTGCCGCCAACATCGGGGCGGTGATCATGCCGTGGATGGTTTTCTACCAGCAATCGGCGGTGATCGACAAAGGTCTCACCACCGGCCACCTGCGTCTGGCGCGCATCGACACGGCGATCGGCGCTGTGATCACACAGCTGGTCATGGCGGCGGTATTGGTGGCCACGGCCGCCACCATTGGCCAGACGAACCCCCACGCGCCGCTCAATACCGTCCAGCAGATTGCCGAGGCCCTGACGCCGTCTCTGGGCGAAACCACGGGACGGATACTGTTTGCGCTGGGCATGACCGGGGCCTCCGTTATCGCCACCATTGTGGTGTCGCTTACAGCCGCGCGCGGTGTCGGTGAAGTACTGGGATTCAAGCATTCTCTCGAGCATAAACCGCGCGAGGCGCCGTGGTTTTACGGGATCTACACCGTGCTGCTGATCTCGGGGGGCATGCTGGTCGCATCGGATGTGAACCTGGTGGATTTGGGCGTGGCCATGGAAGTGATGAATGCCCTGCTTTTGCCGATCGTGCTTGGTTTTCTGTACATGCTCGCCCGCCGCACGCTGCCCCAACCCTACCGGCTGCGTGGCGCGTATGGCGCCTTCGTGCTGGCCGTGATCGTGCTGACGGCCGGCTTTGGAATGTATGCCGCGCTAAACGGCATCGTTGTCGCCTAGAAGGCGGCCACAGGCGCGACAGACGCCAGGCGCTCCCTGCGCCCTTCGTCCGATGGCGCCTCCGGCACGAGGCTCTTAGCCTAGAAACCGAATAAGGCCCACGACGCTCTTCGACAGAACGAGCTCGCGCGAGACCTCCGCAGGTAGGCCTGGCCGAATACATCTGCTTGAGCCGTCGGTGACCACCGGCGGCTCATTTTTGGTGGGGATTAATCGTCGGCCCGCGCAACACCAAAATCCAGGGGGCGCCCCATCCGCGCCTGCCAGACGTACAAGGCGGCCCCGCCACCCAGATACAGCACAAATGCCCACGCCGCCACCAGCGTCGCACCCTGCGCCGTCCAGAAGC
Source organism: Pseudomonadota bacterium (assembly GCA_021784845.1). Lineage (GTDB taxonomy): Bacteria > Pseudomonadota > Gammaproteobacteria > Acidiferrobacterales > Acidiferrobacteraceae > JAJYDN01. The sequence continues at coordinate 25,636 of JAJYHH010000083.1, forward strand.
TCTGCCAGAAAACATAAAGGAGCAAAGGCACGGCCGTGACCAGAAGCACCCAGGAAAGCGCGGGTGGACGCACGCCGGCACGCAGATGGCTTGCCAGCACGGCAAGGACCGAAAGCGCGTAAATCACAATGAAACCAAGCGCCGTGAAGACGCCGAAGAGATCGATCACGGAGAGCACATGCCAGTGCAGTGCGGCTGCAAGCAGAGCAAAGGCGAGCACCACAAATCCGAGAAGATGCAGCGCCGGCGCCGGGGTGCGGTGAACCCCGACGGACCCGAGAGAGCCTGGCACGACGCCGTGGCGCGCCATGGAATAGAGCAGGCGGCTTAAGGTGTTCAGGGTGGCTATGGCCGCGCTGAAGGCGGCAACCGCCATGGCCATGTCGGACAGGAGCGCAAGCCAGGGCAGGTGCTCGCGCACAGCGAGCGCGCTCAAGGGGGCCGGAGTCCGCGCCAGCAGACCGGGATCGTCATGGAACCCGAGGATTTCGGTGTAACTCATGAATACATAGAAAACGAGGCTCACCAGCACGCTGACTACGATGGCACGCGGCACGTCGCGCTTGGCGTGCTGGCCCTCGCGACCGAGATTGGCGGCGGTCTCAAACCCGCCATAGGCCAGCACGCTCAGCGTCATGGCTGCAAAGAAGGAGGCGGGCGACAGGTGCGCATGCCATTGGGCGGGGTCGGCAAAGCCGTGCCCGGACAGGGTGAAAAAGGCCACCAGGACAATGGCCCCGAGGGAGAGCAGTTCGACATAGAGGCTGTAGCGTACCGCAATCACCGCGTCGCGCACCGTAAGCCCCCATGCGAGCAGGGTGAAGAGCACGGCGATCGGCGGCCAGCCAACGGTCACGCCGATCACCCCGAGTGCCTTGCTGAAAAAGAGCGCACCCACAACAGGCGCGGCCAGCAAAGCGCCCAGGTAGCCGCCGACCATTGACCAACCGCTCAGCAGACCGGCCAAAGGATGCAGCGTGCGGCCCACCGACACAAACAGCGATCCGGCGGATGGCACCTGGCGTGCCAGGACGGCGACCTGGCCTGCAACACCCAGCATCAGAACACCGACGGCCAGATAGACCGCCCACGTGAACAGGCCACCGTTTGCCACCACAAGCGAAATGGTCACCGTGGCCATGGCCGAGGGCGTGATGTTTGC
>JAJYHH010000091.1 GCA_021784845.1 Pseudomonadota bacterium
TACACGACGCGCCCTCCGGCTGCAGCCCGGATCGGCTCTCCGTAATTTCCGGCAATGTCGATTCCTCGATTGCCCGACGGCCCGCCATAGACGCTGATGATGCGGCCGGCGGCAGGCCAGACCCACGCGCGAATGGGTGTTCTCGCCTGCGCAGGCGCCTTCGTCGTCCCCTGCACCTGCGCAGGCGCCACATGCCCCGAAAGACGCACAGGGGGCAGGGGACGACCAGGAAGCGGGGCGGATGCGCTAGAGGTAGGAGTGACCACCGCAGGTCGCGGTGGTGGGGCAGGCGGTGGCGTCAGACGCAACCGCTCGCCGGCAAAGAGGGTATAAGGTGGCCGCAGGTGATTCCAGCGGGCGATCTGCCGGTAATCGCGACCCGACTCCCAGGCGATACTATAGAGTGTGTCGCCCGGCATGACGGTATAGCTGCCTGATGACGCATACGCGGGCATGCTCGCGTTTTCGATGGGCGCGGGAATCGAGGCACTACAACCACAAAGACACAGGACCAGTGCGGCTACAACCAACCGCTGCCGATGCACTACACGACTCCTCCCGGCAGCAGGGGGACGAAATTCACGCCTTCGAGCTCCTCGCAGCTGATCTCCCCGCCGTGCCGCCGATACAACAGCAAAGCCTGCGACGCGATCCCCACCGGCGCCACGAGGCGGCCGTTCTCGCGCAGTTGCCCCAGCCACACTTCGGGCACTTCCCGGGCGGCCGCCGTAACGATGATGGCATCGAACGGCCCGGCCTCGGCCCAGCCACTGCTCCCGTCGGTGTGGCGGCAATGGATGTTCTGGAGATTCAAGGACGCAAACCGCTTGCGCGCGACACGCAACAGCGCCCCCACCCGTTCCACCGTATAGATATGGCCGGCGAGGTGCGCAAGCACGGCTGCCTGATAACCGGAGCCGGTGCCGATCTCCAGCACCTTGGCAAGCGACCCTGTTTGCCGCAACAGCGCCGTCATGCGCGCCACGATGTACGGCTGGGAGATCGTCTGACCGTGGCCGATGGGCAGTGCCGTATCCTCGTAGGCCCGGCTCGCCAGCGCCTCGTCAACAAAAAGGTGCCGGGGTACCGCACCGATTGCCTGCAGCGTCGGCTCGTCGGCGATACCCTGCGCGCGCAGCCGCTCGATCAGCCGCGTGCGTGTGCGTTGCGAAGTCATGCCGGCCCCGAGTACCCCGCTCATAGCCACTCCGCGAGCCACTCCCGCATCGGTTCGATCAGGCCATGACGCGTCAGATCCGTGTGAATCGGCGTGATCGAGACAAGACCGTGTTCAATCGCGTGAAAGTCCGTGCCTGGTCCCGCATCTTGCGCCGCTCCGGCAGGACCAACCCAATAGATTGGGCGCCCCTGCGGGTCGGCTGCGGCAATGACCGGTTCGGCCTTATGCCGGTGCCCGAGCCGGGTGATCGCAAAACCGGAGATCTGTGCAAACGGGCGGTCCGGCACATTCACATTGAGAATGGTGTCCGAGGGCCAACCCCCATTGACAAAGCGGGGCAAAAGCACGCGGATGACCTCGCCTGCCGTCTCGAAATGGGTCGGCGTGCGCGACGCGAGCGACACGGCGACGGCCGGCAGGCCCAGATGCCGCCCTTCCATGGCCGCCGCCACCGTACCCGAATACAGCACATCGTCACCGAGATTGGCGCCATGATTGATGCCGGATATCACCATATCCGGCTCGGAGGCGAGCAATCCGGTGATGGCCAGATGGACACAGTCGGTGGGGGTACCATCCACCACATGAAATCCATTGGCCGCCTGCGTGGCGCGCAGTGGCCGCGTCAGCGTCAGCGAATTGCTGGCCGCGCTGCGGTCCCGGTCAGGGGCCACGACGATGATCTCGCCGCTGTCAGCGAGCGCTGCCGCCAGGACGGCCAGCCCCTGCGCCTGGTACCCATCGTCGTTCGAAAGCAAAATGCGATGCATGCCTAGAGAAACCGCGGCAATGGCGACCAGACCCGCGCCGTCAGTGCATGACCGACGTCGGCCCCCAGATGCTCGGCAAACTGTTCAGCAAGCCCGGGCTTTGGTGTGAAATCGACGATATGCGGCGCCTTGACGATGTGTCGCGCCACATAGCCCACGCTCCCGAAACCGTCTATGAGACCCAGCTGCCGGGCCCTCTCGCCCGTCCAGATGAGGCCGCTGAACAGATCCGCATGCGGCACCAGCCGCGCGCCCCGGCCGCGGGTGACGGCGGCAATGAATTGCCGGTGGATCTGATCTAGCATGTTTTGTGCGTAGGCACGGTGCTGGGCGGTCAGCGGGGAAAAGGGATCCAGAAAATCCTTGTTGCTGCCCGCAGTCAGCAACCGTCGCGTGATGCCAAGTTTTTTCATGATGCCGGTATAGCCAAAGCCATCCATGAGCACGCCGATGGAGCCGACGAGACTCGCCGGATTGGCGTAGATGCGGTTGGTCGCCACGGCCACGTAATAGCACCCTGAGGCGCACAGGTCACCGACTACCGTGTAGATCGGGATGCGCGGGTAGCGCGCGCGCAGCCGCCAGATCTCCTCGTTCATATCGCTTGCCTGTACCGGACTGCCGCCGGGACTGTCCGCGGCCAGAATCACCGCACGCGGCCTGGCTGCGAAGGCGGCGCGTAACGCCGCGTCGATGCCGCCGGCATCGGCCTGGCTGTCAGGCCGTATGGTGCCCTGCAGGCGCACCAGCGCCGTGAACTGGTTGGCAAGGCCGACCGAACGAAAATGCGCCATCTCGTAATTGACAAAAAACGCGACAAAAACGGTCAGGAATGCGAACCGGAAAAACAGACTCCAGCGCCGGGCCCGCCGCTGCTCGGTGAGCGCAGCCTGCGCCAGATCCGTCAAGGCCCGGCGTGCCCAATCCTCCGACAGACCTTCCGTGCGTGACTCCTCGTCGTGTCCGGTCATAGTCTTTCTCCTTCCTCCCTGCGATGATCCGCGTTGTTCTTGCTGTCTGTCAGGATGGTCTGCCACCCCGGCGGCCCGGCGATGATACCGCTTCGGCGCAGCCCTCCCCTAGCCCCGGATGCCTCATCCTCCCCGGGCCACATTGCGATCCCGTCTGTCCCACGTGTCCCCTTCGCGCAACCACACACCGAGCTCGGCAAAAGTGTCGATACAGACGCGCGGTTTGTGTGCCAGTAAATCGGTCCGGGCATGGCAGCCATAGGTAACGCCGACGCTGTCGATGCGGGCGCGCGCTGCCATTTCCAGATCATATGTCGTGTCGCCGACCATAAGGGCTGCGTTGGCCGCAACACCGGTCTCAGCCAGGATTTCCTTTAGCATCAGCGGATCGGGCTTGGAGCGGGTTTCGCTTGCGCAGCGGCTCACCACAAACAGGGAGGCGAGACCTGATATCTCCAGTGCCCGGTCCAGACCGCGGCGGCTTTTGCCGGTGGCCACTGCCAATTGATAACCGCCCTCGCGCAGGCGCGCAAGCTCGCGCTCGACATCCGCAAAGAGCGGCGAGGGCGTCGTGTCCTTGAAGAGAAAATGCTCGTGATAACAGTGTGCGACCTCAAGCCGGCGCTCGGGACTGCTGTCGGGCAAAAGCCGGGCAAGGGCCTCATGGACGCCAAGGCCGATCGTGGAACGGATCGTTTCCGGCGGCAGCGGCGACAGCCCGCAGGCCGTCATGGCGGTCCGGAAGCAGGCGATGATCCGGTCGGCCGAATCCATCAGGGTGCCGTCCCAGTCGAAAATCAGCAACTCATAGGCCATACTCAACACTCCGTTGATGCCAGAACCTCGCGCAAATCCGCAGGCAACGGCGCTTCGATCTGCAACGGCACACCGGTCGCCGGGTGCGGCACCGTAAGCTGCGCCGCATGCAGAAAGATGCGCGTGAGGCCACGTCTGCGCCACGCGTCGTTGCACGCGGCCTCGCCATACGCTTCGTCGCCGGCCACGGGGTGACCTATGTGTGCGGCATGCACACGCACCTGATGGGTGCGCCCGGTCACGAGTTCGATATCCACAAGCGTTGCGCCGCCGCAGGATCGACGCGGCGTCAGAATGCTCTGCGCGACCTTGCCGGAGGGATGAACCACCACACGCCGTTCGGTCGCCTCCACACGCAAAAGCGGCGCCTCGATGACTTGCCGCCCACCCGTCACGCGCCCGCACAGAAGAGCTATGTAACGTTTGTCGAAAGCGCCATCGCGCAACGCCGCCTGCAGGCCGCGCAACGCCGAGCGGCGCTTGGCAATCAGCAGGCACCCGGAGGTGCCCCGATCGAGCCGGTGCACGAGCTCAAGAGCCCGCGCCTGTGGCCGCAGCGCGCGCAGGGCCTCGATCACGCCAAAGGACACCGCCGAGCCGCCATGCACCGCCATCCCGCTTGGCTTGTTCAGCACCAGCAGATGATCGTCTTCAAACAGGATGTGTCCCGACAGCCAGTCAAGCTCCGGGGCTTGCGGCCGCGGCGCCTTGGTGCGAATGGGCGGAATGCGGATGATGTCTCCGGCCTGCAGGCGGTAATCGGCCCCACGCCGTCCCTTGTTGATCCGGATTTCTCCCTTGCGCACGATCCGGTAGATGTGGGCGCGCGGCACCCCCTTCAGGGTACTGATCAGGAAATTGTCCAGGCGCTGACCGGAACGCTCCGTGTCGACCGTGATCCACTGGACTGCGGAGGCCGCCTTGTCACTCGACACCATGGGGGAAACCAGCGATTGCCGGGGCGCAACCCGGCTGCTATAGTGCGCCAACGTATGCCGTAGATAGTAACAAGGTTTGAACCGGCATACAAAACGATTTTCCGGGCTGGCCGCGCGCGGCCGCTCGATGGGTTTCGCACACCTCGCCCAGATGGAGGCGTGCCCGGATGTGCGCCCCTGCCAGGGTGGCAGAAGTCCCCGGCAACGGGTCGAGACGCGCGGTGGATAGCTATTGGGACAGCGGCAGCGCCGCCCTACCCGCCGACTTTCCCGTTCCCCCAGCAATTCTGGCAGTGGTCGCGCGCCGCAACGCGGCGGAGTACGACTTACAATGAAAAGAATGCTTTTTAATGCCACGCATCCCGAGGAATTGCGGGTTGCGATCGTCGACGGCCAGAAACTGATCGACCTCGATATCGAGTCGGCCAACTATCAACAGAAAAAAGGCAACATTTACAAGGGGCGCGTGACCCGCGTCGAACCAAGCCTCGAGGCGGCTTTCGTCGATTATGGCGCAGAGCGGCAGGGCTTCCTTCCCCTGAAGGAAATCTCCCGCAGCTATTTTGCGGCCGACAGCAAAGGTCCGCTGAGCCAGGTCCGCATCAAGGACGTGATCCGCGAAGGTCAGGAGATCGTCGTCCAGATCGAGAAGGAAGAACGGGGTAACAAGGGCGCAGCCCTTACCTCTTTCATCAGCCTCGCCGGCCGCTACCTCGTCTTGATGCCGAACAACCCCAAGGGCGGCGGCATCTCCCGACGCATCGAGGGCGAAGAACGCGCCGAACTGCGCGACACGATGGCCCAGCTGAAGCTGCCCGATGAGTACTCGGTCATCATCCGGACCGCCGGCATCGGCAAGAGCGCCGAAGAGCTGCAGTGGGACCTCGACTACCTGATCCAGCTGTGGGACGCGATCAGCCGCGCCACGCAGGATCAGCCCGCACCTTTCCTGATCTACCAGGAAAGCAGCCTCGTCATACGGGCGATCCGCGATTATTTGCGCAGCGACATCAACGAGATCCTGGTGGACAACCCGGAAATCTATGACCGGGCGCTCAAGTTCATGCACCAGGTCATGCCGCAGAATGCCAGCAAACTGAAACTCTATCAGGACGAGATCCCGCTTTTTTCACGCTACCAGATCGAACACCAGATAGAATCGGCTTTTTCCCGCGAAGTCCGCCTGGAATCCGGCGGCGCGGTCGTGTTCGATCACACGGAAGCGCTGGTCACCATTGACGTGAATTCAGCCCGCGCCACCAAGGGCAGCGACATCGAGGAAACCGCTCTCAACACCAACCTCGAGGCGGCCGAGGAAATCGCCCGCCAGCTGCGCAT
>JAJYHH010000050.1 GCA_021784845.1 Pseudomonadota bacterium
TCTTGGACAAGACCTTGGTCAGCGCTGCCGTCAGCGTCGTCTTCCCGTGGTCGACGTGGCCAATCGTGCCCACATTCAGATGGGGCTTCGTGCGTTCAAATTTTCCCTTGGACACCGTGGGTACCTCTGTTTGTATTGTCGCCTGGCAGACCAGCGGTCCCCAGGTCTACCGTATGGAGCCCATAATCGGAATCGAACCGATGACCTCTTCCTTACCAAGGAAGTGCTCTACCGACTGAGCTATATGGGCGAAGTTGCCGTTTCGCTCCACCAAACTGGAGCGGGTGATGGGAATCGAACCCACGCTATCAGCTTGGAAGGCTGAAGTTCTACCATTGAACTACACCCGCCTCGACGCCTGGAGCGACCATCGACTACCGGTACTATACTACTGGTGGAGGGGGGAGGATTCGAACCTCCGAAGGCAGAGCCGTCAGATTTACAGTCTGATCCCTTTGGCCGCTCGGGAACCCCTCCAAACACAAGCCGCGAATTGTGATCAAGCACCCTGCGCTTGTCAACACCTGCCCTTAAGAGACGTGCGCCCGCGCCTTGGCGCCGATCAGATTCAGGGCGGAACCCGCCCAAAACCAGCCAATCTGCTCGGCGGTCAAGGTGTGGCGCGCAAGAAACGTCTCGCGGCTGCCATCGGCGTGACGGACCTCGACGCGCACATTCTCACCGGGCGCCAGGCGTCCGATGTCTGGCAAGGTGATGCGATCATCGCGGCGCAACCGCTCATAATCCGCTTCGTCGGCGAAAGTGAGCGGCAAAACGCCCTGTTTCTTCAAATTGGTCTCGTGGATGCGGGCAAAGCTGCGCACCAGAATGACGCGCGCGCCGAGATAGCGGGGGCTCATCGCCGCATGCTCCCGGGAACTGCCCTCGCCGTAGTTTCGGTCGCCGACCGCCACCCAGCCCAGCCCCTTCTTTTTGTAGGCGCGCGCAAGCTGCGCAAGCGGCACCCCTTCCTCGCCCGTCTCGACATTGTACCCTGTTCCCGGGCCCGCGCCGAAAGCATTGGTGGCGCCGGAAAACAGATTGTCGCTGATGCGGTCAAGATGACCCCGGTATTTGAGCCACGGGCCGGCCGCCGAAATATGGTCTGTCGTGCATTTGCCGGCTGCTTTCAAAAGGATCGGCAGATCGGCAAAAATCTCCGCGCGGTTGGGCGCAAAGGGCTCGAGGAGACTCAGTCGCTCGCTGTCGGCGCGCACCTGCACCCGGACCTGCCCCGGATCCCGCGCAGGCGCCATGTATCCGCCTGCAACCTGCGCAAAACCGCCAGCTGGCAGCTCTTCGGCCACAGGCGGGACAAACCGCGTCACGACACCGTCGATGGTGAGGTCGCGCAAGGGATTCGTGGTGAGATCAGCGCTCAGCGCGAACGCGGTTACCAGCTCCGGACTGGCAATAAAGGCATGCGTGCCGGGATTGCCATCGTTACGTGCCGGAAAATTCCGGTTGTATGACGTCAGAATGCTGTTGGGCGTGCCCTTGCTCATGTCTTCGCGGTCCCACTGGCCTATGCACGGCCCGCAGGCATTGGCCAGCACCACCGCCCCGATGGCCGTGAGATCGGCCAGCAATCCGTCGCGTTCGACCGTGGCCCGCACCTGCTCCGAACCCGGGGTCACCAGAAAGGGCACCCGCGCCTTGAGACCCAGCGCCTTGGCCTGACGGGCGACGTGGGCGGCACGGCCGATATCTTCATAGGAAGAATTGGTGCAACTGCCAATCAGTGCGGCTGACAGGTGGGGCGGATACCCCTGCGCCTGCACATCGGCGCCCAACTGCGACACCGGCCGGGCAAGATCAGGCGTGTGCGGCCCCACCACATACGGCTCCAGCGCAGACAGGTCAATGGTGACGATTTGATCGAAATATTGCCCGGGTCCGGCCAGCACCTCGGGGTCGGCCCGCAGATCGGCGGCCACGGTGCGGGCGGCCCTGACGATCTCCTCGCGGCCGGTCGCAGCCAGATAGCTGGCCATGCGCTCATCAAACGGAAACACGGATGTCGTTGCGCCAAGCTCGGCCCCCATGTTGGTGATGGTGGCCTTGGCGGTGGCGCTCAGGGAGGCAGTACCGGCGCCAAAATACTCGATGACGCGGCCGGTTCCGCCGCTCGTGCCAAGCAGGCCGGCAAGCTTCAGGATCACGTCCTTGCCGCTTGCCCAGCCCGACAACTGACCGGTGAGCTCGACGCCAATCAGACGTGGCCACTGCAGTTCCCACGGCAGTCCGACAAGGACATCGACGGCATCGGCGCCGCCGACGCCGATCGCCAGCATGCCGAGCCCGCCGGCGTTGGGGGTATGCGAATCCGTGCCAATCATGAGACCGCCCGGGAAGGCATAATGCTCAAGCACCACCTGATGGATGATGCCCGATCCGGGCTGCCAGAAACCGATGCCATACTTGGCCGCCACCGAGGCCAGGAAAGCGTAGACCTCCTCGTTGGCCTGTTCTGCGACCGATAAATCCGGCCGTGCGCCAACGCGTGCCCGAATCAAGTGATCACAATGAATGGTGGCTGGCACGGCAACTTCGGGCCGGCCGGCGCTCATGAACTGCAGCAACGCCATCTGCGCGGTGGCATCCTGCATGGCCACGCGATCCGGATGGAAGGCCTCGGTGCTGCGACCTTTCTCGGGCAATGCGGCAGACTCCACCCGGTGGGCGAAGAGGATCTTTTCAGCGAGCGTCAGAGGCCGCCCAACGCGCGCGCGGACGCGCTGCATGCGTTCAGGAAGGCCCGCGTAATAAGCGATGGCGCCAGCGGCGGCCTCAGCGGGAGTCTTTTCCATTAGTGATCTCTTTCTGGGAGCAGTCGCCCTCGGGAACAGCCCGCAGAGGGATTCGAACCCCCGACCCTCTGATTCATACCCACTACTGCTTTCGCAGCCCCTTGCAGGTTTGGGGTCTGGACTTTCTCTTCACCCTGCCGTCATCGCCGGTTTAGGTGGATGGTGTAAAGTCTCTACACTCGCCGCTTGCGCAGCTAGCACGGGATTGCCACACCTCACAAGAGGTCTTCAGGTTTCCCCGTTTTAGCCATCTCCACTGGCCGGGTTTCCCCGGACAGGTGCAATTTTACAAATCAGATGCTCTACCGACTGAGCTATGCGGGCACACCGGGAGCGCGGTCATGTTAAAAGACGGACCCCTTCAATGCAAGCTTGGCGGGGCCACACAGGTCACATGCGGACGCTTTACCAAAGCGCCATTCAACGATGAACGCGTCAACAGATCGGCATAATACTGCGCCGGACTCACAAGGGCCGCCTGCCGCGCACGAAGGCCATGACGCAGCAGATCCCCGCGGTAACGCCGGGTCGCGGCGCGATTGTTGAACACGCCAAGTGACAAAACCCGCCCGCCGCGCGGCCCGCGCGTGACATAGGCGCCCTGGACACCATCGGCGCGCAACTGCACTGCGTCAGGCCAGGTCATCGACACAGGCAAAAAGACTCGATAAGCCGTGACGTGTCCCGCCTGCACATGGACCGCACCCGGTTGATGTCCAAGAAACGCCACAGCACGGGCGCGGGTGGCAAATGGCCCAAAGCGCCAGCAATGCACCGGTGCGGCAGCGGGCTTTGGTTGCGCGGGTTTTTTGGCCGCTGGCGCGGGCGGGTGCGTTGCGGGCGCGGCTGCCGGTGCAGGTGGCCGGACCGCAGCGGCAGGCGGTTGCCAGCGGACTAGGCGCCCGGGGTGATAGGGCGCCGGGGCGATGACCCCGGCGGATACATGCAGATAACCCCATACCCCGAGGGCGGCGTTCGCCAGCAGCAGAAAGAGGAAGGCAATTTTCATTGGATCATCAACGCCAAACCCTGGAGTGGCAGATTCCTTTCGACGTGGACAGGTGTGCGCAGGTGCCCCCGCAGCAGATCACTGTCGCCCCCGCCCAGGAACACCTGGGAGACACCGAGCGCCGCCACCTGCAGCCCCAGAATCCGATCGATGGCGCCGGCTGCACCGAGGATCAGTCCTGCCCCCAGCGCCCGCGCCGTGTTGCGCTCCATACCCACCAGGTTCCGGTCAAAACGCGGCACGGGCAAATGCGGAATCCTGACATTGAGACCTGTCATCGCCGTGCGCAATCCGGGCATGATCACGCCGCCGCAGAAATCGCCGTCCGGCCCGAGCGCATCGATGGTGATGGCCGTACCGCATGTGACCACGCACGCGGGGCCCTGGGTGCGGTGACGTACAGCGACAAGCGCCGCATACCGGTCAGCCCCCAGCGCCTCGGGCGGTTCATAGAGGTTGCGCACCCCAAATGCCTCCGGCTGGGCCCCATACCAGCGAGGCCGCAGGCCCCACGCCTCCAGGCAGAAGGCCTCCAGGGGCGGCACACGATCCGGCGCCACGGACAGGCCATGAATCGCCAACGGCGTAGGCAGCGCCGTCCACTGGTAACGCCAGCCGCCGGGACCGTCTCCGTAGTCCGTGACACCCCATTCCCAGTCCGCCCCGTCGGTCAGGGCCCACTTGAGTCGACTGTTGCCGACATCGATCAAAAGTTTCATAAAGGCCGTAGCCGCGCCTCCCCGCTGTGAACCGTCTGCTCCCTGCCATCGACGCGCACAATCAGTGCTCCCTCTTCATCGATGTCGACAAGGGTGCCTGTTGTCTCGCCGTCATCACGCAGCAGCGTAACCGCGCGACCGGCGTATGCGTGCAGCCGGCGCCATTGCGCAAGCAATGCCTGCGTCTCGCCGCGCCCGTACGCATCAGCCACCTGCACAAGCCGGGCAATCACCTGCCCGGCCAGCACACTTCGATCCACCCCGCCCAGCTCTTGCAGCGCGATCCACGGCTGATCGATCAAGGCGGCGCTGGCCGGCGACAGATAGCAATTGAGTCCGACACCAATGACCACGCGGGGCGCCTCGGCCTCACCCCGCACCTCCGTCAGTATGCCCGCGAGTTTCCGCTCCCCATGCAACACATCGTTTGGCCATTTGAGCGACGCACCGTAAATCCCCATGCTCTCCAGGGCCCCGTGCACGGCGACACCGGCCGCAAGACTCAACACGCCGAGCGCCCGCCCCGCGCCCGGCAGTCGCACGGACACCGACAGAAGAATATTGCTGTAGGGGTCCGCCACCCACGACCGCCCCCGGCGTCCGCGCCCCGCGCTTTGCCGTTCTGCCAGGCACGCCACGCGATCCGCGTCTGCCGTCTGTAACAAAAACCGGTTCGTCGAATCAATTTCCGCAAGAATCACGAGCTCTCGCAGCGCCACCCCCTGCTCGCGCACCACGTCTGCGATGCGGCCCGCATCAAGTGGCCGGTGTGTTGCCGGCAGGGCATAGCCGGCACGCGCTTTTTTCACCGGCACATCCGGCATGTCCGCCACCGCCTTCGAGATCGCAGCCCTCGTAACCCCAAGACGGTCACCGAGCTCGACTCCCGAATGCCATGCCCCATCGCGCAGCATGTCCACGATCCTGTCTGCCAGTCTCATAGCGCAAGTGTAGCCGCGACGCGCACGCCTGCGCACGCAAAAAAAACCCCTGAGCGCTGAAGCGTTCAGGGGTTTTGGCATAAAAGCCTGGCAGTGTCCTACTTTCACATGGGGAGACCCCATACTATCATCGGCGCTGAGCGTTTTCACTTCCGAGTTCGGAATGGGATCGGGTGGTTCCCGCTCGCTATGGCCACCAGGCAAACTTTCAGACCGAACCCCTTGCGGGGTCGCGATCCCAATTCAGATAGTGATGTGTAAGGGTATGTGCGTCTCATAAAACACCTTGGGTGTTATATGATCAAGCCTCACGGTCAATTAGTACGGGTTAGCTGAATCCATTACTGGACTTACACACCCCGCCTATCAACGTCGTAGTCTTCGACGAACCTTTAGGAGAGTTACACTCTCAGGGAGATCTCATCTTGAGGTGGGTTTCCCGCTTAGATGCTTTCAGCGGTT
>JAJYHH010000017.1:0-1722 GCA_021784845.1 Pseudomonadota bacterium
GGCCGGCTGGACCGCGCCGGTGTACCAGTCAGCGCCTATCGATTGGGCACGATCGATGGCTGGGCCATCCGGCTCATCTCGACCTTTCCTGGCCGCAGCGCCCACGATCCGGAGATTCTGCGGCTGGCTTGCACCTGCGCGGGACTACCCGGCAATCCGCGACGCCGCCTGGAAGCTGCTGCAAGCCGAGCACGTCAATGAGGTGCTGAAAGCATCGTATGCGCATCTGATCGTGGATGAGTACCAGGATTGTTCGGTACCTCAGCACTACATCGTCTATTTCCTCTGACGGGCGTATGGCGGCGCGTTGGAACGATTGTCGAGCGAATCGGCATGGCAGGCACCATGTCATCCACTGTAGTTGGCGGTCAGGTCGGCCTCGACACTAACCTTCGTGGCAGTGTGTGGACGTCAGAAGATATCGGCAGACACCGCTTACTTGCCTAGGGGGAAGGGGCGGTACATAACGCGGTGTTATCCCATTGGATGAACAGAAAGACAATGGGTTGGGTGTTGTGTTCTGTTCCCTTCACCCGCAGTGACGTTGCGGCGGGGACCACGGCTGCGGCATACTCGGCTGCATGAAAGTCTCCCGTTTCACTCCTCCGGCGCGTGTTCTGCTGGGTCCTGGCCCGTCGGATGTGCCGCCGCGCGTTTTGTTGGCCATGGCGCAACCGACCATCGGTCATCTGGATCCCGCCTTCATCACCATGATGGAGGAGATCAAGGCGCTTTTGCAGTACGCATTCAAGACGGGCAACAGTCTCACGCTGCCGATTTCCGCGCCGGGTTCCGCGGGCATGGAGGCGTCTCTTGCCAATCTGGTCGAGGCCGGTGACAAGGTCGTCGTCTGCCGCAATGGTGTGTTCGGCGGCCGCATGGCGGATATAGTCGGCCGCGTCGGCGGCACCGCCGTGCTGGTCGACAACGCATTTGGCGAGGCGGTCGACCCCGACAGGCTGGCCGATGCCCTGAAGAAGCATCCAGACACGAAGGTCGTGGCCTTCGTGCACGCGGAAACCTCGACCGGCGTCCTGTCCGATGCCAGGGTGCTGGCCGGGATTGCGCATCGCGCGGGCGCGCTGGTGGTGGCCGACACGGTGACGGCGGTCGGTGGCGTGCCGGTCGAGACCGACGCCTGGGGTCTGGATGTCGTGTATGCCGGCACGCAGAAGTGCCTGTCGTGTCCGCCAGGCCTCTCGCCCCTGACGCTCAATGAGCGCGCCATGGAAAAGGTCAAGGGGCGGCGCATGAAGCCGCCTACCTGGTTTCTCGACCTCGGTCTGCTGATGGGGTATTGGGGGACGGGCAAGCGCGTCTATCATCACACGGCGCCGGTCAATCTCCTCTATGCGCTGCATGAGGCGCTGGTCATGTTGCAGGAGGAAGGGCTGGAGGCGTCGTTTGCGCGGCATCGCCAGAACCATGAGCAACTGGTAAAGGGCCTGGAGGGTCTGGGTCTGGAGATGGCAGTCCCGGCGGCCATCCGCCTGCCGCAGCTAAACAGTGTGCTCGTGCCCCCGGGCATCGATGAGGCGCGCGTGCGCGCCGATCTGCTCGCCTGGTTTGGCATCGAGATCGGCGCCGGACTCGGAGAGCTGGCCGGCAAGATCTGGCGCATCGGGCTCATGGGTCAGGGCAGCAATCGCCGCAACGTCGCGCTGTGCGTCGAGGGGCTGCGCGCGGCCCTGGCGGCACAGGGCTACCGTCCGTAAAGGCGGC
>JAJYHH010000017.1:2332-25822 GCA_021784845.1 Pseudomonadota bacterium
GAATTCAGCCGGCCCTTCGATGATGTCCTGGCCGAAGTCGCCATGCTTGCCGACCAGGGTGTGCGCGAGATTACGCTGCTTGGGCAGAACGTCAACGCCTATCAGGGCCTGCGGCATGATGGACACACGGCGGATCTCGCCGAGCTTCTCGAATACCTGTCTTGCATCGAAGGCATCGGCCGCCTGCGCTTTACGACCTCACACCCTTTGGTGTTCGGTGACCGGCTGGTCGACGCCTTTGCGCGCCTTGATAAGCTGGTGGGACACCTCCATTTACCGGTGCAGAGCGGATCGGATGCGATCCTTGAACGGATGAAGCGCGGTCACTCGGTCGGGGAATACAAGGCCAAGATTGCGCGGTTGCGCCTGGCGCGGCGCGACATCAGCGTGTCGACCGACTTCATCGTCGGCTTTCCCGGCGAGACGGAGGACGATTTCGAGGCGACCATGGCGCTTGTCGACGAGATACGCTTCGATCTGTCCTACAGTTTCGCCTACAGCCCGCGGCCCGGCACACCGGCTGCCGCGCTTGTCGACGACGTGCCCCGCCCGGTCAAGGAAAGACGGCTTGCCCATCTGCAGGCGGTGAACCTCATGCACGCGCGTCACATCAGCGAAAGCATGACAGGCACACTGCAGCGCATTCTGATCGATCGGGAGGCGCCCCGGGGTCGGGGCGATTTGTCCGGCCGGACGGAGAACAACCGGGTCGTCAATTTCCCCGGCGAGGGCGCGCCGGCGCTCGTCGGGCGGTTTGCCACCGTGCGCATCCTGGAGACGAGGCCTAATTCACTGCGCGGTGAACTTGTGGACCTGGAGGGTTCCCCGCACGCGCTGGCGGACTATACTTCAACAGAGAGGTGTTCATAGCCATTGAGCTTCAAATCACGCGCTGTTCAATTCAGTCTTCTCCCTTCCGACAATCAGCGGCTTGCCGCGCTGTGCGGTCAACTCGACGAGAATCTGCGCCAGATCGAAGGCACGCTCGGGGTGGAAATCGCCAATCGCGGCAACCAGTTTTGCATTACCGGCCATCACGATCGCGTACAGCATGCGCAGCGCCTGATCACTGCGCTCTACGATGCGGCCGGACACGACGATACCCTGACGCCCCTGGGGGTGAATATGGTCTTGAAGGAAGTTTCGCGACTGCCCGTTTCGATGGAGCCGCCGACCGAGCTGCGTACGCCCAAGCAGCGGGTGCATGGGCGTACCGAGGGTCAGCGGCGGTATATCGCCCAGATCCTGACTCACGACGTGACATTCGGCGTGGGTCCGGCCGGCACCGGCAAGACGTATCTGGCCGTGGCCTGTGCCGTCGAAGCGCTCGAGAGCGGCCGGGCCAGCCGCATCGTGCTGGCGCGGCCCGCGGTCGAGGCCGGTGAGCGCCTGGGCTTTCTGCCCGGCGATCTCGAGCAGAAGGTCGATCCGTATCTGCGGCCACTGTATGATGCCCTGCACGACATGCTCGGACCCGAGCGGGTGGCACGGCTGATCGAAAAGGGTGTCATCGAAGTGGCCCCTCTGGCCTTCATGCGCGGCCGCACCCTTAATGAGTCCTTCATCATTCTGGATGAGGCGCAAAACACCACCGCAGAGCAGATGAAGATGTTTTTGACGCGGCTTGGTTTTGGCGCGACGGCGGTGATCACGGGCGATATGACGCAGGTTGACTTGCCGCGCGTGGAGCTGTCGGGTCTGCGTCAGGCGCTTGGTATCCTCGACGGCGTCGAGGGTATCGCCGTCACGCACTTTTCCAGCGACGACGTGGTTCGCCACCCGCTGGTGCAGCGCATCGTCGAGGCGTACGAGGCGCATGAGCAGAAGGCATAGTGCGGCTCTTCCTTGATCTGCATGCGGCGTGGGAAGGTCCGCAGCCATCGCGCCGCCGGCTGGTCCGCTTTGCGCGCGCGGCGCTGTCTGGCGTGGACGGTGCCGTCCGGGTCGGGGTGCGCATAGTGGGAGCCGACGAAGGCGCCGACCTGAACCGGCGCTATCGGCAGAAAGATCGTCCCACGAATGTGCTGTCCTTTCCTTATGACGACGGCTCCGGCCGGACACGATTTCTGGGCGATCTGGCGATCTGCGGGCCGGTTGTGGACGGCGAGGCGCAAGCCGCCGGGATTCCCGCGGAGGCGCATTGGGCGCACATGGTGATTCACGGTATACTGCATTTGCGTGGCTACGATCACGTCGGCGATGAAGACGCCGCTGTCATGGAGAGGCTGGAGAGCCAAGTGCTGAGGGGTCTCGGTTTTCCCGATCCTTATCGCGAACTATGAGTCAAGACGAACACGGACATGGATCGGGACGTTCTTTCCTCGATCGACTAGGACATGTGTTGTGGGGCGCACCGGAGGATCGCGGGGCGCTCATGGAGATACTGCGTGAAGCCCATGATCGCGGGCTGATCGGCAGTGACGCCCTGGATATGATCGAGGGCGTCTTCCAGGTGGCCGAAATGCGGGTGCGGGACATCATGGTGCCGCGCGCGCAGATGGATGTCATCGACAAAGACGAGGCACCGGAAGGCTATCTGCCGCGTGTCATCAAGACCGGGCATTCGCGGTTTCCCATGGTGGATGGCGACAAGGACAAGGTCGTCGGGATTCTGCTGGCCAAGGATCTCCTGCGGTATTTCGACAAGGAACGGCACGGCCACGTGAATATCCACGACCTTCTGCGTCCGGCGGTGTTCGTGCCCGAATCCAAGCGCCTCGATGTGCTGTTGCGGGATTTCCGGTCGAGCCGCAACCACATGGCCATCGTGGTCGACGAATACGGCGGTGTCGCCGGGCTTGTGACCATCGAGGATGTGCTCGAACAAATCGTGGGCGAAATCGAAGACGAACATGATCTCGACGCCGATGATGTGATGATCATGCAGCGCGCCGAGCACGAGTTCGTGGCCAAGGCGCTCACGCCCATCAGGGAATTCAACGAGTATTTTGGCACCCATTACGCGAGCGAGGAAGTCGATACGATCGGTGGACTCGTCATGACGGCGCTTGGCCGTGTGCCAAAGAGGGGCGAGCGCGTCGAAGTCGGCGGCATCCGGTTTGAGGTCCTCCGGGCAGACTCGCGTCGCGTCTATCTCCTGAAAGTGGTTCCTGTTGCTGAAGAAAGCCAAGTGGCCGGCTGAATCGCGACGGGCAGCGGGCCTCGACGCGCTGGCGCTGGCCGCCGGCGCGGGCTTGAACCTCGCGTTCGCGCCGGTCGGGCAGTGGTGGCTTGCGCCTGTGTGTCTGGCGGTTCTCTATCACCTGTGGGGACAGGGGTCGCCCCGGCGCCAGGCGTTGCGCGGATTCCTGTTTGGCATCGGCCTGTTTGCGGTCGGCGTATCCTGGATCTATCTCACCCTGGTCCGTTTTGGCGGGGCACCGCCTGCCGCGGCGCTGCTTGGTACCGCCTGCTTCATGGTCATACTGGCCGCCTACCCGGCCGCGGCCGGCTTCGTGTTTGCGCGTCTCAGGAATCGGGATGCCTGGGATCCCTGGCTCTTTGCCGCGCTGTGGACGGCCGGTGAATGGGTGCGTGGCTTTTTTTTGACAGGCTTTCCCTGGCTTGACGCCGGCTACAGTCTTGACCGCAGCCCGCTTTTGCCGTGGGCCCCCATCATCGGCGTGCTGGGTCTTGGCTTTCTGGTGGCGCTCTTTGCGGCCCTGGCGGCCGATGTGCGCTCCCGGCCGCAGCCGTTCTTCGTGCTGGTCGTGGTGCTCGCGCTGGGGACGCCGCGCATAGCGGCCTTGCGTCTGGTGCACAAGGTCGGGGCACCGCTTACGGTCTCACTCGTGCAGGGCGACGTTTCGCCCACCATCAAATGGGATGCGTCCAGCGAAACGCGCATCATCGGCCATTATCTGCACCTGACCAGACGGGCCTTCGGGCGTCTGGTCATCTGGCCGGAGACGGCGGTTCCCGGCTATAGCCATCAATTGCGCCGCTGGTTCATCCCGCGGATGCAGCAGATGGCTGCGCGCAATCACCGCCATTTTCTGCTGGGTGTCGTCGAAGGCAACGCATGGGGCGATGGGCCGATCTACAACGCCGTCCTGAGCATCGGCGGTCACGACGGCTTTTACCGCAAACAGCATCTCGTGCCGTTTGGCGAGTACCTGCCCTGGCCGTCGGTTTTTGGTCCAATCCTGGCTGTCCTCCATGTTCCCATGTCCGGCTTTACGCCGTGGACGCGGCCCGAACATGCCCTCGTTGCCGACGGCGCCCGCATCGGCGTGACGATCTGTTATGAGATCGCCTATGGCGCGCTGGTCACAGAAGAGATGCCGGCGGCGACCGTTCTCGTCAACGTCAGCGACGATTCGTGGTATGGCCATTCGAATGAGGCGGCGCAGCAGCTGCAGATTGCGCGCCTGCGGGCGGCCGAAGCGGGCCGTGACCTGGCGATTGCAACCAATGACGGCCAGACCGCGGTCATTGATCACAGGGGCGGCGTGGCGGCGCGGTTGCCGGCCTTCCGGCCGGGCGTCCTGACTGCCGTGGTGCAGCCTTACGGCGGCCTGACGCCCTATGACCGCTATGGGCACATGCCGGTCCTTGTCGTCTGCGGTCTTCTGATTCTGGCCGGCATCATCCGGCGGTTCACCACCGTCTTGCGCTAGCAGCGCCGGGGTGTGGGTGGCCGTCTGCGCGCCCTGTCCCGGATGCCATGGCGGCCGTCTCCCGGGCCTTCACCACCGCCGGCGCCAGATCCGCAGGCGCGAGCCCCGCTCGCTTGCCGGGGCTGGCGGCCCAAGGCAAGACGCGCCGGGGGAAACCGTGGATAATGGACCGATCAATCGTCCTTTCGGAACCGTTCAGACCATGGATCAGCCGTACTCTGCCGAACGCATCGAACGCGCGGCGCAGGACTACTGGGAAACGCAACAGAGCTTTGTGGTCCGGGAGGACCCCGATCGGCCGAAGTTCTACTGTCTGTCGATGTTCCCTTATCCATCCGGCCGTCTGCACATGGGGCATGTGCGCAACTACACGCTCGGCGATGTCATCAGCCGTTGGCGGCGGATGGAGGGAAGACTGGTTCTGCAACCGATGGGCTGGGACGCATTCGGCCTGCCGGCCGAGAATGCGGCGCTGCAAAACGGCGTACCGCCAGCGCGCTGGACTTATGACAATATCGCCTACATGCGCGACCAGTTGAAGCGGCTGGGCTTTGGCTATGACTGGAGCCGTGAGATTGCCACCTGCCAGCCCGAATACTATCGCTGGGAGCAGTGGCTGTTTACGCGGCTTTATGCGCGCGGCCTTGCCTACAAGGCCACGGCACCCGTGAACTGGTGTCCGGTCGATCAGACGGTTCTTGCCAACGAACAGGTGATCGACGGGCGTTGCTGGCGGTGCGATTCGCTGGTCGAGCGCCGCGAAATCCCGCAATGGTTTCTGCGCATCACGGCCTATGCCGACGAATTGCTCGCCGGTCTCGAGCGGCTTCCGGGGTGGCCCGAGCGCGTGCTCACGATGCAGCGCAACTGGATCGGCCGTTCGGAGGGCGCGGAAATTGCGTTCGCAGTCGACGGGCGCGAGCCGCTCAAGGTTTTCACGACCCGGCCCGATACCTTGATGGGGGTCACCTATCTGGCGGTGGCGGCCGAGCATCCTCTGGCACTGGCCGCGGCCCATGCCCACCCCGATGTCGCCCGGTTCATTGAAGAAAGCCGCGTGACACAGACCGCCGAAGCGGCCCTGGAGACCATGGACAAGCGCGGCGTCGACACCGGCTTTCTGGCCCGTCATCCGCTGACCGGACAGTTGATCCCGATATTCGCGGCCAACTTCGTCCTGATGTCCTACGGTGAAGGCGCGGTCATGGCGGTGCCTGCGCATGATGAGCGTGATCATGCGTTTGCCCGCCGCTACGGCCTGCCCATAAAGGTCGTGATCGTGCCAGACGGCTATGCGGGAGCCACCGAAGACCTGATTCGCGACGCCGCTTATACGGAGCCCGGCATTCTCGTCGAGTCCGGCGAATTCGACGGCCTGCCCTCTGCCGCGGCCCGTGAGCGGATCATTGAGGCGCTAAAAGTCCGTGGCGCGGGAAAGGCGCGGACCCACTACCGGCTGCGGGACTGGGGTGTGTCGCGGCAGCGCTACTGGGGAACGCCGATTCCCATCATCAATTGCGCGCATTGTGGCGCCGTGCCGGTTCCTGATGCGGACTTGCCCGTCGTGCTCCCGGAAGATGTGGTGCCCACGGCAAGCGGCGGATCGCCGCTGAAATCGCGTGCGGATTTCCTGGCGGCAACGTGTCCGCGCTGCGGAAGGGAAGCGGTCCGCGAGACAGACACCTTCGACACCTTCATGGAGTCATCCTGGTATTACGCGCGCTATTGTTCAAAGGACAATCAGCAGGCCATGCTCGACGGGCGGGCCGCCTACTGGCTGCCGGTGGACCAGTACATAGGCGGGATCGAGCATGCCATTTTGCATCTCCTGTACGCGCGGTTTTTCAGCAAGCTTTTGCGCGACGAGGGGCTCGTTGGAGTCGATGAGCCGTTCACGCGGCTGCTGACCCAGGGCATGGTGCTCAAAGACGGCTCGAAGATGTCGAAGTCGAAGGGCAACACGGTCGACCCGCAGGCGCTGATCGCCAGCTACGGCGCGGACACCGCCCGGCTGTTCATGATGTTTGCCGCGCCTCCCGAGCAGTCGCTCGAATGGAACGACGAGGCGGTCGCCGGTGCCCATCGCTTCCTCAAGCGGCTG
Organism: Pseudomonadota bacterium; assembly: GCA_021784845.1. Lineage (GTDB taxonomy): Bacteria > Pseudomonadota > Gammaproteobacteria > Acidiferrobacterales > Acidiferrobacteraceae > JAJYDN01. The sequence continues at coordinate 9,053 of JAJYHH010000017.1, forward strand.
TGGGCGCTCGGCCAGGCGATCGCGGTCCTTGAGCGCCACGGTGCGCCCGAAGCCGGCGACCAGGTGGTGCGGCGCGAGATGCACAGGCTGGTCGACCAGGCGGTGCGCGACTACGAGCGCTATCATTTCAATACCGTCATTGCCTCGTGTATGAGCCTTGTCAATCTGCTGCAGCGGCAGGTCGAGGAGGCGGCTACGAGGCCCGCGCTGGGACCACTGGTATGGGAGGGCTTTGATCTTGCGTTGCGCCTGCTTGCGCCGATCGTGCCCCATATCACCCATGTCCTGTGGCGTGATCTGGCTATGGGTGATGGCGCGATCATAGACGCGCCGTGGCCGTCAGCCGATCCCGCGGCACTCAGGCAGGACGAAATCACGGTCGTTGTGCAGGTGAACGGACGCCGCCGCGGCGAGATCATGGTGCCGGCGGCCTCGACACCCGCCGAGGTGGAGGCGGCGGCACTGGCCGACGCCGCTGTTCAGCGGCATCTCGAAGGGCGGCCGCCACGCAAGATCGTGGTCGTGCCCGGCCGCCTGATCAATATCGTGGCCTGAATGCGCACGCTTGCCGTTGTCATCGGAATGCTGGTTCTGGCCGGGTGCGGTTTTCATCTGCGTACGGCGCGCGAGAGTGATGTGCCGGCGCGTTTCGCGGATCTGCACGTCACGAGCCCCGTCAGCGGTTTGCGTTATCCGCAGATCGTGCTGGTGGTCAGCCGCATGCTGCAGGATCACGGCGCGGCGGTATTTTCCGGCAAGGCACCGCTGCCGACGCTCGAGCTTGTCAATGAAACCATGGTGCCGGTGGTCGTCACCATCAACAGCAATGGCGGCGCAGCCGCCTATCTGCTCGATTACTCGGTATCCTTTGTCCTGAAAGACGCCAGTGGCCGGGTTGTGCTCGGACCGCAGGTCGTGCGCGTGCAGCGCGAATACAATCTGAATCCGCTGAATATTCTGGCTATGGCGCGGGAGGAGCGGTACCTCGAGAACCGGATGCGGCGATCGGCCGCCCGCCAGATCGTTGCGCGCCTGATCGCCTTTGGCAGACGCCCGGTGCCGGCGCACAAGGAAGTCGCGCTGCCGGCTGCGCCCTTTACGACCCGTCATGCGCATTAAGGGCGAGGAACTTGCGGTCCATCTGAAGCCTCTGCGGCCGCTGTATCTGGTGGCCGGCGACGAACCGTTTCTCGTCGGTGAGGCGGTGGAGCAGATCGCCGCCGCAGCGCAGGCGGCGGGATTCACGGAGCGGCGCCGCTTCATGCTGGAGAGCGGATTTTCGTGGGCGGCATTCCGCGAAGAGCTGGGGTCGCTTTCGCTGTTTGCGTCGCGCACGTTCTACGAACTGCGCGCAGACAGCCGCGAAGGCCTGGCGCGCGAACTGAAGGCCACGCTGCCGGTTCTGGGGGCCGATACGCTGCTTGTGGTGACTACACCCGCGCTCGACCGTGCCGCGCAGCAGACCGAGTGGGTCGAGGCGGCGGCCGCATCAGGACACGTCGTCAGTGTGTCGGCTCCGGAGGGAGGCGCGTTCGTGGCCTGGGTGCGGACGCGGGCCGCGGCAGCGGGTATCCATGACCCCGAAGTGGCCACTGCGGTGGCTTACTACACAGAAGGCAATATCGGCGCGGCCTGGCAGGCCATCCAGCGTCTGGCGCTTGTGCCCAACGCCGATGTGGCCGCAGCCGAAGGGATTCTGAGCGACGAATCGCGCTTCGACGTTTTTGCGGTGACCGATTGCGCGCTTAAGGGTGATGTGCGCGGGGTCGACCGTTGTGCCCGTCGCTTGCAGACGGAGGGTCGAGACCCGATACTCATGACGTGGGCGCTGGCCCGCGAACTGCGTCTTCTGGCGCGCGCCGGTGCCTTGCGTAACCCGCGTGCCCTGCAGGACCTGTGGCGGCGCGAGCGCGTCTGGCCGGCACGGCAGACCCTGCTGACCGGCGCGCTGCAACGGACCACGCGGGCGGAACTGGTCGCGCTGCTGCGACAGTGTGCGCTGCTAGACCGCGTCAACAAGGGGCGTGCGATCGGGGATGCGTGGCTCATGACGAGGCGCATCGCTTTACGCTTGGCGGGCGTGCGCCTGGCTTTGCACTCGGAAGGGAATGAAGGTGACGAATACGGCGGGTAGTGAACTAGGTAAGCGCCTGCGGGCGCAGGGGCAGGCCGCAGGCGCGGCGGCGGCGGCGATGGCGCGGGCTCCGACGAAGGTCAAGAATGACGCCCTGGAAATGGCCGCCGGCCGTATCGAGGCGCAGGCTGCGCGTCTGCTCGAGGCCAACGCGGCCGATGTGCAGGCGGCGCGGGCGGCGGGCCTTGACGAGGCGGCGCTGGATCGGCTGACGCTGACGCCGGCGCGTATTGCGCAAATGGCCGCGGGATTGCGCGAGGTGGCACGCCTGCCCGATCCGGTGGGTGAGATCACCGGCATGGCCAGCCGGCCGTCTGGTATTCGTGTCGGACGCATGCGCGTGCCCCTGGGGGTCATCGCCATCATCTATGAGTCGCGGCCAAACGTCACCGCCGATGCCGCCAGCCTGTGCCTGAAGGCGGGCAACGCGTGCATCCTGCGCGGGGGCTCGGAATCGCTGCGTTCCAACGAAGCCATTGCCGCTGTGCTGCAGGCGGCCTTGCGCGAGGCGGGTTTGCCGGAAAGCGCCGTAACGCTGGTCGATACCACCGATCGCGCGGCGGTTATGGAACTTTTGCAGATGGACGACGTCATTGATCTGTTGATTCCGCGGGGCGGCAAGGGCCTGGTTGAACTTGTCAGCCGCCACGCGCGGATGCCGGTGCTAAAGCATCTGCATGGGGTCTGTCATGTCTATATCGACGACAGCGCGGATGCCGCCAAGGCCCTGGCGATCGCTGTCAATGCCAAAACCCAGCGATACGGCACCTGCAACACGATGGAGACGCTGCTCGTAGCAAAGAGCCGGGCAGCCGAGTTGCTGCCGGCTTTGGCCGGCGCGTACGGCCGTCATGGGGTGGAGCTGCGGGGCTGCGCGCGCACGCGCGATCTGATTCCATCGGCACTGGCGGCGTCGGAGGCCGACTGGGAAACAGAGTATCTGGCGCCGGTGCTGGCCATTCGCGTCGTCGACGGCCTCGGTGAAGCGATGGCGCACATTGCCCGATACGGGTCGCGCCATACCGATGCGATCGTGACCGAGGACTGGGGCGCCGCGCAGACTTTTCTGCGCGAAGTCGATGCCTCCTCGGTGATGGTCAATGCGTCGACCCGCTTCGCCGATGGGTATGAATACGGGCTTGGCGCCGAAATCGGCATCAGTACCGACAAATTGCATGCCCGTGGGCCGGTCGGACTCGAGGGTCTGACCTCGCAAAAATTCATCGTCTGGGGCGATGGACATATCCGCGGCTAGCAAGGCACCCCTGATCGGGGTCTTTGGTGGCACCTTCGACCCCATTCACTGCGGTCACCTGGCGATTGCGCAGGAGCTGATGCACGAGTTGCCGCTTGCGCGGATCCTTTTCGTGCCGGCGGCGCGTCCGCCGCACCGGGTGGCGCCCGTGGCGCCGGCCGCGCATCGCCTGGAAATGGTGAGGCTTGCCCTGCACGGCCATCCGCACTTTGCGGTCGATGAATGCGAGTATGAGCGCCTCGGTCCCTCGTATACGGTCGATACGTTGCTTGCGCTGCGGCGTCGCCATCGGCGACCGCTCGCGCTCATTCTTGGCATGGACGCGTTTTTGGGCTTGCCTGGCTGGCATCGGTGGCGCCAACTGATCGGTCTGGCGCATCTGGTCATCGTCAGGCGGCCGGGGTTCGATGCGCCTCTGCCGTCATGGGTGCGCCCGCGGCTCGTGACGGGCGGGAAGCTGGTGGACGCAGACCATGGCCTGGCGGTGCTGGTGACCACATTGGACCGGCCTGAATCGGCCACGGTGCTCCGGCAGGCACTGCGGCACGGTCCGGCGCCGGCGGGGTGGCTGCCGGCCGGGGTGCCGGAGTATATCGAACGACATAAGTTATACCGGGGTGATGATTGATGACCAAATTGGAATTGATACTCGATATTCTGGATCAGGCGAAGGCGGACGATGTCGTCGTGCTTGATGTAGGGGCGCTCACCACGATTGCCGACACCATGGTGGTTGCCAGTGGAACGTCAACCCGTCATGTGTCCTCCATCGGACGCAGGCTGGACGACGAGATGCGCAAGCGGGGCTACCGTCCGCAAGGCGTGGAAGGGGCGGACACCGGCGAATGGGTGCTTGTCGATCTGAGTGACGTGATCGTCCACGTCATGCATCCCAAGACGCGCGCCTTCTATGCGCTGGAAAAGCTGTGGTCGGAGGAGTTCAGTCGTCACGGTGAAGCGTGGCGCGAGGCGCTACCCAATCCCTGATGGCCATGCGGCTGGTGGCGGTCGGCACGCGCGTGCCTGCCTGGGTGACGGCGGGTTATGATGAGTATGCCCGCCGCCTGAACGGACCCTACAGATTGCAGTTGACGGAAATACCCGCCGGCCATCGCGGCAAGGGTGCCGACCTGAGCCGTCTTCTGCGCGAGGAGGGCGATCGTATCCTAGGTGTCATACCCGCGGAGGCTTTCGTGGTTACGCTCGATGTGCGTGGCCGCATGCGTTCAAGCGAGGCGTTGGTGCAGGATCTCGAATCCTGGTTGCGCGCCGGCCGGCTCACCTTCATCATAGGCGGCGCCGAAGGGCTTTCTCAATCCTGCCAGGAGCGCGCCAATGACTCCTGGTCGCTGTCGCCTCTTACTCTGCCGCACGCGCTGGTGCGTGTCGTTGTCGCCGAGCAGCTCTACCGGGCCTTTGCTACGCTTACCGATAAACCCTATCACCGCGCCCAAGAATGATCTATCTCGCATCGAGTTCCCCGCGTCGCGCCGCCCTGCTAAGGCAGGTTGGCATCGAGTACACGGTCATCGAACCCCACATAGACGAGCGGCCCCGTCCGGCGGAGCCGGGCCTCGTCTATGCGCGGAGACTGGCGCGTGAAAAATGCCTGACCGGGCTTGAGCGCATCGCGGCGGCCCATCAACCGGAAGGCCCGGTGCTTGCGGCCGACACCGTGGTGCTTCTGGGCGATGAGATTCTGCACAAACCAGACACGGACAGCGACGCGCGCGAGCTGTTGCAGCGCCTGTCGGGATCCGAGCATGGAGTCCTGACGGCGCTGTGTCTTGGCGTCGGGGGGCGCCTGCGCGAGTCGCTCTGTGCCAGTCGCGTGACGTTCAAGTTTCTGCGGGACGCGGAGATCGACGCGTACTGCCGTACCGGCGAGCCACTCGGCAAGGCCGGAGGCTATGCCATACAAGGGAGGGCGGCTTTCTTCATCCGACGGCTCGAGGGGAGCTATTCCGGGGTCATGGGTCTGCCGCTGTATGAACTAGGGGAGATGCTGAGCGCCGAGGGCCTGCTGTGAGCGAAGAACTGTTGATCAATGTGACACCTCAGGAGACCCGGGTGGCGGTCATCGAGAATGGTGTTCTCCAGGAGGTCCACATCGAGCGGGCCAGCCACCGGGGACTGGTCGGCAACATTTACAAGGGTCGCGTGTCGCGGCTTTTGCCTGGAATGCAGGCGGCCTTCATCGACATCGGACTTGAGCGCGCCGCCTTCCTGCAGCTGTCTGACATGCGCGTCGAGGGGCACGGCGTTTCCATAGAAGGTCTGTTGCAGGAGGGTCAGGAGATCACAGTCCAGGTCATCAAGGATGCGATCGGCAGCAAGGGTGCCCGGCTGACGACCCAGATCACACTGCCGGCGCGCTACCTCGTGTACATGCCGATGAGTGAACACATAGGCATCTCCCAGAAAATCGAAGATGACCAGGAGCGGGAGCGGCTGCGCGGACTGGTGCGCGCGGCGATGGGCGACGAAGGGGGCGGATTCATCCTGCGCACGATGGCCGATCGCGTGACCGAGGAAGAGATCCAGAAGGATGTGGCCTACCTGCGCAAGCTGTGGCGGTTCGCTGGCGACCGGCTGGCCGTTTCCACGTCGCCTTCGCTCGTTCACGAGGATCTGTCGCTCGCCCTGCGCACGATGCGCGATCTCGTCCGCGACAACGTGGAGAAGATCCGTATCGATTCCCGGGAGACCTTTCACAAGGCGGTGGAATTCGCTGTCGAATTCGTGCCGGATGTGGCCCCTCGCATCGAGTACTACCCGGGCGAACGGCCTCTATTTGATCTCTATTCGGTCGAAGATGAGATCAAGCGCGCGCTCGAAGCCAGGGTGTCCCTGAAATCGGGCGGTTACCTCGTCATCGATCAGACGGAGGCGATGACGACGATCGATGTGAACACGGGAACCTATGTCGGCAGGCGCAACCTCGAAGAGACGTTGTTCAAGACCAATCTCGAGGCCGCACAGGCGATCGCGAGACAGCTGCGCCTGCGCAATCTTGGCGGGATGATCATCATCGATTTCATCGACATGGCCGACGGCGAACACAGGCGCCAGGTGCTGCGGGCGCTCGAGCGCGCACTGGCCAGGGACCGGGTCAAGGTATTCGTGACAGAGATGTCGCCCCTGGGGCTTGTGGAGATCACGCGCAAAAGAACGCGCGAGAGCCTCGAGCGGCTGCTGTGCGAGCCCTGTCCGGCGTGCAAGGGCCGCGGCGTGCTCAAAACGGCAGAGACGGTCTGTTACGAGATATTCCGGGAGATCCTGCGTGAGGTCCGGCAGTTTGGCACCGACCAATATCTGGTGGTGGCCTCGCAGATGGTCGTCGACTGTTTCCTCGGGGATCAGGCGACCGCCCTGTCACGGCTGCAGGAGTTCATCGGCAAGCCCATCCATCTGCAGGTCGAGTCGTCTTACAACCAGGAGCAGTTCGACGTCGTGCTGATTTAGCCTGTCGGCAGACAGGCTGTGCCGCGCGGCGCCAGGAATCAGGCACAATATCCTCATGACAGTGATACGGCCCTATCGGTGGTGGAAAGCGCGGCGCGCACCCGTGCGCTACACGCTTGCGGCGCTTGGTGCAGCCGGCATACTGGTCAGTCTTGCGCTTTTGACCAGTCCGCTGTGGTTGACGCCGATCCTGCAAAGTTTTTTGCCGCAGCTGCGCGCCCAGGCCGCCCGACAGATCGGTGTACCCGTGCAGATCCGTTCCGCGAAGGCTTTGATCGGCTGGCATCCGGGACTGGCATTGCGCGATGTCCTGATCGGCACCGGTGCGGTTGCGGCGCAATCGGTACGGGTGCGCCTGTCGTGGCTTGCGCTCTTTAGTGGCCGCATCCGGCCGGCACGGGTGACCCTCATCGGACCGCAGGCCGTGATCGTGCAGACGGCCACGGGCATGCGGATACGGGGCCTGCCGCGCGGCGGGGCAATGATCTGGCAGTCGTTTCTTCTTCACCAGCCAGCGCTCATCATTCGCCACGGTGCGCTCGACATCCGTCTGCTAAATGGCAGTCGACCGACGCTGCGCGATGTCGATGCCAGCTGGGACCTCGGGTTGCGCACCGCAGTGGCCCGGGTTGCGGCGCGCGTGCCCGATGTCTGCACACGGTGCGCCGTGACCATCCACGTATCCCACGCCGCCCTCAAAGACCGGGTCTGGCGGGGGGCTGCCGGTGTCGACGCGCGAAACCTGCGCCTGGGCCGATTGCCGGCGCTGTCGGCGACGGTGCCACGTCCCTTGCAGGGGCGTTTCAGTGGACGGCTGTGGACGGTTTGGCGCGGTCCGGACCTGCGCTTCGTGGGCGGGCAGGGGCATCTTGCGCGGGCGGTGCTGCCCGGGAGCGCGGCCACCCGCACCCTTGCCATTACCGACGCGAAGGCCCGTTTCAGTTATACGCGAACAGTGCACGGTTTTCGTTTCTATGCCGGCGATGTGGCCGCCACGCTGGCGGGGCGGACGTGGCGGACGAAGACTTTCTATCTGGGCCGCCAGGGCGACGCCTGGAATCTCTCGGCCGACGCGCTGGACATCACGCAGGTCCGTTACGCGCTTTCGCGCATCCGCGGTCTGCCCCGTCGCGTGACGCGGATCGCGGCGGCGAAGCTGCAGGGCAGACTGGCGCATTTCCGGTTGCGCTTTACGGCGGGCGCACACCTGCGCTATCGCGTGCGCACGCGTTTTTTCGCGGTGGGCGTAGATGAGCCCCACCGGCCGCTGCATTTCGGTCATCTGGCCGGGGCGCTGCGCGCGCGGACCGATGGGGGACGACTCTTGATCCTGGACTGGCATGGCCGCGCTTTCGGGCCGCCGCCTTTGCGCGGACCGTTCCGGATAGAGCGCGCAAGCGCGGCCATCTCGTGGACACGCGCCACCAATGGCTATTCCGTGGAAGTGCCGCAGTTTCATCTGGTAACCGGAGCCGGCCGGGTCGGCGGTGCGGCGAGTGTCGTGGCCATTGCGGGACAAAGCCCCCAGGTCCTGGTGCACGCCACGGTGCGGGATGTGGCTATCCGCCAGATGACGCGCGAATTCCTGTCGGGGCTGTCGCAACAGACGCGTGCATGGTTGAAGCAGACCCTGCAGGGGGGCACGATTCAAGACGGGGACGTCGTCCTCAAGGGACCCCTGGATCAGTTTCCCTTCCGGCACGGCCAGGGTCTTTTCACGGCGGATCTGCACGTGAAGGATGGCCGCTATCAGTTTTTGCCGTCGTGGCCGTCTGCGACGGCAATCCACGCAACGGTGCGGGCGCGTAATGCCGCGCTGACCGTGACAGGCCACGCGCACCTGGGCGATCTGGCACTTCGCAAGCTTTCCGTGCGCGTGACGAATATGGGAACGAGGGCCGGTGTGGCCGCCGTCGTCGTCCGAAGCCGGGGGACGCTGCCGGCGCTTTTGCGTGTCATCGGACGGCACCTGGGACCGCAGTCGGCCTATCTGCCGCCGCCGTCGCAGGCGGGCGGCTTGAGCCATATGACGCTCGGCCTGCGCATCCCGTTTGGGCAAAACGGGCCCATTACGCTGGGCGGCGATCTTTTTTTCGAGCATGACACCTTCGCCTATCCATGGCGCCACGGCACCCTGCGCGTTGCCGACGTGACCGGGACTTTGGGATTCGACCAGCTGGGGCCGACCACCGGCCACGTGAGGGGGCAGGCCCTGGGCGGGCCCCTGCGCGTCGCGCTTTCAGATCACCAGGGCGTGGTCACGACGATCGCCACCGGCGAGATCCGGTCCGGGGGCCTCAGGCAGGCACTGGGCCCCTTGTCGACCTATGCCAGTGGTCACGCCGCCTGGCGCATCCACGCCGTCGATCAGCGCAACGGACAATTCGGCGTGGCCGCCGAGGTCAATCTCAAGGGCACCGATCTGCGGATGCCCTACCCCGCCGGGAAGGCGCCCGGGGTGCCGCTCATGGCCTATGTGCAGGCAGTCGGCAATGGGCATGGCCGCACTTTCTCCCTCGTTCTGCCGCACCATGTGGGCTTTCGTTACCAGCAAAGGGCGAAGGGGGCCGCGCACGGCTGGCTTGGTATCGGCCGGACGCGCCCGCCCGCGCAGTTTGGCCGCGGGCTGCATGTGGCCATCGAGAGCGCCTACATCAATACGGATTCCTGGGTGCGCTTCATAAAGGCGTTGCTGCCCCTTGTGCGGACGCACGGGGCGCCCGCAACGGGTCTGCCTGTCCGTACTGTCACGGTTCATGCCGGTTCCCTGGTCTTTGCCGGACGCGTTTTTCGCGATGTCCATGGCGAGTTTCTGCGCACCCGCACCCGGTGGCTTGCGCAAGTGGCGGGGCCCGACGCGCAAGGGGCCGGCGTGTACATAAGTGGCCCAAAGCCCTTCTTGCAGCTGGCCTTCCGTGTTCTGGCCATTCCGCCCGTTACCGTCCGGCCTGACGGTCATCCCCCCGCGCTGGACCCGCGCCAACTGCCGCGTGTCGACTTCGAAGCCGATAGCCTGCGCATAGGCCGGCGGCGATTCGGGCGCGCCGTTCTGGTCGGAGAACCGTTCCGCGCTGGATTCCGGTTCTACGAGATCCGTCTGACCCAGCCGCAGGCCGTGCTTGCCGGCCATGGGCGCTGGACTCTCCATGCGGGGCAGCAGGAATCCACGTTCGCCGTACGCCTGCAGGCCGCCAATCTCGGCCACACGCTGACGGCCTGGGGTTATCCGCGTCAGGTGGCGGGGGGGCACGTCGATCTCTATGCCGGACTCAATTGGCCCGGCGACCCTACACAGTTTGCGCTAAGGACGCTGCAGGCCGATTTGCGCTTTACGGTGCGCAATGGCCGTTTTCTCAATGTCAATGAAGGCGCGGGCAAGCTTCTTGGCATCTTCAACGTCGACTCGATAACGCGCTATCTGACGCTTGATTTCAGCAGTCTGTTTGGTCGGGGTTTTGCCTTCGGACTGATCAATGGCAAGGTCTATGTCGAACAGGGCCGCGCGATCACGCCGGCTATCGAGGTGCATGGGCCCACTGCCAATGTTCACATAGAGGGCCGCGCCAATCTGGTCGCGCAGACGTTCCATCTGCAGGTTGGAGTCAACCCGCACCTGCAAAACAACGTCACGCTCCTGAGCGGGCTGCTGGGCGGACCGATTGCCGGCGCGGCCGTTCTGGTCATGCAGAAGTTTTTCGCGCGTGAAATCAGCGAGGGAACACGCATGACCTACGTCATCGACGGACCCTGGAACAAGCCGGTCATAAAGCGGCGGGCGGATGCCGGATGATCCAGCTTGCCGCCATCCAGATGTGCTCCGGCGGGGACGTCGACACCAACCTTGCGACCGCCTCCTCGTTGCTGGAGGAAGCGGCCCGCCAGGGCGCGACGCTCGCGCTTTTGCCGGAAAATTTTGCCTTGATGCCGGCTACCCATGCCGAGCGGCTAAAGCATGCCGAATCCGACGGCGAGGGGGTCATCCAGGCGATGCTCGCCGAGACCAGCCGCCGTCTCGGCCTGTGGGTGGTGGCCGGAACCATCGCCCTGCGCTGCCCCTCGGTACAACGGGTGCGTGCCGCCTGCCTCGTGTTCAACGACCGCGGGATCCGGGTAGCCCGGTATGATAAAATGCATCTATTTGACGCGGATCTCGGCGGCGGCGAACGCTATCAGGAGTCAGCCGTGTGCGAGCCGGGCGATGCGGCAGTGGTCGTCGACGCGCCTTTTGGCCGGATCGGTCTTAGTGTCTGCTACGATCTGCGTTTTCCCGAGCTCTTCAGGCGCCTGGTGGAAGGCGGAGCGACAATCCTGACCGTTCCCGCGGCGTTCACTGTGCCGACGGGCACCGCCCACTGGGAATCGCTGGCGCGGGCGCGCGCGATCGAGAACACCTGCTATGTGGTGGCGGCAGGCCAGGAAGGCCGGCATCCCGACGGCCGTGTCACCTACGGCCACAGCATGATCATCGACCCCTGGGGTCGCGTCGTGGCCGCTGAGGCGGCCGGCGCCGCCGTCGTTCTGGCGCCCTGCGAGCAGGGCTATCTTGAGAAGGTGCGGACGCAACTGCCAAGCCTTCGGCATCGGAGATTTTAATGGCAAGTCACAATACACAGACGGATACACTCCGGCACGCGCAGGATTTCCTGCTGGCGCCGGCGGGACTGAGCAGTGGCGATCTCGAGGTCGTCATGAACCGCGTTCTTGGCCACAACATTGATTATGCGGATTTGTATTTCCAGTATGGCCGTCAGGAATCGTGGTCTCTTGAGGAAGGCCAGGTAAAATCCGGAAATCGCCACACCGAGCAGGGCGTCGGTATCCGCGCCGTCGCTGGCGAAAAGACCGGCTTTGCCTACTCCGACGAAATCATGATGCCGGCGCTCCTGGATGCGGCCACTGCGGCGCGCGCCATCGCCCGCAGCGGAAATCCCGGCAGTCAGGCGCTGACCTCGCGCACGGGTGGCGGAATGTTGCACCTCTACGAGCCAGACGATCCGTTGGCGAGTCTGCCGGACGAGGACAAGGTTGCGTTGTTGCTGAAGGTTGAGCAGGAAGCGCGGCGCATGGATCCACGCGTCCGCCAGGTGATGGCGAGTCTGGGTGGCAGTCACGAGACCATTCTTGTGATGCGTCACGACGGTGTGCTGGCGGCCGATATACGGCCTTTGGTGCGACTCAATGTTTCTGTCATCGTCGAACAGGACGGGCGGCGCGAGCACGGTTCGGCGGGCGGCGGCGGCCGTACGGATTATCACTATTTTCTGACCGAAGACCGGGCGCTCGGTTACGCGCGCGAGGCCGTGCGCCAGGCCCTCGTCAATCTGGACGCCGTGGCGGCACCGGCCGGGACCATGCAGGTTGTGCTGGGTCCGGGCTGGCCTGGCATTCTCCTGCATGAGGCCATCGGACATGGCCTTGAGGGGGATTTCAATCGCAAGGGCACGTCGGCCTTTGCCAACCGGCTTGGTGAACGGATCGCGTCGGAGGCCTGCACGGTCGTCGATGATGGCACGCTGCCGGGGCGACGCGGGTCGCTCAACGTCGACGACGAAGGAACACCCGTGCAGAACACCGTGCTGATCGAGAAGGGGGTTCTCAAGGGATACATGCAGGATCGCCTCAATGCGCGACTGATGGGTGCGGCCCCGACGGGCAATGGGCGCCGTGAATCCTATGCGCACCTGCCGATACCCCGCATGACCAACACGTACATGCTCGCAGGTGACAAGGATCCGGAGGAAATCGTGGCGTCCGTCAAAAAGGGCTTGTATGCCGTCAATTTCGGCGGCGGGCAGGTCGACATCACCTCGGGCAAGTTTGTATTTTCGGCAAGCGAAGCCTATCTCATCGAGAATGGCCGCATAGGCCGGCCGGTCAAGGGTGCAACCCTGATCGGCAACGGGCCGGACGTTTTGACGCGCGTGACCATGGTGGGCAGCGATCTGGCGCTGGATACGGGCGTTGGCACCTGCGGGAAGGACGGACAGAACGTGCCCGTCGGTGTAGGTCAGCCGACCTTGCGGATCGATGGTCTGACGGTTGGTGGAACGGAGGAGTGATGGGAGCGATCACGGCGGACCGGCGCGATGTCAGCGTCGAGGATGTGGCGGCACAGGTTCTGGAGATGGCACGGCGGCACGGTGCCACCGCAGCGGAGGTGGATACCAGCACGGCGCGCGGCCTGTCGGTCACGGTGCGCAAGGGAGAGGTCGAGACCGTCGAGCATCACCGCGACAAAAGCCTGTCCGTGACGGTGTATTTTGGCGCGCGCTGCGGTTCGTCCAGCACGTCGGATTTTCGCGCCGACAGCCTGGACGAGGCCGTCGGCGCGGCGTGCACGATTGCTCGCTTCACGGCCGAGGATCCCTACAATGGGCTTGCCGACGCGGCAGAGCTTGCGCGGGTGGTTCCGGAGCTCGATCTGCACCACCCCTGGACATTAACCGTCGATGACGCGATCGCCCTGGCAACTCGTTGCGAGCAGGCCGCTTTCGCAGTCGACAGGCGCATCGTCAATTCCGAGGGCGCCAGTGCGACCACGTATGAGAGCACGGATGTGTATGCCAACAGCAATGGCTTCATAGGGACCGTCCGCTCCACGCGCCACAGCCTGAGCTGTGCCGTGATTGCCGAGGACGAGGGGGGAATGCAGCGGGACTATGATTACACGAGCAGCCGGGTCCCAGACGATCTGCTGACGCCCGAAGCGGTGGGGGCGGCTGCGGCGGGCCGGACGGTGCGCCGGCTCGGCGGACGTCAGATCAAGACGTGCCAGGTGCCGGTCCTGTATGAGGCGCAGGCCGCAAGGAGCCTCCTGTCGCATCTCGTGTCGGCGGTGAGCGGTCCGAGTCTCTACCGGCGCTCGTCGTTTTTGCTCGACAGCCTGGGCGAGACGCTGTTTCCAGCCCACATCCACATCTTTGAGGATCCGCTGCTCAGGCGTGGCATGGGCAGTGCGCCGTTCGATGCCGAAGGCGTTGCAACCAGGCGCCGTGATCTCGTCCGGGAAGGCGTCCTGGCCCGCTATTGCCTGGACAGCTACGCGGCGCGCAAGTTGAACCTTTCCACCACAGCCAACGCCGGCGGCGTGCACAACCTGACGATCGAGCCGGGCCCGGATGATCTGGCAGGTCTTCTGCGGCGCATGGGTCGCGGACTGTTTGTGACGGAGCTCATTGGTTTTGGCATAAATGGCGTGACCGGTGATTACTCGCGCGGGGCGGCCGGCTTCTGGGTCGAGGACGGCGCGTTGGCCTATCCGGTCGAAGAGATCACCATAGCCGGCAATTTGCGCGACATGTACAAGGGGCTGGTGGCCGTGGGCGGCGACGTGGATGCGCGGCACAGCACGCGCACCGGATCCTTGCTGATCGAGCGCATGACGGTCGCGGGTCACTAACCGCAATCGATTTCGTAGGCATTGTCATCAACGGGCAGATCGCAGGAGGGATGCAGTGTGCCGTCCTTTCTCTGCAAGGTCGCATGCCGACGTCCCCGTGTGCGCATGTCATCAAGTATCCAGGCGATGTCAGCCGGATGGCAGACGCGTCCGCGGACACGCAGATGGCGGATGTCGATGCGATCGGTGCCGACGGCGCACACAAGGGGTAACGGTAGTTGCAGAGGCAGGATGTCATGATGAACCACCCACTCGATCGGTGTCGGCTGAGGACCAGGCGGCTGGCGGATATTCAGGCGGAAGTGTCCGCCGCCACCGCCGACCTTCAGGAGCTCTGTCAGCCATTCCAGGGTGAGGCCTTCGTGGAGGATGAGCGTGCGATTGGCAAATCGACCGAAAAAGGCATCCAGGGGCCAGGCATCGGATCGTCCACGGAGGAACCGCAAAAGGGCGCGCATGACCGCATAATGCCAAATCCGGATCACAAGTTGTAGGCGAGGAGAAGGTGGGGGATATGGATGCGTTTGATGTGGTGGTCGTAGGCTCGGGTCCAGGAGGATATCGTGCCGCAGTACTTGCGGCGTTGAGGGGTCGCAAGACGGCAATCATTGAGCGCGCCGTGTGGGGCGGCTGCTGCCTGAACCGCGGCTGCGTACCCAAGAAAGACTGGTATCACAGTGCCCGGCTGCTTGCGCACACTGACACGTTTGCTAACCGCGGTCTGGTCGGTTCACTGGCAGGTGATCTCGGACAGGCCTGGCGGCATCAGTATGAAGTGGTTGATCGCGTGCGCCAGAGCTATCGTGACTACTTGCGCCGCCTGGGCGTGACGGCCCTATCCGGGCATGCGACGGTGAAAGACGCCGGCACGCTTTCCGTCGACGGGCGCCTCGTCAAGGCGCAGTCCATTATCCTCGCGACGGGCTCTGCGCCCGTTATGCCAGACCACATTGCCGTGGTCCCTGATCGCATCATACACAGCGATCTCTTGTTCGACAGGCCCGTGCCCGGCGGCAGCCGCGTGGCAGTCGTGGGCGGCGGCATCATCGCCCTGGAGTTTGCCTACATTCTGCGTCTTTTCGGCAAGGACGTGACCTGGATCGTCCGCCGCGACCCCTTTGCGCGCCGTGATTTCAGTCCGGCGGCGATGGATGTGTTGAAGAAGGGACTGATGGCCGCCGGCGTCTCTCCGCGCTTATCAACCGTGCGGGACGCCACCGTTGGCGCAGAGGGTGTCACGCTCGCTCTCGATGACGGCACGGTCGCCGTTGACTGGGTGCTGATGGCTACGGGACGGCGGCCGGTCACTGATGATCTGGGACTGGAAGCGGCCGGCATTGCCCGTGACTCCGCGGGCTTCATCGTCGTCAACGCTTATTTACAGACGAACCGGCCTTCTCTCTATGCCATCGGCGACTGCGTGTCTGGTCCCATGACCGCCAACCGCGCCCTGTTTGAGGCCGCCGTCGCCGTCGACAACATCATCGAGCCCGGCCGGCGCACGCGCACGGACCGCCTCGTGCCGGAGGCGGTGTACAGCGCGGTGGAGCTGGCCCGTGTCGGGTTGACCGAGGAGCAGGCCGAAGACGACGGGTTTGAGCCGGCGACAGGTTTCGCGGCCTTCGAGACCTCACCCCGGGCGCTCGGCCAGGATGACGCCGAGGGTTTTGTCCGCCTGGTGGCCGACATGGATAGCGGCCGTTTTCTGGGGGGAGAGGTGGTCGGCGCCGAGGCAGGCGAGCTCATCCATATGCTTGCGGCCCTGCCCGCACAGGGCGGGTTGCGCACGCTGTCGCAGATGGCCTTCAATCATCCCTCCCGATCCGAAGAGTTTCAGAACGCCGTCGAGACCCTGGCGGCCAAGTGGAACCTGCCCGGCGAAATCTTCGGCTGAGAAGCCGGCGCGCCCGCCATTGCAGCGAGCACAGGAATAGACCATTATTGGTGTAACCGCAAATGGATAGGTGGATACAGGAGAGGTATCATGAGCGAGGAGACCCTGCAGGTTCTGACCGACGCCATCAAGAACCGTCGGTGCTGTGCCATCCGCTACCGGGATCAATCGCAATTGCGCATTGTCGAGCCCCATGCCATCTACCGGGACGAGCGTCACGGCGAAATCCTGGTTGATTGTTACCAGATCCGGGGCTACTCATCCGCAAACCGCCTTCCCCCTTTCTGGCGCCCGTTTCGTCTCGCCAAGATCACAGCCGTCGCGCCATTGGCGGATACCTTCGCGCCACGTATCAGTGAAGGGTTCGACAGTTGTCGCGCCCGCTACAGGCGGGGACTGATCTGCATCGTGGCGGACCGGGGACTCCCTTTCGTCTATCCATTCACTCAGACAGGCGAGTCAGTCGGCCCCATGCTCCCGCGACACCGGACCCGCCGGTAAACATCCCCCGGCAGAGCCGGGGGCTTTAATTTGTGAGCCGCTCAAAGCGGCTATAGGGGGCCGCTCACGCGGCCCCGATTCTTGTAGGCCACCTGACGGTGGCCATCAACGCCACAGGTTCA
>JAJYHH010000037.1 GCA_021784845.1 Pseudomonadota bacterium
GGATGAAGCGGACCCTGTTGTTCTCGATCGTGACCTTGATGCCGCAGCGGCAGGCACACATGTAGCATGTGGAGTACTTGATTTCCTGTTTGCTGTGGTCTTCGATGTGCGGGGCCTTGGACACGACAGCTTTCTCCGGCGGACAGTTATGGCAGGGAGTGTAAGGCGTTGGTGGGGATTTGCTATTGAATTGTTTTAATAGCGGAATAAAGAGCGGCTCATATATTCGACGGCGTTATGGCGCCTATTCGCGCCCGTGATGCGAGCGGGGCGCAAAGGCCCTTGGACGCCTATTCCAGAGGGAGGATAGACATGCGGTGGGTACGTTATACGGTCAAGGGCGAGGCGTCAGACAGGCCGCGGCTTGGCGCTTTATGCGCAGGTGGCCTCATTGATCTCGGTCGCGCCTACGCCCGTTATTGTGCGGCAGGCGGTCTGGAGGAGGAGGGTCTCGCCGCACTTTGCGTCACGGGCAGCCTTGTGCAGTGGATCCGGTCGGGGCCGGGCAGTGCATTTGGTGCGTGGCTTCCTGCGCACGCACAGACGCCCGATAGACCCATGGATGCCGTGCATCTGCATGCACCGCTCCATGATCCCGGGCGCTTCATCGGCGTGGGACTGAATTACCGCGCGCACGCACGCGAGATCGGTCAGCGCGAGCCGGTGTCTCCGCCATTTTTTGCCAAATGGAACAATTGCATAAACGGACCGGAGGATCCGATCGTGCGGCCGCGGGGCTGTCTTGCGCTCGACTACGAAGGGGAGCTTGGGGTGATCATGGGCCGCACGGTGCGGGATGTGGCGGCGAAGGAGGCGCTTGATGCCGTCTTCGGCTACACCGTCGTCAATGACGTAAGTGCCCGTGACTGGCAGTTCCGGACCACTCAGTGGCTCGCGGGCAAGGTGGCCGATGGGTTTGCACCCATGGGCCCCGCGGTTGTCGGGCGTGAGGAGATCGCTGATCCGCAGGCGCTCACCATCCGCACATGGGTCAATGGTCAATTGCGTCAGGAGAGCGGGACGAGTGATATGATTTTCGATGTTGCCACGCTGATCAGCATCCTGTCGACCGTGACCACCCTGGAAGCGGGGGATATTATCGCCACAGGCACGCCAAGCGGTGTGGGCATGAGTGCCGATCCGCCGTGCTATCTGACAGCCGGTGATCTTGTGCGCATCGAGATACCAGGTATTGGCGCCCTTGCCAATACCGTAGTCGATGCACAAGGTCGCTCCCTGCGCGCGCGCAGCCAGGGTGACTATATCGGGCAGAAATGATGCTGCGCCGCCTACGCCGAGCGAGGCAAGGCACCTCGGCGGGGATCTCTGTCGTACGACTGTGTTGGCAGGGTGTGTCTGAAGAACACCATCGGGAAAGAGCCGGGCATCTCAGTGGATGTTCTGACTGCGCCCGATCCGCCGTTGCCATCCCGCGATCGGGTGCTCCAGGAGGCCAGGCCTTTGTGAGCAAAGAATCGCGTGACGCAGATTATCGGGAACACATTCAGGAAGCCATCGGCAAAATGTAGCACTCCATGGCCGATATGAGTGAGGCGGATTCCCTGGCTGACGATCGTGTTCAGGATGATGTGATGCGCAACCTGGAAATGATCGGCGAGGCGGTGACGAAATTCAGGGTCAAGGCCAATTTTTGCCGTAAAGCCGATCCGGTAGGGGTGTCGCTTTTTCAGCTCAGCGCCACGATAGGGTCTTTGGTATGGATGGATTGTCGTCCTGCCCGCCACTTGTGGAATTCATCCCTGTCGGGATAGTGCCACTTCGGCCCATACCTCATTGTGTTCAGTCGGGGTGCCCGGAAGGCGCAGGGCGGGCCCGATGTTCGGAAAGATACGAATTACCCGCGCCCTTTTGACTCCTGTGAAGAAGTCATTCGATGGGGCGAAGGATTCGGAGTCGCGGGTCCGGAGGCCCAGGATCTCGCGCACGTCAGAGGCAAAGGGGGGCGGCCTTCGATACGACGCAGTCGGCTTTACGGACCGTCAGCACCAGGGCATCGACCGGTGCGCTTCCCGCGCCTCGTTTGATGTTGTCTCCGCAAGCCCTGCGACCCAAAACAGCGATTTCACGAAGGCATTGTCGATCTACAGGACCAAATGCCGGCCGGAATTTCGGGCCGGCGGCTTCCAGAATCCCGATGTCGCACGCCCGCGAGTGGCGCCCTTCGTGCACGGGTGTCACGGCGAGCACGGGCAAAGCGCCATCGGCAACTGACGCCGGTGAGGACATCATTATCCTGACCCCAAGGCGCGCTCTACCGGTGGGCAAAAACCCCAATCCGGCACGCCGGACGCGTGACTGGGTGCCGGGCGCTTTTGTTGCCTCACATTCCGGGCGCGACACCATGGTCGCGGCTGCCAGGGGCGGCATCGGGGTCCATAAACAGGCTCGGGTTGCATGACCGGGTGGATGCGCGGGTATATAGATATCTTGACGCGCGGTGTGCCTGAGAACGATATGACAGGCCTGTGACTACAAGGTCGGTTGAGTGCTGCGAGAAAAACATTCAGCGCCTGCGCGAGGCAACGTCGGCGAACGGTGAGTACAGTCTTCAAATGGCGTGGAGCGCAGCCCGTGTGCAGGAGCGGATCAACCCGCAACCAGCGGATCGGTTCACTATCAAAATCACCATCTGGACCCCGGTCTGAGCGTGACCGCGTCGCAGAAGGCGGGCGGCGGCACAGCCGCCCGCCGGGTCTTTAGCCCCGAACGGCTTTTTTCCGCGGAGCAACTTTTTTCGCTGCCGCTTTCTTGACGGAGGCCTTGGTTGCGCTCCTGGCCATGCTGCGTGCTGCTGACTTCTGTGTGGGGCCGCCGCTTAGCGTTTCACCAAGAAACGCCATGAGTTCATTGATTGCCGGCAGGACAGGCGCGTAACGGATCGAGCGCCCTTCACGGGTCGGCTGGATCAGTCCTGCCTGCGTCAGCTGGGACAGATGAAATGAGGATGTCGCTGGCGCCAGCTTCAGGCGCTGGGCTATCTGTCCGGCCACGAGTCCGTCTGGTCCGACCTTTACGAGGAGCCGGACAATGCCGAGGCGGGTTTCCTGGGCTAGTGCGGTAAGTGCGCGGGTCGCTGCAGTGATTTTCATGATAGTTTTATATGTACCTTTTGATTGATGAATGACTGTCGGCGTGGGCTGCGCGCTTTATCGCGTGGGCGTCCGCCGATCGGACCGGGATCCATGTCGCGGCTCCATAAAACCCATTCTATAGCATCAGTGGCAAAAATACAGCCTGCATGGATGGGCGGCATGCCGATCCCATTATAAATGGATACGGGTAACTGGAAACGTCAATATCTGCAGAGTCTCATTGACACAAGAAAAGTGGGAGATTATGCCGGATGAGTCGAAGAATAGCAGCGTGCAGCCGGTTGTTTGCCACAAGGACGAGGCATAAGGTCGTGCACAGCAAGCGAGAGAGCTTCGTCCCTGTGGAATGTACGGGTTCTGTATCGCGGGTGCAAAGTGAACGACACGGGATCAGTCGCGCAAAGGAGCGGGGACTCGGGTCTGACCGCCTGTCGCGTAGTGGGGCGCGGCGATCAGGTAGTGGCAGGGGCCGCCAATATCTGGTATTTGTGAGCGGTCTTATCGATGAGGAGGGTCGGGCGCGGGCCATCAGGTGGCGCGACCATACGGGATGATGATGTATCAATCGGAGCTTACCGCGGCCCGCGAGGCCGCAACGGCCGCCGCCGCCGAGATTTTGAAGCGCTACCAGCAAGACAGCACAGTGACGCTGAAGACGGATGGGAGTCCAGTCACTCCGGCCGATCATGCCGCGCACGCGGCGATTACGGCGGTGTTGTCACGGGCGACACCGGGCATCCCGATCGCGTCGGAAGAGGGTGGCGAGATCACAGGTGAGCGATACTGGTCTGTCGATCCACTGGATGGCACGAAAGAATACGTGGCGCGCACCGGCGCCTTCGTGGTCAGCATTGCCCTGATAGAGGCCGGCCGTCCTGTGATCGGTGTCGTCCAGGTGCCCGTGACGGGCGCATGCTATTACGCAAGTCGCGGACAAGGTGCCTACAAGAGTGAAGGAGGTCGCGAGCGGGCAATTCACGCGGCGCGTTACGAGGGTGGCGCCGTGCGACTGATCGGCAGCGCGCGTCATGGTGTCGATGCCGTGGCGAGGGTCTGTGCGTCGCTTGCCGCCCCCGGCGTGCCGATCACGCGGGTCGCGCTCGGTTCGGCGTGGAAGTTTGGACGCATAGCCGAGGGGCTGGCTGATATCTATCCGCGGCTTGGGCCGACCCATACGTGGGACACGGCAGCCGGCCAGTGCATCGTCGAAGAAGCCGGTGGCGTGGTCTGGACGGTGGGCCGCGTTCCTCTCGAGTACGCAAGTCCCCGGCAATTGAACCCATCTTTCGTTGCCATCGCCGATCCCGCGCATCCCTGGCCGGATTTGTTGCAGATGGTGTCCTAGGGCGGGATGGCAAGACGCGATGCGCCTGTGGACGGTTCACCCCCGCTACCTGGATGCTGCAGGCCTGGTCGCCGTGTGGCGGGAAGGTCTTCTGGCCCAGGCTGTGCTGCGTGGGCAGACGCGTGGCTACCGGCAGCATCCTCAGCTCCTGCGGTTCCGGCAGCAGGCCGATCCGCTGGTTGTGATCGGCGGCTACCTTGCGGGAATCGCCGACGAGGCGGACCGACGGGGCTACCGGTTCGACCGGACCAAAATTGCCGTGTCATGGGGCGGGGTACGCATCGCGGAAACGCAGGGGCAACTGGCCATTGAGTGGGCACTCCTGAAGGCAAAGCTCGCCCGTCGCAGTTCGGCTGTGCTGGCGGCGTGGAAGGTGGTGACCCTGCCCGAAGCGCATCCGGTCTTTTGGATCATTCCCGGTTGCGTGCGGGATTGGGAGAAGGCGTCCTATCCACAGTAAGGAAGAGGGACCTGGGCGTACGCAGGCGATTCAGGGCAGTACCCCCGAAGATAGACAATATAAGGGATTGCTGATATTCTATTTAGAATCAGATTATGCTTTTATACAGGGGGTTTTTCATGATATCCGTTGATCGCGCCGTCATGGGTTTTGCCGGGACCGTAGTGCTTGCCAGTGTTGCGCTTGCGCATTTTCAATCGCCGCAGTGGTTGTGGCTGACCGCCTTCGTCGGCGCCAACTTGCTGCAGTCGTCATTTACGGGACTTTGTCCCCTGGCCAAGATCCTGAAGGCCATGGGGCTGCGCACCGGTTGCGCCTTCGACTAAGGGAGGAACGAGCGGGAGCCGTACGCGGGCGAGGAGCCCGCCGCCCCTGCGTTTTTCCAGGATCAGCCTGCCGCCTTGGGTCTCGGCGATGCGCTGGGCGATGATGAGCCCGAGGCCGCGGCGATGCGTTTCTCCCGGGATCAGCCCATCCGTCAGCCGGGAGTGCTCGGCTGCCGTCAAGCCGGGCCCCCGGTCAGCGACGGTGATCTCTGCCGAGATCGTGTCGTGTCCTGTCGTCACGACGATGTCCTGCCCGCCGGCGTGGCGGCAGGCATTGTCGACGAGGTTCGTGACGAGGCGCGTGGTCGCGCGGGGCCGGTAAGGGAAGGTCGGCAGGGCTGAGGGGATGAAGCGGATACCAATACCCTGTCGGGCGTATCGCGCAACGACTTCTTCGACAAGGTCATTCAGATTGCCCGGGACGACATGCTCTTCGACACCGTGGCGCACATAGGCCAGAAATTCGGCCAGAATGCCATCCATCTCCTCGATATCCTGGATCATTCCCTCGCGCAGTTCCCGGTCGGGACCGAGCAGTTCGACCGCCAGGCGCAACCGCGCAAGGGGCGTGCGCAGATCATGGGAGACGCCGGCGAGCAGCAAGGCGCGGTCGCGTTCGTGCTGGCGGGCGTCGGCAGTCATGCGGTTGAAGGCGCTGCAGACGTGCGCGATCTCGGTCGGGCCATCGAGCGGCAGCGGCGGTGGATCGCGTCCTTCGCCAAAGCAGGCCGCCGCTGCCGCCAGGGCCGCAAGCGGGCGATTCACGCGCCGCACCAGCAAAAGCGCACCAACACCGGTGACAAGTAATCCCATGACCAGAAAGCCCAGGCGCGGCCACGGCAGCACCGGCGGCCTGCCCGGCACGACAAGCATCAGCCAGTGGCGGTCATCGAGGCGGATACCAAACCGCACGCCCGTGCGGGTCGGTGTGGCCATGGCCGGGTAACCGCGCTGTTTCAGGGTGCGCACGATCGGCCCGAAAAACGGGGCGGTTGCGCCGCGGTCTGGCGGTTTGCGGATCGTTACCCGCAGACCATGGGCCTGCAGATTGCGCAGGAAAGCCGGTTTCTCCGCAGCCGACAGCGTGCTGAGGGCCGTCGATGTCACGGCCGCGGTGTTTTCGAGGAGCGATGCGAGCTGGAGTGTGCGCAGCGGACTGAAGGACAAATGCACCAGCCAGATGAATGTCGACTGGGCGACGAGAAGAGCCACCGCAATGATAAGCGCAGTTCGGCCAAAGAGCGTACGTGGCCACATGGTGTCACTCCGGCGGCGGCGTGAAAACGTACCCGGACCCCCACAGGGTCTGGATCCATTGCGGATGGGTCGGATCGCGCTCAAGCACGCGGCGCAGCCGGGAGATGCGCACATCGATGGATCGGTCGAAGGGTAAATAATCGCGGCCGCGCGCAAGTTGCATGAGGGTGTCCCGTGACAGCGGCTGGTGCGGATGTGTGGCAAAGACCCGCAAAAGTTCGAAGTCGGCGGTGGTGATGTCGATCTGCTTGCCATCTACCGTGAGCCGCCGCGCCTGAATATCCAGAAGGAAGGGGCCAAACGTGATCTGGCTGGCCGGGGCATTACCCTGGCGACGCAGGATGGCGTTGACGCGCGCGACGAGTTCCCGTGGATTGAAAGGCTTGCCCAGATAGTCGTCGGCGCCCAGTTCGAGTCCGGTTATGCGGTCGACCTCGTCGCCCCGGGCGGTGAGCATCAGTATGGGCAAGGTGCGTCCCTCCGCGCGCAGCCGCCGGCACAGGCTCAGGCCGTCCTCGCCCGGCAGCATGACATCCAGGATCAGGATGTCATAGAGGCGGCGGGACAAGGCCTTGTCCATGCCTGGTCCGTCCGCCACGGCGTCGACGGTAAAGTCCTGTTCAGTCAGGTAGCGCGTGAGCAGTTCACGAAGCCGCGCATCGTCATCTACCACCAATATCCGGCGCATGACCCAAGGATACCCCGGGATGACGTCCCTGTGACCGCTTTAACAGACATTTACATTCGCAGGGACGATGGTCTGCGCCACGGCGGCGCCCTGTCGGCTATCATGGGGCACCAGGGAGAATGATCATGCGTCGATTTGTGGCTGTTGTCGTGGCCGCCGTGCTCGCAGCCGTTGTGGCTGCCGGTTGCGCGGCCAATGGCGCCTTTCACGTGGTGTTTTCGTCTGTACATCCTCATGCGGGGCGCGAACCCACAGGCGCCCTCGTCGTGCCTGCCGGGTCGGGTAGTTATGCACAGTGGTTGCCTGCCCGGTGCCGGGTATTCTAGACAAGACCGCCTGTGACATGGCGGCGGATGACCGCGCGTGTGCGCTCGGCGAGATCGCGTGCATCCATGTGCGCCGAGGCCTCGGCCGCAAAAAACGACAATTCGACGTGCACTTCGCCACGCACGCGCATAAGCCGCCAGAGATGCTCGAGCAGGCTGTCATCGTTGATGAAGGGTGCAGCCGGATGGACGCCGCCGTCTCTGGCCGGATAGCGCAGCGCAACCGGCTGGACGGGGCATTGGGCCTCGATGGCCGGCATCAAAAGCCGGGGATGGAAGGGGCGGACGTCGCGACCGTCAGTCGATGTGCCTTCTGGAAAAAGAATCACGGACTGGTCGCGCAAGAACGCCTGTGTGATCTCATCGGCGACGGCCGCAGAAGCGCGACGGTCGCCGCGGCGGATATAGAGGGTGCCGGCGCGGGCCGCAAGCCAGCCGATCAGCGGCCAGTCGCGGATCTCGGCCTTGGCGACAAAGCGTCCGGGTGTGACCGCGCCGATGGCGGCGATGTCGATCCAGGAGATGTGGTTGGCGACGATCAGGGTGGGCGCGGGCGCTGGCACACCGAGGACTTGCAGTCTCAGGCCCAGGATTTTCAGCAGCGTGGCATGCCACCAGCGCACGACCGCCTGACCGCTTGGGTTGTCGGTCAGTCCGCCTGTTGGCGCGACGAGTGCGATGAGCGCACCGAGCAGGGTGTGCGCGACCAGTGCCGCAAGCCGGGCAACACCTCCCCCCGGCAGCTTCACGCGACTTGCTGTTTGAGAGAGCGTCCCAGCAGACGCTCCAGGTAGCGACCGTCAAAGCGACTGCGCAGCAAAAGCACGAGGACATCGGCGACATTGAAGTCGGCATCGAAGCAGGGGGTCCCGCAGACATAAGCGCCAAGCCGCATGTAGGCGCGCAGCAGCGCGGGCGCGGCATTGTCAGTGCCTGCGCAGACGGATTCATCCGCCTTTGGCACCGGCAGCGGATGATGCGGTGTCACGCGCAGGTGCGGGGGGCTGCCGTAGACGGCGATCAGGTGCGCGACGGTCTGCAATGAGCACTCGCGATCGGCCGACAGGGGTACGGACCCGCAGCCCATCAGATAATCGAAGCGGTGTTCGTGCATGAAAGCGGCAAGGCCGGCAAGCAGCAGGGCGATGGCCGGACCGCGCCGGTAATCGGCATGCACGCAGGTGCGGCCCACTTCCATGACGCGCCCTGGCAGGGCCAGAATGGGGCTTAAGTCGAATTCCTGCTGGGAGTAAAAGCCGCCGCAGGCGCTGCTGGTCTCGCTGGTCAGGATGCGCGTGCAGGCGACGATCGCGCCCGTTGCATGTTCGCGCACGATCATATGGCGGCAAAAGGGATCAAACGCGTCGCGATCCGATTCGAGACGGGGATCGCCGATGGCGGCACCCAGTTCGCGGGCGAACACCTGATAGCGGAGTCTCTGGCACTCCCTGATGTCCTCGGGGGTCTTTGCGAACTCTACCTGCAAACCACGCCTGTTCAAGCCATTCATTTTCACTCCCGCGTTGTCCCCGTCCCGCTATCCTCGCAGGCGCGTGTTAAGCTACTGTTATGGCGCGAGACGGTCAAGCGCTCAGCGTTGGTAGAATTGGAGTCTGGTGTCGCCAACCTCGATCAGGTCCCCGGAATCGAGGGCGATGCCACCTGCCGGGACCGGTTTGTTATTGCGCAGGACCACCTCCGTGCTTTTTTCGGGCATGAGTGTAAATCGGTCTCCGATGCGCGACAAAAGCGCCGCGGGCCGTCCGGTCTTGCCCAGGTGGGTAATGGGCGTCTTGAGATCGATGCGTCGTCCACTATGGGGTCCGGTCAGGACGAAAAGGGCCGCTTCGACGGAAGTCGACCGGCTCTCTGCCGTGTCGTCGGCAGCGGCGTCGTGCCCGTAAATGATCGTGTGCTTGCCGATGACGATGGTGTCGCCGTGCTTGAGGTGATGTTTGTTGACGCGGCGGTTGTTGATGAAGGTCCCATTGGTGCTGTTTAGGTCCTTCAGGAAGGAATCCTGACCGACTGTGAAGATGGTGGCGTGGTCGACGCTGACCGACGAATCCTCAAGCACCAGCCCATGGCTGTTGCGTCGGCCTATCGACAGATCGCCTTGTGGCAGGTTGATCTGTTTGATGATCGCGTGGTCCAGTTTGACGGTCAGGCTCGGCATAGGGTCCACTGTGCTCCTCCCTCTCTTTTATTTTATAGATCAGGCCATTGCCTGACCAGTAGACGCTCGAGTACGTCTTCGTAAATGGCTTGCAGGCGGGACAGGTCCGCCACGAGGATGGCCTCGTCTATCTTGTGAATAGACCCGTTTAGCGGACCAAATTCAAGCACCTGGGAGCCAAAGGGTGCAACGAACCGACCATCGGACGTGCCTCCGGCCGTGGAACGCTGCGGCCGGATGCCGGTGACGGCCTGGATGCTCTCGGTCAGGGTCTCGAGGAGGGGCCCTTCACGGGTCAGGAAGGGTTGCCCGGACAGGCGCCAGCTGAGGTCGTAGCGCAGGCCGTACCGATCCAGAATGGCGGCCACCCCCTGGCGCAGGGCGTCGGCCGTGATCGAGGCGGCGAAGCGGAAATTGAACACCGCCTCCAGCCGGGAGGGGATGACATTGTCGGCGCCGGTGCCGGCGTGGATGTTGGAAAACTGTAGCCGGGTGGCGGGAAAGTCGGCATCGCCCCGATCCCACTCGGTCGCTGCCAGTTCGGCCAAAGCCGGCAGCGCCCGGGCGATCGGATTGTCACAGCGTTCGGGGTAGGCAATGTGCCCCTGGATGCCGTGCACGGTGAGCGTCCCGGTGAGCGAGCCGCGCCTGCCATGCTTGATGGTATCG
The DNA here is from genome assembly GCA_021784845.1 of Pseudomonadota bacterium. Taxonomy (GTDB): domain Bacteria; phylum Pseudomonadota; class Gammaproteobacteria; order Acidiferrobacterales; family Acidiferrobacteraceae; genus JAJYDN01. The sequence goes on from JAJYHH010000037.1 coordinate 10,361, forward strand.
CCCAACCGTTCATTGGAGGAGGGTTCCCCGACGATGCAGTAGTCGATGTGCTCGCCGCGCCCCTCGAGAATCTCCATGACGCGCACCGTACCATCGACAGCAACGCCTTCCTCGTCGGATGTGAGCAGCAGACCGACCGATCCCGGATGATCCGGGTGCCTCTTTACGAATGCGATGAGGGCCAGCGTGAAAGCCGCCACGGAGCCCTTCATGTCGGCCGCGCCGCGGCCGTAGAGCAGTCCATCGCGGATCTCGGGCGCAAAGGGCGGACTGGTCCAGGCGGTCAGCGGTCCGGGCGGCACCACATCGGTGTGACCGAGGAAGACCACCAGCGGCCCCTGTTGTCCGTGGCGCGCCCACAGATTGTCGACGGCCCCGAAGCGCAGCGATTCGACCGCAAAGCCCCCGGCCTGCAGGCGCGCGCGCACAAGCATCTGGCACCCCTGGTCGTCGGGCGTCACCGAGGGCCTGCGGATCAGTTCCTGTGTCAGGGCGACTACGTCTTCCATGTCAGATGTCCCGCAAGAGCGCATTGATGCCGACTTTGCCGCGGGTCTTTTCGTCGACTTGCTTTACGATCACCGCGCAATAGAGACTGTGACTGCCGTCCTTTGCGGGCAGGGAACCGGACACGACGACGGAACCGGCCGGTACGCGGCCGTAGGTGATCTCGCCGGTTTCGCGGTGCAGGATCTTCGTGCTCTGACCGATGAAAACTCCCATGGAAATGACCGAGCCGCGCTCGACGATGACGCCTTCGACGATCTCCGAACGGGCACCGATGAAGCAGTCGTCCTCGATGATGGTGGGGGCCGCCTGCAGGGGCTCGAGTACGCCACCTATGCCGACGCCGCCGCTTAGATGGACGTTGCGGCCGATCTGCGCGCAGGAACCCACCGTGGCCCAGGTATCGACCATGGTGCCGCTGTCGACATAGGCACCGATGTTGACATACGAGGGCATGAGCACCGTTTGCGGGGCGATGTAGGCCCCGCGCCGGACGGTTGCCGGCGGCACCACGCGAAAGCCGCCTTCGCGGAAGGCGTGCGAATCATAGTCGGCGAACTTCGAGGGCACCTTGTCGTAATAGTGGGTCTGGCCGCCCTTGATCAGGATGTTGTCTTCGATGCGGAAATAGAGGAGGACGGCCTTTTTGATCCATTCGTGGACCAGCCAGTGGCCGCCCGTTTTTTCCGCCACGCGCAGCCGCCCTGCGTCCAGTTCCTGAATGACGTGGACGATGGCATCGCGCACGGGGGTTTCGACACTGCGCGGGGTCAGGTCGGCGCGCTGTTCGTAGGCGCGCTCAATCTGGTCTTTTACGATCGTGATGTCCATGACACCTCTAATTTGTGGCCAAAGAATCCATGTAGCTGCGTAATCTCAGCATGCCTTCGTGGCAGGTCTCTTCGCTGCCCACCAGAGCGACGCGCACGTAACCCACCCCCGGATCGCCCGCCTGCGTGGGCCGGGACAGATAGCGGCCGGGCAAAGTCAGCACGTGTTCGGCCGCATAGAGTCCGGCCGCGAATTCTTCATCGCTGCCCGGGGTGGGGAGCCACAGATAAAAACCGCCCGCAGGTCTTTGCGCGCGTGGGCCGAGGAGAGCCAGCGCGTCGTCGAATTTGCGGCGGTAGCGGGCACGGCTTGCGCGCACGTGTTCTTCGTCGGCAAGAGCGGCCACCAGCGCGTTCTGGGCGAGCATGGACGGGGCGCAGCCATAATAGGTGCGCAGCGTGAAATAGCTTTTCAGGAATTCCGCGTCGCCCGCCACAAAGCCCGCGCGCAGTCCGGGGACGCTCGAGCGTTTGGACAGGCTGTGAAAGACGACGCAGCCTGCGAAATCGTCGAGGCCATGAGCGGCGGCCGCCTGCAAAAGACCGATGGGCGGCGCGGTTTCGTCCTCGTAGAGTTCCGCGTAACATTCGTCGGCGGCGATCAAAAAGTCATATTGACGGGCGCGTTCGAAGAGAATCGTGTAATCCTGCCTGCGCATGACCTGACCGGTGGGATTGCTCGGGCTGCAGAGGAAGACGAGCTGCGTGCGTGTCCAGACGGCGTCGGGGACGGCGGCGAAATCCATGCGGTAGTCGTTGGCGGCGTCCGTATTCACGTAATAGGGCTCGGCGCCCGCCAGGCGCGCCGCCCCTTCATAGATCTGGTAAAAGGGGTTGGGCATGAGCACGAGCGGACGGTCTTTGCGCGTGTCGATCTGGGTCTGTACCACGGAAAAGAGTGCCTCGCGGCTGCCGGAGACCGGCAAGACGTGCCGGTCGGGATCGAGCTGCCCGGGGGATAGTCCGTAGCGGCGGGTGAGCCAGTCGGCGATGGCGGCACGCACCGGCCGTTCGCCGCGTGTCGACGGATACACGGCAAGTGCCGCGAGGTCCTTTTCGATGGCCTGTGTGATCACCGTGGGGGTATGGTCCCGGGGTTCACCTATGGCCATGTTGATGGCGGGCTTTGCCACCGGCTGGATGGCGCGCGTGAGGGCGGCCAGCTTCTGGAAGGGGTAGGGCTCGAGGTGGCCCAGCACAGGATTCATAAATCATGATGTATGCATGTGGAATGCGGGAAGTATACGGGAGACGCGGGCTGTGACCAAACAGGCGCGGGGGGTATGGGCGCTGCTTGGCGGTGCGGCCGCCTGGGGAGTCCTTTGGTACCCCTTGCGGCTGTTCGCGGCCCATGGCCTGTCGGGTTTGTGGCTGACGGTTTGTCTCTACGCGGGCGCTTTGCTCCTCATAAGCCCCGGTGTGCGCGCGCCGCTTGCCTCCTGGCGGTCGCTCACGGCACTTGCGTTTTTCGGGGGGGTCACCAACATCGGTTTCGTGCTGGCGGTGCTGACCGATAACGTGCTGCGGGTGACGCTGCTCTTTTACCTGTCGCCCGTGTGGGCGGTTCTGCTCGGCTGGATGTTTTTGGGCGAGCGGCTCGGGTGGCGGGTGATGGCGGGTGTGGTGGTCGCTCTGGCCGGCCTGTTCATGATCCTCTGGCATGAGGCCATCCTGGTCATCCATGTCGCCGACGTCTACGCGCTGGTTGCGGGTTTCAGCTTTGCGGCCGCCAATGTGCTCATTCGGGCCGAAACGACTCTCACGATCGGCGCCAAGGCCCAGGCCACGTTCTTCGGGGTGGTGGTGCTGGGAGTGGTGGCGGCGGTGTTTGCGGGCATTGCGCCACCACCGCTGTCTGGCGTGGTCGCGGGGCTTGCGCTTGGCGCGGGCGGACTGGTGATTCTTGCCATCACGGTTGCGGTCCAATATGGCGTCACCGCGTTGCCGGTGCGTCAGTCGGCGGTGATCGCGCTAATCGAGGTGCTGACGGCCGCAGTCTCCCAGCAGCTCTGGTTGCATGAGGGCATGACCGTCGCCACGGTCGCCGGCGGCGCGGTGCTGGCGGCCGGGGCCACTATCGTGGCGCGCTATGAGGAATAGCGGGCCCGGGCCCGCCTGCGGCGGGGTCATCATGGCGCGAGGCGGGATCAGCGGGTGGCGCAGGCAAAACGGCTGTCGGCGGTTTGGGTCGCGTCTTTCATTTCGGTCCCCGATTCCCGGATCCATCGGGCTGCCGGCTGGCGCGCCGATGGCGGTGGGGCGGCCGGGACAGCGCCTGGGCGGGCGAACTCAGGCTTTGCGCGGCCGCTCGCCAAAGAGGGCGCGTCCGATGCGAACCATGGTGGCGCCTTCGGCGATGGCGATGCGGTAATCGTCGCTCATGCCCATCGACAACTGATCGAACTGCGGCAGGGCGAAGCGGCGCGCGCAGGTCTCGAGGGTGTCGCGCAGGGCGCCAAAACAGCGCGCCGAGGTGTCTGCGGGGGCCTGATGGGGGCCGATCGTCATGAGGCCGCGCAGGTGCAGGACCCGGGCGAGCGCGGGATCGGCCAGAAAACCGTCCAGGAAGGCGGGCACGGCCTCGCGTGTCAGCCCCTGTTTGGTGCCATCTTCGAGGCTGTTTACGCCGATCAGAACCTCCAGCGTGCGTCCGGCGGTCTGCAGGTGGCGTGCAAGAGAGTGGGCCAAAGGCAGGCTGTCGAGGGAGTGAAGCCAGTCGAAATGGGCACTTACGATGCGCGCCTTGTTGCGCTGCACAGGACCCAGAAAGTGCCATTCGAGGCCAGCGGTCGCAAGGGCTGGAATTTTGGTCATGGCCTCCTGCGCGTAGTTCTCACCGAATGCCCGCTGTCCTTGCGCGGCCAGTGCCGCGATCGCTGCGGCCGGCTGGCTTTTGCTGACGGCGATGAGGCGCACGGAGCCGGCTGGCCGGCCGGCGCGCTGCGCGCAATGATCGATATCCTGGGAAATGGCATCAAGTGTGGGCATCGGCTGCTCGGTCCCCGTGTAGGCAAAGCGGTCCTTCAGGCGTCATACTGGGCCATGGAAGAGATTGGCCTGCTCCTGAAGCGTATCATGCCCGAAGTCCCCGACGATCTCATGACCGCCGGTGCGCTGGCGCCCCTGTGGGCGCAGGTGGCCACGGGAGCCCTCGCGCGGATCCGTCCGCTTGGCTACTGCCGGGGCCGTCTGTTCGTCGCCGTGCCGGGTTCGTCGTTCGGTGCGCGGCTAAAGCAGGAACAGCCGCGCCTGCTGGCGACGTTGCGCCAGGTCCCAAGTCTCGCCCAGCTGCAGGAGATCGTTGCGCGCCCCTGGCCGGAGGCGGCCACACCAGGGACCCGAAGGGAGCCGCTGCGGCCGCCTTCGGCCCCCGATTGCGTCCTGGCCCTGGCCCTGGCCGTTGATGACGAGGCGCTGCGGGCCAGTCTGGCGCGGCTTGCCGCGTCGATGCGCGGCAGTGGTGATTCTGCCGACCCTGTGGTCTAATGCGCCGCGTATGATACGCCCGTTTGAACTCCTGATCGGCCTGCGTTACATGCGGGCCCGCCGCCGCAATCATTTCATTTCGTTTATCTCGATGACATCCATGATGGGTATCGCGCTGGGTGTCATGGCGCTCATTACCGTGCTGTCGGTAATGAACGGTTTTCAGAAGACACTGCAGGCGCGCATCCTGGGCGTGATTTCAGACATCACCATCACAGGACCCGAACGGCATCTCGCCGCCTGGCCGGGACTGACGGCGTTCGTCGCGCACCAGCCAGGTGTCGTGGCCGCCGCACCCTATGTGCGGGGCGAAGGACTGCTCGTGCACGGGCGCTATTCGAGTGGCGCCATCATCCGGGGCGTGCTGCCAAGGGCGGAACGCCACGTGTCGACGATCGCCACGCACATGGTGGCAGGGCGTCTCGATGCCCTGAAGGCCGGTCGATTCGGCATCGTGCTTGGCCGCTATCTGGCCTGGCGACTGGGTGCCACACTGGGGTCGCACGTGCTGGTCATCGCCCCGGGGGGCATGGTGACGCCCGCGGGGTTCCTGCCGCGTCTGCGCAGTTTCCGCGTGGTGGGCATCTTCAATGTGGGGATGTACGAATACGATGCGGGTCTTGCGCTGATCGATCTGCGCGATGCGCAGGCGCTCTACCGGCTGGGCACGGATGTGAGCGGCGTGCGCGTGAAGGTGGCGCACATCGAAAGGGCCCCCCGGATCCGGCGCGCACTCACCGCCAAATTGCCGGATGCCTATACGGTGGAGGACTGGAGCCAGGAGCACGCGAATTTCTTCCACGCGCTAAAGACCGAGAAGGTCGTGATGTTCGTCATTTTGCTGCTGATCGTGGCGGTGGCCGCGTTCAACATTGTGGCGACACTTGTCATGGTGGTGACGGACAAGCGTGCCGACATCGCCATTTTGCGCACCCTTGGGGCCAGCCCGCGGAGCATCCTCGTCATCTTCCTCGTGCAGGGGGTGCTGATCGGCCTGATCGGCACGCTCGTCGGGGTGGGGCTTGGGGTGGCTCTGTCACTTAACATCACCACCATCGTGCCGTTCATCGAGAAGGTTTTCCATACCCAGTTCCTGTCGCCGAGTGTCTATTACATCAGTCAGTTGCCGTCGCAGCTGCGCATGGCCGATGTGCTGCATGTGGCGGTCGCGTCGTTTGGCATGAGCTTTCTCGCCACACTCTATCCGGCGTGGCAGGCCGCCCGGACCGAGCCCGCGGAGGCGTTGCGCTACGAATGAGTGCCGTGATCCGCGCAGAAGGTGTCAGCAAGACATTCGCCGAAGGGCCGCTGCATGTCGATGTTTTGAAACATGTCGACCTGGTCGTCGGCGACGGCGAGCGGATTGCCATCGTCGGCTCCTCGGGGGCGGGCAAGAGCACCCTGCTGCATCTGCTTGCGGGCCTTGATGTGCCCACCGCTGGCCGGGTATTTGTCGGCGGTCACAATCTGGCGGACATGAACGAACGCGAGAAGGGCCTGTTGCGTAACGAGATGCTGGGATTTGTCTATCAGTTCCATCATCTTTTGCCGGAATTCACGGCAGCGGAGAATGTCGCCATGCCGCTGCTGATCGCGCGCAAGGCGCCGCGGGAGGCAGCGCGCGAGGCGCATGAGATGTTGCGCCGGGTGGGGCTCTCCGATCGCGCGGCACACAAGCCGGGCGAGCTGTCGGGAGGGGAGCGCCAGCGCGTTGCCATCGCGCGCGCCGTGGTGCATCGGCCCCGCTGCGTGCTGGCTGACGAACCGACCGGGAACCTCGACAGCCGTAATGCCCAGGCGGCGTTCGCGCTCCTTTTGGAATTGAACCAGTCGTTTGACACGAGTCTTGTGCTGGTGACCCATGACCACACGCTCGCTGCAGCCATGGATCGGGTCTGCGCGATCGGCGATGGTGTGTTGGCCGGTTAGCAAGCTTTTCAGGCGGACCGGGCCTTGTTAGAGTAGCGCTGTGCCAGCCGTGGAGAGTTGTGTGTGTTGGAATTGATCAAGGCCGGTGGTTTCGCCATGTGGCCGCTTTTGTTGTGCTCGATCCTCGCGATGGCCATCATTGGCGAGCGGCTGGTGATGTTGCGCCGCCGCCGCGTCGTGCCGGCCGCCACGGTGGCGGCGGTGCGCGACTGGCTGTCACGGGGCGAGGTGACGCCCGAACAGATCCGGACGCTCGAGCAGGGATCGCCACTCGGTCAGGTGCTCGCGGCCGGACTCGTCAACCGCCGGCGTTCGCCTGCGATCATGCGTGAGGCCATCGAAGATGCGGGACGGCATGCCGGTATCGAACTCGAGCGCTACCTGAATGCCCTGGGTATCATCGCTACGGTGGCGCCGTTCCTGGGTCTTTTCGGTACGGTGCTTGGCATGATCCGCATGTTTTCGGGGCTGGGGCAGGCCGGAGTCGGGGATCCGGCGATTCTCGCGTCGGGCATCGCGCAGGCACTGACCACAACCGCGACCGGGCTTGGCATCGCCATCCCGAGTCTCATTTTCTATCGCGTGTTCCGCGGGCGGGTTAACGATCTGCTGGTGGACATGGAGCGCGAGGCGATGCGTCTTGTCGAGTTGATCCGGGGCGAGCGCGAGGCGTACTGATGCAATTTCGGCGCCGCCTCAATGAAGAACCCGAAATCAATCTCGTGCCGATGATCGACGTCTTGCTTATGACGCTGATCTTCCTGATCCTGACTACGAGCTTTGCCCACCGTTCTGCCCTGAAGGTACAGCTGCCCCAGGCCCACAGTCACAAGCCGCTGACAGACCAGGGTGTGCGCATTCTGATCGATGCCGCCGGCGATTATGCCGTCAACGGCGTGCTGGCCTCCGACCGCGAGAGGCAGCTCATGCACGTGCTGGCCACAGAGGTCAAGTCACGCAGCACGCCGGTGATCATCTATGCCGATCGCATGGCGCCATACCGGGCGATTGTGCACGCGCTCGATGCGGCACGTCGACTGGGGCTAAACCGCATCGTGTTTGCGACGAAAGGTCACAAGAGCTCGTGAAGACCGTGCCAAGCGGGTCCCTTTACGGGCGGCTTTTGCGCTATGCATGGCCTTACCGGGTGACCTTCGCCATTGCCATCGTGTGCATGGCAATCGGTGCCGCCACCGAGCCTGCGTTCGCGGCCCTGATGCGCCCGCTCCTGAATGGGGGTTTTGTCCACAAAAATCCCGCCAGCATCCGGTGGATGCCGGTTCTGGTGGTGGGGCTTTTCGTTCTGCGGGGGCTTGCGTCCTTTGGCGCAGGCTATCTGATGAGCTGGGTTGGCAGGCGCATCGTTTATGACGTGCGCACGGGACTGTTCGAGCGGCTCTTGTTTCTGCCGACCACGTTTTTCGATGGCCACTCGTCCGGGGTGCTGATCGCCAAGCTGATCTACGATGTCGAGCAGCTGGCGAGCGCGGCCACGCGGGCGCTGACCACACTGGTCAAGGACAATTTGACGGTGATCGGCCTGGTCGGCTGGATGCTGTATATGGACTGGCAGCTGACACTCGGCATCCTGATCACCGCGCCTTTCATTTCCGGCATCATGCGGCGCATGAGCCGGCGTTTCCGGCACACGAGTCGCGCCATCCAGGACTCGATGGGCCAAATCTCCCATGTCGTGCAGGAGGCGGTGGACGCGCACCGCGTCATCAAGACGTTCGGCGGGCAGGATCTGGCGTCGCGGCTTTTTGCCGAGGCCAATGAAAACAACCGGCGCGAGAACATGCGCCGCGTGCGGGTGTCTGCATCCGGCGTGCCGTTCGTGCAGCTGCTGGCGGCGATTGCGCTGGCCGTGGTGGTGGCGGTGGCCATGCGTGAGCCGCATGCGACGGTCGGCGCGTTTATGTCGTATATGGCGGCGATGATGATGATGCTTGCGCCCATCAAGCGGCTGGCGCAGGTCAATGAGACCCTGCAGACGGGACTCGCGGCGGCGCAGAGCGTGTTTGCGCTGCTCGACGAGCCCGGAGAAATGGAGACAGGGCAGCGTATCCTGTCTCGAGCGCGCGGGGCGATTGAGTACCGGGATGTGCGCTTCCGCTATGCCGCCGATGCCCCGTGGGCGGTCGATGGCGTGTCGTTTTCGATGGAGGCCGGGCAGACGTTCGCGCTGGTCGGCACATCGGGCAGCGGCAAGACCACGATCGCCAACCTGCTACCCCGCTTTTACAACGTGGACGAAGGTGTCATTACCTTCGACGGAGTCGATATCCGCGATCTCACATTGGCTGGCCTGCGCGCCCATATCGCGCTTGTCAGCCAGGAGACAGTGCTTTTCGACACCACTATCCGCGACAACATTCTCTATGGACACCGCGGCGCGGTGAGCGAAGAGAGGCTCTGGGAGATCGTACAGGCGGCACGGATCGATGAATTCGCGTGCGACCTGCCCATGGGCCTGGAGACGGTGGTGGGCGAACGGGGCGTGCGTCTGTCCGGTGGACAGCGTCAGCGCATTGCGATTGCGCGTGCTTTGCTGAAGGATGCGCCGGTGCTGGTTCTCGATGAAGCGACGGCGGCACTCGATACCGAATCCGAGCGGCATGTGCAGGCGGCCATGCAGCGCCTGATGGAAAACCGCACGACACTCATCGTTGCCCATCGGCTGTCGACGATCGAACACGCCGACTGCATTCTCGTGATGGCCAAGGGGCGCATCATCGAACGCGGCAGCCATAGCCAATTGATGACCCTAAACCAGGCTTATGCCCGTCTGCAGAAGCTGCAGTTGCATGCCTGAGGGCTACGGCGGCGGTCTTGGGTCCGTGCTGATGGCAGATGGGCTCGACCGGTTGAGAGGCCGCAAGGGACGAGCCAATGCCCGTCTGGGCTTCCTGAAGACGCCACCGGGAAGCGGCCGCATCGTCTGGATCAAGGCCGACGCCGATGCCGACACGGTGTGGCTTGCCGCCGAACTCGCGCATGCGGTGCGTGAGCGGCGTCAGGACGTGCGTCTGGTCGTTACCTTCGAGGAAGAGTTCGAGGAAAGCGCGCGGCGCCTGAAGGAGCTTGCCCGCGCGGGCTACGGGTTTGGTCCGGCCGACCGGCCCGCAGCGGTGCGCCGTGTTCTCGCCCGGTTTGCGCCGCTTGCCGGTGTGATCACGGTGGGCGCGGGATTGCGCCCGCGACTGGCGGGGGCGCTTCAGAAGGCCGGCATTCCGGTGGTGGCGGTGCATGGGCTGCCGCCCCAGGCAGCGCAGGCGGCGCAGGCGCTGCCCAACACGGGTGCCGAGTTGCGTGCCTGGGGCGCGCGGGCCATCGCCTCTGCGCCTCTTGCGTCGATGATCGTAGAGGCGCAGGTCGAGCCGCACTTCCGCGGAGTCGCCGGGGCGCGCGCGCGGGCGTTGTGGTGGATCACGGATGTCGACGAGGCGCTCCTGCCCGAGGTGATCCGCCAATGGAACGCCTCGCCGCTGTCGGCCCAAGACCTGCTTTTTGTCGGCGCGACGGGTGAATTGCCGCGTCTTTCCGCATGGACGCGCGTACCCTATGCGCCCGGTGCCGTGATCGCGGTGGATGACAGCCGCTACTGGTCAGCGCTTGCGGCGAGCGCAAGCGGCATCCATGTGGGGCGGCCGGGGGAGCGGCTCTTCTGGCAGGCGCTGGCGTCGGGACAGGTTGTGACGGCAAGCAGCCTGGCACCCTTCGATCTGCTTGAGCAGGCGCCCTGTGCGATCGTGGCGATGGAGGATCTGGCGGTGTCCTGGCTGCGTCTTCTGGGAGATCCGCTGGGAGCGCGCCAGCGTGCCGACGATATCCGCCGGTATTTCTGGCAACAGCGCCGGCAGGCACAAAACGCCGTGGCCGCCTTTCTTGCGCGGGTATACGACTGGTGATCGATCCTTGGCGCCATTGGGCACGCTGGACATGGGTGAGCCGCCTGCTTGTGCCGCTTGGGTACATGTATTGCGCGCTTGCGGTGCTGCGCCGGACCTTCTATCAGCGCAACCGGCGTGCGTGCGTGCGCATACCGGTGCCGGTGGTGATCGTCGGCAACGTGACAGTCGGCGGCACGGGCAAGACGCCGCTCGTGTTGTGGCTGGCCGGGGTTTTGCGGGAGGCGGGCTGGCATCCGGGAATCGTCTCGCGCGGCTATGGCGGGCGCGGGCGCGGGGGGCGAGTCGTGACCGCCGGGAGTGATGCCGGTGTGGTGGGCGATGAAGCGCTGCTGCTTGCGCGCCGCGGGGGTGTGCCAGTGGTCGTGGACCGCACGCGCGCGCGGGGGGCGGAGCGTCTGGTGGCGCTCGGATGCGACGTGGTCGTCGCCGATGATGGCTTGCAGCACTATCGGCTGTGCCGGGATATCGAGATCGGCGTGCTTGATGGCGAGCGCCGCTTTGGTAATGCCGCCTGTCTCCCGGCGGGTCCCTTGCGCGAGCCCCTTCGGCGCTGGGCGGGGCTCGATTTCCGGGTCACACAGGGGGCGGCGGGACCGGGCGAGTGGTCGATGCGCCTCATGGGCGGCACTGCGTGTAATCTGGTGTCGGGGGCGGTGCGGCCGCTGGCCGGTCTGGGGCGAGTTCACGCCGTGGCGGGCATCGGCAATCCCGGCCGTTTTTTTGCGTCGCTGCGGGCGCAGGGGCTGGAAGTGGTGGCGCATCCGTTTGCGGATCATCATAATTACACCAAGGCGGATCTTCAGTTTTCGGATGATGCCCCGGTGGTCATGACAGAGAAGGACGCCGTGAAGTGCGCCCGTTTCGGCCGTGCTCACTGGTGGTATGTGCCGGTCGACGCCGCCGTCGACGCGGCTCTTGCCGGGCGTATCCTGGCACGCCTCAATCAGATAAAGGAGCAACATGGACAAACGGCTACTTGAGATACTCGTGTGCCCCGTGTGCAAAGGCCCGTTGCATTATGAGCGCGAACACAACGAGTTGATCTGCAAGGCCGATCGTCTGGCCTACCCCATCCATGACGACATCCCGGTGATGCTCGAAGACAGCGCACGGGTGCTGACCGATGAGGACGTGAAGGCGCTGCGCTGATGCATGTGGTGATTCCTGCGCGTTACGGATCGACCCGCCTGCCGGGCAAGGCGCTGGCCGACATCGGCGGCGAGCCGCTCATCTGCCGGGTTTATGCGCGCGCGATGGCGTGCGGGGCACAGAGCGTGACGGTTGCGACCGACGACGCGCGCATTGCCGCGGCGGTTGAGGCGGTCGGCGGCGCGGTGGTGATGACGTCGGCCGATCATGCCTCCGGCACCGACCGGATTGCCGAAGCCGCAGATCACCTGGGATTTGGCGACGAGGAGATCGTCGTGAACCTGCAAGGTGACGAGCCACTCATAGCGCCTGAGCTTCTCGACGCGGTGGCAAAGGCGCTGGCCGCGCAACCGGCGTGGTCGATTGCAACAGCTGCCCATCCGATTACCGATCCCGCCGAATTCCATAATCCCCATGCCGTGAAGGTGGTGTGTGGTGACGATGGCCGTGCCTTGTATTTTTCGCGCGCGCCGATTCCCTATCCCCGCGCGCAGACGGCGGGAGCGCTTGGGTTGCGCCATATCGGTCTGTACGCCTACCGGGTGCGGTTCCTGCGGAGGTTTCGTGACATGGCGGTGTCGGTGCTCGAGGAGCGGGAAGGGTTGGAGCAGCTGCGGGCGCTTGCCGCCGGGGTTGGCATTGGTGTGGTGATCAGCAAGGACATGCCGTTGCCGGGTGTCGATACACCAGAGGATCTTGCCCGGGTGCAGGCCTTCTGGAGCCGCCGATGACGACGGTGTGGATGGCGCTGCGGATGGTCTACCAGAATGGCTGGACCTATGCGTTCCTGCTTTTTAGCCTTGTGGGGCCTGCACTTTTGGGTCAGCATACGCGCACGAGCGCGGCGTGGCCGTTCGTTTTGTGGGCGCTTCTGGTGCCTTGGGTTCGCCTTTTTTACCTGCGTGTCCTGTGCACCGGACGGGCGGCGGTGTCCTGGCGCGAGACCTATGGTCTGTGGCTTGCGCTGATGGGGCTTGGTGCGCTCATTGTTCTGGGGGCGGCGGCGGTGTTTGCCCTCATGGCAGACGCCAGGCTGTGGCAGGCACAGATGGCGATGCATGACGGCGTTGGTGCCGTGGTCGTCGCGGCGCTCGCCATGGCCGCCGGCATCGTCTCGATTGGAGCGGCGCTCGTTGTCTGGCAGGGGTTGACGCTGGTGGCTTATGCGCAGGCGGCCGCCCACGCGGGTATCGGCGCGCGCGGGGCCGTGACAGAGGGTTTGCGCTGGATCCGGTCGCGGCCCGGAATTCTCGGGTGGACGACAGCGCAGGCGGTCCTCTGGGGTATCGCCGTCGGTGCGCAGCTTTTGAAGCCAACGGGCATTGTCTGGGCCCAGGCGGTGTGGCCGGGCGTGCTGTTTACGCCGGTGGTGCTTGGCATGCTCGTGCCACGGGGGCAGACAGGCGCCTTGCGTTGTCAGGCAGGAGAGTCGGTGCATGCATAAGGACAAAGTGCGGGTGCTGTTTGTGTGCCTTGGCAACATCTGCCGCTCGCCGATGGCCGAAGGGATCTTTCGCAAGACCGTGACGGAAGCGGGACTTGCCGATGTGATCCTGATCGATTCGGCCGGCACGCACGCTTATCATGTGGGCGAACCGCCTGACGAGCGCGCGCAGGCGGCGACGGCGGCGCGGGGCATCGATATTGCGGGATTGCGCGGCCGCCAGGCAACGGTTGCGGATCTTGCGGCCTTCGATTATGTGCTCGTCATGGATCAGGAAAACCGTGATAACCTGCGCCGTCTGGGTGGCGACCCCGCCCGGGTGGAAATGGTGCTCGCCTATGCGCCGGATTGCGGGCGCGAGGAAGTGCCCGATCCTTACTACGGCGGCGCGGCCGGTTTTGAATATGTGTACAGCCTGCTGGAACAGGCGGCCTGCGGTCTGCTTGCGGATATCCGCAAGCGTCATCTGCGCATCGCATAGATCCCTTGCGACGGAGTTATTGACAGCTGCGTAGTCGGCTGTTAAAACGCCTGCATTTGGCAGGTACCGGGTAAGTGGATATGGTCTGATGGTGTTTCTCGTCTCCCAGGTTCCGGCCGACCGCTCTGCGAGCGGGGGTCCGGTGACGGGGTGGTCGGTGCAATGCGTGCGTGAAGATCAGGGGGAGGCGGGGTTTGCCGATGCGGGTTCATGTCTTGCAATCATTGCGGGCCGCGCTGCTGCGCATCCGGTCAGCCCAGATGCGCAACACCTCTCCCCCTCAGAGCACTACGTCTGAAAGCGTCGTTCCCGAAGGCCTGCTGATCCGCCTCCAGGATCGGTTGCATATTGCCCAGCTGCGGCGCGGCCCAAAGACGGCGCGCAACCGGTTGGCGCTGTGGCTCGCCCTGATCGGTCCGGGTCTGCTCGTCATGCTCGGCGACAATGATGCAGGCGGCGTCATCACCTACTCCCAGACCGGTGCCACCTTCGGGCTCGGGATCTTCCTGCCCCTCATGATTCCGCTTGCGTTCATAGCCTATGTCGTGCAGGAGATGACGATCCGGCTTGCGGCGGTGACGAGGCGGGGTCATGCGGAACTGATCTGGAAACGCTATGGCGCATTCTGGGGGATCTTTTCGCTCGTCGATCTCGTCATTGCCAATATCCTCACGCTCATGACGGAATTCATCGGGATTCGCATCGGCGGAGAGGTATTCGGCCTGTCGTATTGGGCCACCGTCCCCATTGCGCTGGCCTTCGTCGGTTTCGTGCTAGTGTTTTTGCGCTACTGGACGTGGGAGCGCATTGCGCTTTTCATCGCCGTCTTGAACCTCGTCTTCGTGCCGCTTGCGCTCCTGTCGCATCCCCATTGGATTGCGGTGGGACGGGCCTTCATCGGCGACAACTGGGTCATGCCCGGGGGGTTTTTGTCGGTGACGTTTCTGACGCTGTTGTCGGCCAATATCGGCACGACCATCGCACCCTGGCAGCTCTTCTTCCAGCAATCGTGTATTGTCGACAAGGGTCTGCTGCCAAAGGACATCACCGCTAGCCGCCGGGATCTCATGATGGGGGTGGTCGGCATGGTGATCGTCGCAAGCGCCATCATCATCGTCACCGGGGAGCATCTGCATGGACTGGCTGGGGCATCGAGCCTGGATGTGCAGAAGATCCTGGGCGATTTGCGATCGACGATCGGCAGCTGGGCGCGGACGCTCTTTGCGCTTGGTCTGGTTGAGGCAGGGCTTATTTCGGCCATTGTCATCACGGCGAGCACGGCCTGGGCGGTTGGTGAAGCGCTCGATCTGCCGCGCTCCCTGAATGAGTCACCCGGACGGGCGTGGGCATTCTATGCGCCGGCTGTCGTCGGCACGGCCGTGGCAGCCGGAGTCGTCATGTTGCCGCATGTGCCACTGGGTTTTCTGAATGTTACGGTCCAGGTGATCGCCACAATCTTCATGCCGGCGGCCATGCTGTTTTTGCTCATGCTGGTCAACGACAGGGAACTGATGGGCGAGCACGTCAATAGCCAGCGCCGCAACGTGGTGGCGGTCGCTATAATGGTGTTGCTCATTGTCTGTAACGCGCTCTACGGTATCGCCACTGTGGCGCC
>JAJYHH010000048.1 GCA_021784845.1 Pseudomonadota bacterium
GAGGCGGCCCTCCCCGGGCACGTCACAGTCGAGCGCAAAAGGGACAGTCTCCTCGGCGCGCACAAGCATGTCAGCAGAATCAGTATAAGCACAGGTGGGGGCCGCTATGGTCTCAGCGCCCAGGGTGGCGAGGTCGAGGTCATGCGCCAGCACGAGGTCCGGGGTATCGTCGTTCGCACGGAAACGATGACCCTTTCTGACTGGCTCGTTGCCCTGCAAAACGATCTGCGCAACCTGTCTGGTACCATGACCGATGCAAGTCGGGTATTGCATGAATTTCTGATGTCCTGAGAGGTGGCGGATGGGGCGGTTCTCCGATCTTTTTGGCAACAGCGCAAACGCACAGGCGACCGCCCGCGCTGCGGAGTGGGAGACCGCGCTCGGTCGCAACGATCTGCCCGGGTTTGTGAAGGAGCGCCTCCGGGAAACCGCGGAGAAGCGCAGGCCGTGGGTCAGCACCAGTGCGCCGGGGAGCCTGCTCGCGCAAAGGCTGCGTGGCGTGCGTCCTGTCGGGATGGTATCCGGCAATTGCTGGTTTCACTATGGGTACTCATGGACCGAGGGTCACTATCAGGGCTGGAAGACCGCGATCGAGCGTCTGTGGCAGGAGGCTGTCCTGATGGGCGCCAATGCTGTCGTTGACGTCACGATGCGCATCCGGCGCATGCCCGGTCCGGAAAACATCGAGCACATGGATTACGGTGTCGTGGGCACCGCCGTGCGTCTGGATGGGTTGCCGGAATCCATCAACCCGGCTGTGGCCACCGTATCGGCTCTCGAGTTCCTGCGACTGCTCGAGGCTGGCATCGTCCCGGTTGGCGTGGCCA
This sequence comes from Pseudomonadota bacterium, assembly GCA_021784845.1. Taxonomy (GTDB): domain Bacteria; phylum Pseudomonadota; class Gammaproteobacteria; order Acidiferrobacterales; family Acidiferrobacteraceae; genus JAJYDN01. Next base: position 828 of record JAJYHH010000048.1, read on the forward strand.
TCGGCGCGCAGTACGACTGGCTGACCCTGGGCACGGGCCTCAACATGAATATGGCGCCGTTTGGCATGAACGCACCGGGCATGGGTATGGGCAACATGGGAGCGAACGGCCCCATGGGCGTGGGCAGCTGGTGGAATCAGGAGTGGGTGGCCCTATCGAAACTGGCCGAGCGGGTGCGCCGGCAGGCCATCGGGCAGATGCGCGATGACGGGTTACGCATCGGTTCGGGAGTTCTCGGGCAGACGCAGCATTCGGAACTGTTGAATTTTCCGGCGGACCAGGAGAATCCCTATCCGCGTTTTCTCATGCGGCACATCGCCATTGGTACGGCCATTCTGCACGACGGGCGCGCTGTAAAGCCGCTGGGTGTGGTGCCGGTCATCAACGCAGGCAATGATGGCCGTCTCATTCCGCGCAACAAATCCAAGGGGGTAATCTGATGACTGATGCACTGGAGGGCTTGCCTCAGCACGCCATTGAGCGCTTGAAAGGGCTGAGGGACACAAGCCGTCGTGGCGGCATCTTCACGTCCGATTTTTCGGTCAATGAATTTCTCATGGTGGGCGAGGCGGGCTTCGAGCCCCTTGGTCTGGTGGTCGGCTCCTGCATCTACCACACGGGGATCCAGTACGCGGCGTGGGCAAAGAATCAGGAGATGTCCGTGTTGTCCCAGGCTATGTATGAGGCGCGCGAGCTTGCCATGACCCGCATGGAGGAAGAGGCGCAGGCTCTGCTGGCCGACGGCGTCGTCGGGGTCCGCCTCGAGGTCAAGCGCATGGATTGGGACAAGGACATCCTCGAATTTCTGGCCATAGGCACGGCCATTGCGCACCGTCAGGGGCATCCGGGCTTCAAGGGCGTGAACGGCAAGCCCTTCACGTCGGATCTGTCGGGCCAGGATCTGTGGATGCTTTTGCAGTCCGGTTACCGGCCGCTTGCCATGGTCATGGGTTCTTGTGTCTATCACGTGGCTCATCAGGGGGTGTTCCGGTCTCTTGGCAATATCGGCCGCAACGTCGAGATTCCGCAGTTCACCCAGGCCATGTATGACGCGCGCGAGCTTGCCATGGAGCGCATGCAGCACGAGGCGCAGGAGGCCGCCGCCGAGGGTGTCGTGGGTGTACAGCTGCATGAGGGCTCTCACAACTGGCAGCCCCATGTGATCGAATTTTTCGCGATCGGCACGGCTGTCAAGGCCATCGAGGATGCCGCCATCATTCCCGAAAAAATGACACCGCAGATCGTTATCCCGGTCAACGACTGAAGGAGGATTCATGAGTTTCTTAAAGCGCGCCACAGAGATTTTCGAAGGCAAGATCAACAAGCTGCTGAATGTCGCCGAAGACCCCAATGAGAGTCTCGATCTGTCGTACGAGAAGATGCTGGCGGGATTGCAGGAAACGCGCCGGCATCTCGCCGATGTCGTGACCCAGCAGAAGATGCTCGAGCAGCAGATCGCTACCGCGCGGGCACAGGTCGCCCGTCACGAGGACGACGCCAGGATGGCGCTTGCGGCCAACCGCGAGGATCTGGCGCGCGCGGCTTTGACCGACAAGCAGGCCGAGGTCACGAAGCTTGCGTCGCTCACCCAGGCACACGACAGCATTGCGGCACAGGTCGAAAAGCTTACGCGTTATGAGCAGACCTTCCAGGATCGCATCGAGCAGTTCCGCACGCAAAAGGAAGTGATCAAGAGCCAGTATGGCAGTGCGCAGGCCCAGGTGAAGGTCAATGAATCCCTGACCGGGCTCGGTTCCAAGCTGGGCGGGGTAGGGGAGACCATTCGCCGCGCCGAGGACAAGACCGCGCAGATGGAGGCGCGCGCCCAGGCAGTCGATACGCTGGCCTCCAGCGGCGCCCTGGATGACGGAGATGGCCGAACCCGCAGCGAGCGGGAACTGGACAAATTGCGGAACACGGATGCCGTCGAGACGGAACTGGCGCGACTCAAAGAGCAGACAAAGAAGTAAGCGCCTGACGCCTTCGTCTGATGTCAGGCGGTCTGGTCGGGCCGCCCGGACCGCAGGTCGCGGCGTCGACTGTCGTGGGTCGCACGCGGCATTGCCGGTGTACGCCACGATAACCCGGCGCAGGTCTCTAGGAGTCTGTTCGTGGCGCGCCTTGTTGCTCCCCGGGGGCGGCATCGGGCGGTGGTGTTTCTGAAGGATCCCGTGCGACCGGGCACGTCGCGCAGAGAAGAGTCGTGATTTCCTCGGCCGCCAGAGGTTTGCCTCCTTCGCCGCTCTGGTAGGCGTCGCAGCCCAGTTCCCGCAAAAGCAGCCTCTGGGCCTCGTTTTCCACCCCTCTGGCAACGACTGTCATGCGCAGACTGTGGGCGAGCGCGATGATGGCGGTTACGAGACCCACCTCATCTCCGCCCCCTGCAAGTCCGTGCACGATCCATGGATCGATGCGCAGGATCTGTGGCGACAGGTTACGCAGGCCCGTCAGACTCGAGAGTCCGGCGCCAAAACTGTCGACGGCGATCCGTACGCCCAGGTGGTGCAGACCACGGAGCGTATCGGTAACCGCATCGTGCTCGGCAATCAGCTTCTCGCCAACTCCCATGATCAGACGATCCGCGCGCATCTGGCAGCGCTCGAGAATGCCTTCGATGGTGCGGACTGGCGCGTCCTGCTGCCATTGTGCCGTAGTCCACGACAGCGCAAGGGGCGGCGGCGCCATCCCCTTATCAGCCCAGTGCTTCCATTGCCCGCAGGCTGCCTGCAGGATCCATGTGCCAAGCGCCACCATGCTGCCGGTCTCCTCGGCCACCCCGAAAACGGTGTTCTGGTCGAGCAGCCCGCGGGTCGCGTGACGCCAGACAACGAGTACGTCGAGACTCGTCATGGCGCCGTCGGCCAGATCCCGCACGGGCTGATACCGCAGTTCCAGCGTATCCTCCCAGCGCGTCGCCAGCCAGTCAGCGTGCAGCGCCGACGAAGGCCTGTTGACCACCGGCGCGCCCGATGCGAAGAACTGAAACCGGTTGCCGCCGGCCTCTTTTGCGCGGTACATCGCAATGTCGCCGTTTTTTAGCAGCGTTTCGCTGTCTGCGCCGTCGTCGGGAAAGAGCGCGATGCCAATGCTCGTGCCGACATGCAGGGTGTGGCCCTGGATTACGTAGGGCGCGCGAATGACTCCGAGCAGTTTGCGGCCGACCGCCTCTAGGTTGTCAGGCGCAAGAGACCCCGACAGGATGATGACGAATTCGTCTCCGCCCAGCCGCGCCACCGTATCGTCGGCCCGCAGGCTCGCGGCCAGGCGTTGGGCCACCATGCGCAAAAGCGCGTCACCGATGTCATGGCCCAGGCTGTCGTTGATCGCCTTGAAACCATCGAGGTCCATAAAAAAGAGGGCCACTTTTGTGCCGGTGCGGCGCGCGGCGGCGAGCGCCTGCTGAAGCCGCTCCCCGAGCAGCAGGCGATTGGGGATCTGCGTCAGTGCGTCATGCGTGGCGAGGTAGAGCGTCTGTTGCGCGGCAGCCTTCTCCAGCGTGATGTCGCGAACCGTGGCAATGAAAAGACGCCCTTCGTGCGTACGCACTTCGCTTACGCGAATCTCGAGCGGGAACGGTTCGCCATCCCTGCGCACACCCACGAGTTCGCGGCTGCGGGCCAGGACTTTGGCCTCGCCTGTTTCGAGGTAATGCCGGAGATAGGCGTCGTGCCCGCTGCGGTGAGGCTCTGGCATGAGCATGGAGACATTGTGTCCGATGATCTCGGACGCCTTGTAATCGAAAATTCTTTCGCAGGCAGAATTGAAGATCTGCACGAGACCTTCTTCATTGATGACGATGACGCCGTCGGCCATGTGTCCCAGAAGACCCTGGATCTGGGCTTCCCGGCTGCGCAGCCGCATGTTGACCATTTGCGTCTGTCGCTCCGCCTCCGTGCGCTGACGCAAGATCGGGACCATTAGCCAGCGGATCATGAGCATTCCCATGAACAGCAATGCCAGCAGGATCGCGCCGACGTCGAGCAGTTGGGCTGTTATGTCGTGGAAGAGGTCGGACTGGCGGATGCTCATGGACATGCCAAGACCCGTGTGAGACACGGGTGTGTAGGCGACGATGATGGCGTGGCCCTTGCTGTCGCGCATGCGCAGGTAACCCGTGGCGCCGTGCAGGGCATGCCACATCGGCAGCGGCTGGCCGTTGCGAAAGTCCGGGATGGGGTGACTGATGTAGCGGGACTGCCGCGTGTCTGGCAGGCAGCGCATCGATGCCGGTCCGACCGGGGCACAGAGTCTCAAATCGGCAGTCCGCCCCAGTGCGCGCGTGATGGGAGCCATGGCTCCGACAAAATGCACGCGACTTTGGATGACGACGGAACCCAGGCGTCGTTTGCCCCACAGGATGGGTGTGGCGGTACGCATCAGGGGGTGGCGGTCCCACAGAAGAAAGGTTTCGTGGCGGCCCCGCAGAGGCACCACAAAGGGTGGATTGGCCATCTGCCCGGCGCGCCCAACCTGTCGCCCGCGCATGTCATAAAAGGCGACAGCCGTCAGTCCCATGGGCAGGAAGGAGCGGGCGACGCGCGCCAGATTGTGCCGCGCATGGCGGTTGCGGGGATGTTCGTCGATCTGCCGCAGGTTCTTGATGATATAGGGGCGGGTTGCCACGATGACGCCTAAGCGGCGGGCCTGGCGGATTTCCTGGCGGAAGAAGCGGGTATCGTTTTGCAGGAGAACGCGGACGTTGCGTTTTCTGATCGACTGCGCCTCATGCTGCATCACAAGGTAGGTGAGGGCGCCCGCAGTCACTGTCAAAAGCGTCAGAATGACGGCGCCAATGAGGCTGATCCGCATGTCGTCGCCCTTGCCCGGATTCATCGTTCTGCGCCCTGCTTGGTCGTTGGCATGCCGCGCCTTCTGGCGGCTCCATTCCCTCCTTTGA
>JAJYHH010000054.1:0-9425 GCA_021784845.1 Pseudomonadota bacterium
AAATTGAAGCGAAGGCCTTGCGCAAGCTGCGCCACCCGAGCCGTTCCGAGCATCTGCGCAGCTTTCTCGACATGTGACAGCCGCAGGGCCTGTAGCTCAGTTGGTTAGAGCAGGGGACTCATAATCCCTTGGTCCTAGGTTCGAATCCTAGCGGGCCCACCATTTAAATTGCTCAGTTAGCCCAACCCAAGTGGTTGGGCTTTTCTGTTTGCGGCGCTCGTGTAGGCGCTATGTGACCCTGCCCGGTTTCCACGTACACCAGTTTGTTGTCGCCCAGGCTTTAACTCGTCGGGAAACAACAAAGATTTTCTGGCGTTGCTTCCCCAGATTGGGGGAGAAAGCAAACCTCCGCGTCCGTGGTTTACGCATGTTCCCGCCGGATGAAAAGCGGCGCCCGGAGCTTATGTCAGAGTTCGACAAATAACGGCGTCCGCGCACACGGTCATCTTTGCGGGTTGGGGACGAGGGTAATGGAGAGCGTGCAGCCAACGGCTTCCGCGTACCTTTTCAGGGACGCCACGGAAGGCGCGTGCTTCGTTCCGCCTTCCAGCCGCGAGATGGCGCTTTTGGTGGTCCCCATGCGATCGGCCACCGCCTCTTGCGTGAGCCCGGCACGAATCCGGGCCGACAACAGGGTGCGCGCAAGAGAATACTCCGTTTCCATCGCCTCGTAGGCTTCCCGGAACCCCTTACGCTTCGTGGCCTTATCGAGAAATCGCTTGTGGTCGTGTGCGACCGGCTCATACTTCAGCTTAGCCATTTTGTGTTACCTCTTTCATTCTCTCACGGGCCTTCTTGAGGTCCTGGTCGGGGGTCTTCTGGGTTTTCTTCACGAATGCGTGCAGCACGATCACGCGCCGTCCCGTCAAAAAGCAATAAAGCGCTCGGCCGGTCCCGGATCGCCCTCGTGGGCGCAACTCAAAGAGTCCACCACCCATGGCGCGCGAATGCGGCAAGCGCAGGTCAGGACCGTATTCGACCAGCAGTTCTACGAGCCGCGCGTAGTCTGCGAGTACGTCCACTGGCCACGCCTCAATGGCAGCTTGTACCTTCGCGTGAAAGTAGTGAAGGGAATAGGCCATGCGGAAAAGGTTAGCAAAAATGCGAACTCCCGGCAAGGCCCTATTACCCCCGCGCGCCGCGCCGCGTGTGTTTCGGCGGTCAACAGTCTGAAGCACGCCCCCGCCGCCCACGGCTGGGGAATTCGCCTATGGTGGCGGGCATGGAAATGGCGAGGTTGGGTGGGGCCGATCGCCGCTATGGCGGACCGGTGGTGGCCGGTTCGCCCTCAAACCAGCGTTTTTCCTCGCAGTTCAGCCCGGCATTGCGCAACGGTCTTGGTCGCTGTAAATATCAGGGGGTTTGCAGCCAATTTTGGGGCCAATTTCTGCAACAATGTCGCGACAACGTGGGGGCAAAAAGACGGTATATGGGGATAACTGGATATAACCCGTTGGATAAAAAGTGTTGCACGATCAACAGGATATCGCGTAACCCTTTGATCTATAAAGCGCTTGCGGCCCACTCATAATCCCTTGGTCCTCGGTTCGAGTCCGAGCGGGCCCACCATATAAAACAAACAGCTAGCCCAACCCTCGCGGTTGGGCTTTTCTTTTTTACGCCCTCTATGTGGGCACGGTGCGGGAAATACGCGGCAATCCCCTTGCGCCCCATTGCGCTTCGGTGCAGGACAAGACTTTCTGGCCCGGTCTTTCCTGGCCGGCCCCGTAGTGCAGATCACAAGCTAACGCACGATACAGCGCAGGTGCAGGCGTCGCCCCTCGTTTGATGCCAGCACGATTCCGGCGGTTTTTCTGTTCAGGTCTTGTCTTGTCGTGCAGTGTGCGCGGGAAATCATCGGATTTGCCCAGAGCGAGACCGGTGCGGCGGCTCCCGTCAGCGGGGCTGCTGTTGCGGGCGATGGAGAGACTTCTTTCCTTCGGCGGTCTTGACCAGCAGACGATGAAGGGAGCGGTTGCGATTGTAGAGGGGGACTTGGCGCAGGGGCACCCAGCGCAGTTCGTGGGATTCATCGTTGCCCACCAGCGGCAGGGTGTCGTCTATCTCTACCAAAAAACGGATGTCGAGGTGCTCGTGTTCCGGATCCCAGCGGTTCGCCGGAATCCGGTGGATATCGATATCGAAGATGTCTTCGCTCAGCAGCTGAATGTGTGCGGGCGACATCGCCGTTTCCTCGCTGCATTCGCGCAGCGCGACGCGCACGACATTCTCGTCACCATCGGCGTGTCCGCCGGGCTGGAACCATTCACCGAGCTTTCGGTGCAGCATGAGCAAGGTGGCGTCGCGGCGCGGATTCACCACCCATGAGGAAGCGGTGACGTGCAGATCGGGCGCGTCCCGCTCAAAACAGCGGGGGGATTCCTGCAGCAGACGGCAGGCCCGACGCGCGTATGCGCCTTCCTCGGGGAAGCGGCTGTGGTAATGGCAAAGCCTGTCCTGGAGCGTTGCGCGATCCATGTCGTCAGGTCCAGGACGGATTTTCTACAGCGTGGATGGCCGCTGCCGCCGCTTCGTCGACGTCGGCCTCGCGCCCGGCAATGATCATGCGTCCGTAGGCGCCGACGGCGCGCACATCGACCAGGGTGATGTGAGCCGCCTTTTCCGCCTGGTTCGCTGCGTAGATGATGTAGCCGGCCGGATCGGTTTCCAGGATGAACATGCTCTGTTCCGGCAAAATCATCGAACCGCGGCGATTCTGCCGGTTGATCAGCACGGTATGGTCCGGCGTCATGCCGCGAATGATCTCCTTCCAGGCTACGCGGCAGGCTTTCCGGTCCTTCTGCTCTGCCCCCATGCGGGCGAGTACCGCCTGCCCGGCTTCGCGTACATCGCTCTGGTCCCGGTGGTGGATGACCATGGCCCCGTATTCGCGCTCGATGACGAGCTGGGACAAGTGCACGCGCGTGGCTTTCAGGGCGATATCGGTGAGGCGGTGCACCGCCATGCCGGGCGACACCTCCACCCAGAGCGCGGCATCCCCTGGAACCGGCAGGAAGCCCTGGGAGACGGTACTGATATAGGCTGCAAGCTGCGGCTGGAGCGAATCGATGTATACGTAGGTGCGAAGCTGAATCATAGGCTTACAGGAATGCCCCCGCCCTGCTGCAGGCCACCGCTTCCGTCCGTCGGGGTAAGGTACGGCGCGCACCGGCATGCCGCGCCTGCTGTTTTGGCGCAGGTCGCGTGATCCGCCCTGGGACCTTAAGGCCGCGCACTTCTCTGGCGCCGGGGGCGCTTGCGGGGTGGTGGGGCTTTCTGATGCGCATACTGCGGAGCTCCTCTGTCGGGATTCCCCGGGGACGAACAAGTCTGTTGCCCTCGGGCAGAGGGGACAATGGCCGCTTTCAGACCACAGCGGTGCCCCCGCACGGTTGGCGCGATACTGCCAAAGCATGAATATAATAGATAGTCGATGTTTTCTATAAAAATGATAGAGGAATGGCTATATGCGCTCTGCCGTACGCCGCAGCACCTTCCGGCAACTGGAGATCTTCGAGGCCGTGGCGCGCCTGGGAAGCTTCCGGCGGGCGGCCGAGGCCCTGTTCCTCTCCCAGCCGACCGTTTCCATGCAGGTCAGGAAATTGACAGACACGGTCGGTTTACCGCTTTTTGAGCAGGTCGGCAAGAAAATCTTTCTGACGGATGCCGGGCGCGAGCTGCTCACGACCGCGCGTGAGATCTTCGGGCATCTCGGCCGCTTCGAGATGGCCATCAATGACATGAAGGGGCTCCAGAGCGGATCCTTGTGCATCGCCGTGGTCAGCACCGCCAAATTCTTTGTGCCGCGCCTGCTCGGGGTTTTCTGCCAGCGGCATCCGGGAATCGAGGCGGCGCTCAAAGTGAGCAACCGCGAACGGATCCTCGAGCGTCTCGCCGAGAATCAGGATGACCTCTATATCCTCGGTGAGCCGCCCGATGAGTTCGAGGTGGAGTCGCGGATCTTTTTGCCCAATCTGCTCGTGCCCTTCGCCGCCATCAACCATCCCCTGGCCCACGAGCGGCGCATCAGCCTGTCGCGTTTTGCCGAGGAGCCCTTCTTGATGCGGGAGCCGGGATCCGGAACGCGCATGGCGACCGAGCGGCTGTTGCGGGCGCACGGCCTGAGCGTGCGGGTCCGCATGGAGCTTGGCAGCAACGAGGCGATCAAGCAGGCGGTGATAGGCGGCATGGGGGTGAGTGTGCTGTCGCGTCATACGCTGCCAAGCGAGGAACTCGCGCGCAGCGTGGCGGTTCTTGATGTGGAGCACTTTCCGATCGAACGGGCCTGGTATGTCGTGTATCCCCGGGGCAAGCGTCTTTCCCGCGCGGCCGAGGCGTTTCGTGCCTATATCCTGGCCGAGGCCGCCCAGTTTGTCGGGACCGGGGTGTGAGGACGCATTGCGCGCAAGACGACGGTCCCCCAGGCCCAAGAGCAGGCTCCGTGTTCAGGCCACCTGGTTTCGGGAGGCGCCTTCGGCGGTGATGTAATTCAGGAAACCCCGGGTCACGGGCGAAATCTGCTTGGCCGAGGGGTAAATCACATACCACTGGCGCAGCAGGGGAAACCCCCGGACATCGAGGACGGCGAACGCGCCCGACGCCTGGTCGAGGGTCAGGGTGTGCTGCGACAAAACAGCAAGCCCCAGTCCACCGGCCACGGCCTGTTTGACGGCTTCGTTGCTGCCCAGTGTCATGCGGATCTTCAGCCGCACACCGTGCTTTTCGAAAAAGCGCTCCGCGGCGAGGCGCGTACCCGACCCGGGTTCGCGCATGATGAACGACTCGCCGGCAAGCTGCTCCGGTTCGATGTCCCCCAGTGCGGCGAGGGGATGATCGGCGGGGGCCACGAGGACGAGCGGGTTTTCCATGAATGGCTGGGCAATGACACTCATGTGTTCGGGTGCCTGGCCCATGATGTAGAGATCATCCAGATTCTGTTTGAGGCGTTCTATCAATTGGTCGCGGTTAGCCACCTCCAAAGTCGCCTCGATGCCTGGATGCTGCTTGCAGAATGCCCCCAGAAAACGGGGAGCGAAATACTGCGCCGTGGTGATGATGGAGAGCTTCAGGGTACCGCGTTCAAGGCCCTGATCCGCCGCCAGATCGGCGGAGAGCCGCTCCATGCGATCAAAAACGTCGAGGGCGGCGGCGTAGACCAGTCTGCCCGTATCCGTGAGGAAGAGGCGCTTGCCGATCTGTTCATGCAGGGGCGCTCCGATCGTCCCCGACAGCTGTTTGATCTGTATGGACAGCGCAGCCGGCGTCATGTGGAGTTCCTCGGCGGCGCGGGTCATGTTCAGGCAGCGCGCCAGGGAGATGAAGATCTTCAGTTGATGCAAGGTGACCCGTCGCAGCAACATATTTATACCTCAGCTTAACGTAATGTCTATTAAGTTTAATTGAAGTAAATCCCTCTGTCGCTGTAAAGGGGCCAGCCCTTTGTGCCGCCCTCTGACTGAAACGGCGCGCGTCCCGCGCGGGCAAGGGGGTCCAAGGCCGACGGACGGTCTGTGCCCGGTTGTGGCCGTCAGGTTGTGCCAATCCCCCCCTTTTTAGCATGAGAGAGGGTTTCGTCCGCCAGGCAGGCACGCTGCCCCGCTTTCCCCTTTGGGGTGCCGGTGGCGTCTGCGTGCAAGGGAGCGGATCCCGCCTGCCTGGCAAGACCGATGGGATTGCCTGTGCCCCGACCGGGGTCGGTAGCCGCGTGGCGCGTTCCGGGGTAGAGGCCATCCGCGCCCCCTGCTGATCCCCGGAGAACCGACGTTTACATCAAGGTTTTCTAAAACATAACGTTAAGTTTTTTTTACTTGGCCTTACGGAAAGACCTTCTGTACAGTGAGCGCCTTATACCGCTTTGCAGGTCGAATTGACCGACACTTTGAGGAGGATCTATGGCTGGTAAATATGAAGCCGGCGTCAAGGAGTACCGCCAGACGTACTGGGCTCCGGACTACGTGCCTTTGGACTCGGATATTCTGGCTTGTTTCAAGATCATCCCGCAGCCGGGAGTGGACCGCGAAGAGGCGGCGGCGGCTGTGGCTGCCGAATCTTCCACCGGCACGTGGACCACGGTGTGGACCGACCTGCTCACCGATCTCGATTACTACAAGGGTCGCGCCTACCGGATCGAAGACGTCCCGGGCGATGATACCGCATTCTATGCCTTCATTGCCTATCCGATCGACCTCTTCGAGGAAGGATCGGTGGTTAACGTATTCACCTCGCTCGTCGGCAACGTATTCGGGTTCAAGGCAGTGCGCGCCCTGCGTCTCGAGGATGTGCGCTTCCCGCTCCATTACGTCATGACCTGCAACGGCCCGCCGCATGGCATCCAGGTCGAACGCGACAAGATGGACAAGTATGGCCGTCCGATGCTCGGCTGCACGATCAAGCCCAAGCTCGGCCTGTCGGCGAAGAACTATGGCCGCGCGGTGTACGAATGTCTGCGTGGTGGTCTCGATTTCACCAAGGACGACGAGAACGTCAATTCGCAGCCGTTCATGCGCTGGCGTGACCGTTTCCTGTTCGTGGCCGACGCCATCCACAGCGCCGAGGCCCAGACCGGTGAACGCAAGGGACATTACCTGAACGTCACGGCTCCGACTCCGGAGGACATGTATGAGCGCGCCGAGTTTGCCAAAGAGCTCAACATGCCCATCATCATGCACGACTTCCTGACGGGCGGGTTTTGCGCCAACACCGGGCTTGCGCGCTGGTGCCGCAAGAACGGCGTGCTCTTGCACATCCACCGCGCCATGCATGCGGTGATCGACCGCAATCCGCACCACGGTATCCATTTCCGGGTGCTGACGAAGGCCCTGCGCCTGTCTGGTGGCGACCATCTCCACACTGGTACGGTGGTGGGCAAGCTCGAAGGTGATCGTGCTTCCACTCTCGGGTGGATCGACCTGTTGCGTGAATCGTATGTTCCGGAAGATCGCAGCCGCGGCATCTTCTTCGATCAGGACTGGGGTTCCATGCCCGGCGTGTTCGCAGTCGCCTCCGGCGGTATTCACGTCTGGCACATGCCGTCTCTGGTCAGCATCTTCGGTGACGATTCGGTCCTGCAGTTCGGCGGCGGCACGCTCGGTCATCCGTGGGGCAACGCAGCGGGCGCCACGGCCAACCGCGTGGCCCTCGAGGCCTGTGTCGAAGCCCGCAACCGCGGCGTGGAGATCGAAAAGGACGGCAAGAACATCTTGACGAACGCGGCGCGTCACTCGCCCGAACTCAAGATCGCTCTCGAGACCTGGAAAGAGATCAAGTTCGAGTTCGACACGGTCGACAAGCTCGACGTCCAGAATCGCTAGTCACCGACATCAGATACGTCATTCAGGAAGGAGGTCGTTATGGCCGATGTGCAAGATTACAAGCAAACCCGCCGGTACGAGACGTTTTCGTACCTGCCCCCTTTGTCTGCCGAACAGATCCGGGCGCAGATCCAGTACATCATCGCCCAGGGCTGGAACCCGGCGGTGGAGCACGTGGAGGGAAACCGTGGTTTCGCGTACTACTGGTACATGTGGAAGCTTCCCATGTTTGGTGAACGCAATGCCGATGCCGTGCTCGCCGAAATCGAGGCCTGCCGGCGAGAGTACCCCAATCATTCGATCCGCGTGATTGGCTACGACAACTACACCCAGAGTCAGGGGTTGTCGTTCGTGGTGCATCGGGCTTCCTGAAAACGGCATCGGAGCAATCGGCTGCGTCCGGCTGACAACCGGATTGCGGGCCACATAGGGGGACACCATGTCTGATTTATCCTCATCCGGCCGGCTGCACGGCCGGGCGCTGGCGCAGGAAAGGCGGCGCCAGCAGGCCCAGCAGAAGCAGGGTGGACAAGGAAAGGTGGCCGCGGCCCGGGCGGCGGCACCTAAATCCCATGGGACCGCGGCGGCGGGTGCTTCGGTATCGCCCGGAGCGCAGGTGCAGTCCGAGGTTCAGGCTGCCAGGCCGCGGGGGCCCCAGGCCGCCGCCGCGCAGCGCGCCCGGCGCAGCGCCCTTGCCCCGCGTGGGTCCGATCCGGCACAACGCGATGACGGCCGTCAGGCTGTGCAGCCTACGGAGGGGATAACCGTGTCGGCTGCCGGGGCCGGGACGGTCGCCGAAGCGACGGAGCGGCTGCTTGACACGGTCTGCGAAGTCGCGGAGGCCGGTCAGGGCGCGTTCGGGGCGCGTGACAATAGCGTGCGCAAGCTCTGCAAGGCACGGCGCCGGTCGCTTGCCGAGCGAGGCAAGGTCGCGGCGACGGTGGTGCAGGGCCTGATGTCGGCAGTGAGCCGCCAGCGCTATCTCGAAACCGGCAGCGCGCGGGAATTCGCGCGCCTGCACCGGCAGGAGCAGGCCAAGCGTGGCCGCGGTGCGGATACGCCGTCCCGTCCGACAGGGCGGGAGCGTTCGCGCAAATACAAGGAACCACAGAAGGTCGAGGTCGGCACGACCCTGGCTGGCAGTGCGGTAACGGGTACGCAAGTGGACCGGACACCGGCCGTCACGGGCATCGAATCGGGCTCGTGCCGGACGATCACCGGTACCGAGTACCTGGGGTCTGAGCACTACGGACGTTTTTGCGATACGGTTCCGGCCCGCAGCCCGGAGAAGGTGCATGCGGGTCATACGGGCCGCGGTGTGGGCGTAACCGGAACCTACATCGGCCGCGCGCCGGCGATGACCGGCGACGAGGCGGGCGCATGCCGGCCCGTGACCGGCATGGAGTACTACAGCTCCGACAGTTTCCGGTCGCTCTGCAAGACCGAGCTGCCCGTGCGTTCCGCAAAGGTCGCGGTCGGTGTCACGGCGCGCCGCCAGTTGCCCGTGAGCGGCAGCGATGAGGCCCGCGCCAACCGGGTCACGGGAGCGGAAGCGGGGACGGCGGCGAAGGTGACCGGATCGCAGTATGCCGATGCCGGCGGGGCGCGCCTGACGATCAACGGGCCGCGCAAGGTGGCGGATACGCATACGCTGAGCGGTCGCCCGGTGTCCGGGACGGCGGTGGATGGCACGAACCGCATCACGGGCCTCGAGCCCGGGCAATGCCGGACGGTGACAGGCACCGAATATCTGAGTCAGGAGACCTTTGCGTCCCTGTGCCGGACGCGACCAGAGCCGACGGAGCCACCGAAAGTGGAGGAAACCCTGACAGACAGGCGGCAGCGCATAACCGGCAATCTGGTGGACCGCTCCGAAAAAGTGACGGGCAACGAACCCGGTTCGTGCCTGCGTCTGACGGGTACGGGCTACAGCAGCTCCACGCTCTGTGGTGGCGATGCTGCGAAAGTCCAGACCATGACGACTCTGGCTGGTACGGCGGTAAAGGGAACGGGGTTTGACAAACTCCCAAAAACCACTGGTGACGAGCGCGGAGGGTGCTGGCCCGTCACCGGAACGAACTACCATGGGCGTGAGCACTACGCCCACTGCGCAAG
>JAJYHH010000054.1:10023-12543 GCA_021784845.1 Pseudomonadota bacterium
GCGTGGCGCATCACGGGAGACGACTGGAGCCGGGGTGAGCGGGTGACGGGAACCGAAGGCCATTGGGCCCAGAGGCGCAACCCCACCCAGCGCGGCGCGGCGCGCACCTGCGTGATGTCGGCTTCGGTCAATAAGGGACAGCCGCTGGCCGCGCCCGTGCCGGAAGGCCGGATCACGGGCAGCAGCGGGAGCTCGCAAAAGGGTTCGGTGGTGACGTACTCGGGTGGAGCCAGGGGATGACGACGATCAGGCCGAGGTCCGCAGGGCCGCGTTCGGAGAACAGGGGCTAGCCGCCGTGGATACGCGCAAGTCTCAGGCGCTTCGCCGGGCACGCGCCGGGTTTTCGCCGGCACAGGCCCCCGTCGCGATGGCGCGCAGCCGGGTCCGGCGGGATTACCCGCCGTCTGGCGCGGCCCAGGCGCGTGCGGGCGGCCAGGAGCATCCGGCCTGTCCGACCCTGTCTGTGGGGTCGTGCCGGCACGCCCTGGTCGATCGCGCGGAGAATGCCCGTCTGTTCGAATGCGAACAGGGCATCAAGGGCCAGTTTGACGCGATTGTGCCGGCACTGCAGGAAATCGCGGCATTGGGGCGAAGCGCCGATTTTCCGCGGCGGGCCCAGGAAGTGGCACGCGAGCGCCTGGGTTTTGAGTTGCCACCGGTGCCGCTGGAGCGCGCATGGATACGGGGTCCTGATATCAGGGCCCTGTATGCAGAGGCCACTTTTTCGGCGCTGTCGGGAGCCGTTGCCCGGTTTGCCGACCGGATCCGGATGGAAGCGGCGGAACGGACCCTGGACGCGATGCTGGTGGGTTTTGGCTTTCATGCGATGAATGTTTCGAACTGTTCGGATGGGCGGCTGAAGGGCGTGCTTCCGTACATCCTGCGGTTGCCGGCCTCCTCGCTTTTGCATCGCCGCGGATTTGCGGGGGCGCTTTTCAATGTGGAGGACGATGTTCAGCACTGGGAGCACATGGAGCTGCGTCGTTTCCGGGAAGGCTTTCCGACCACGGTAGACAGTCAGAGCCGCTACCTCAAGGTCGCGGTTTACCACCGGAGTTCGGTGGATCCCGCTCATGAGGGGTGTGCTGCGCACGGCAGCAACGACCGGGCGGCCGCGGATGCGGCGCTTGCGCGGCTGCAGGAGTTCCGTGAGGCCATAGAGAACACATTTTGCTGCGGCGCCAGCACCGACATTCTGTTGATCGGTGTGGATACGGACACCGACGCGATCCGTGTTCATGTCCCGGATGCGAACGGGGATATCAGCGCTTACCGGTACGTGGACAACGCCACGCTCTATAGGGATACGCTGGGTCTGGATGCGGATCGGGCGCGGCTTGCGGTGTATGACGCGATCGCGGCATTGGGCGCGGCGCAAGGCTGGGGACACGGAGCGGGCATGCCCCATGACGGCATGCGACGGCTGATTGCGACGTTACTCATAAACAATATGAGCCAGATCGAATATGTGACCGAATACCACGGTGGCTGGTATGCGGACCGCGGACACGGTGAGCGGTTCATGAATGTGGGAGACGCGTTTCAGGAAGTGCAGGTGCGCAACGTCGCCTACTACGCGCGCATGGATACAGTGGAGGAGGGTGCGCCGGATCTCGACGTGGGCGTAAAGATCTTCCGGTCTCTCAATATCGAGCGGGGCCTGCCTATCCCGATGGTGCTGCATTACCGCTTCGATGCGCAGATTCCGGGCAGCAGGGCGCGCGTCGAAACGAAGATTCGGCGGGTGGCGGAAGCGATTCGCGGCCGCTACGCAGCGCTCGTCGAACAGGGGTGGCTGTATCTGCGCGGCAGTATCCAGGATATACCGCTCGGGAGCCCGTTGGAGGAGGTTGTGCTGACATGAAGATCATGCGGGTGGAAAAAACATTGGTGTCCACCAACCGCATTGCGGAGATGGGACACCGCCCCCTGCTTGTCGTACAGGACAAGGAAGGGGGTCCGCGTTCGGTGGCCGTGGACGCCGTCGGGTGCATTCCGGGTGACTGGGTGATCTGTGTGGGATCTTCGGCGGCACGCGAGGCGGCCGGCAGCAAGGAGTATCCCTCGGATCTGACCATCATCGGCATCATCGACAATTGGGGTCCCGAGTGACATGGAAATCATGCGTGTGGTGTCGGATCTGGTGGTGACGCGGCGAGGGCCGGGATTGAAGCAGGCGTCACTGCGCGTTCTGGCAGACAGCGCAGGCCGCCTGAGTGTGGCCACCGATCCGGTCGGGGCACCGCCAGGCAAGTGGGTGTTCACTGTGGCGGGATCGGCTGCGCGCTATGCGCAGGGAGATTTCGAGGTCCATACCGACCTTACCATCGGCGGGATCATCGATTTTTGGGAGCCGTAAGGCAGACATTCGGATACACGGGAAGGAGGGACGGAAATGGCAGATGTAACGGGTATTGCATTGGGCATGATCGAGACGCGCGGTCTGGTGCCGGCCATCGAGGCGGCTGACGCCATGACCAAGGCGGCGGAAGTCCGTCTGATCGGCCGTCAGTTCGTCGG
>JAJYHH010000054.1:12586-18882 GCA_021784845.1 Pseudomonadota bacterium
GTCAATGCCGCGGTGCGGGCCGGCGCAGACGCCTGTGAGCGTGTGGGCGACGGTCTGGTGGCGGCGCATATCATCGCCCGCGTCCACTCCGAAGTGGAAAACATTCTGCCCAAGGCGCCAAGCGTCTGAGACACCGCGCAGCCGGGTACAGGGAAATGCGTGTGACCCAGACGCCCCAAATCCGGTACCGCGGGTGTATGACGGATTGGATGCCAAGGCATCGAGACCTTCGAGGAGAACACGAATGGCAAGTCTGACGGGTATTGCATTGGGCATGATCGAGACGCGCGGTCTGGTGCCGGCCATCGAGGCGGCTGACGCCATGACCAAGGCGGCGGAAGTCCGTCTGATCGGCCGTCAGTTCGTCGGCGGCGGTTATGTGACGGTGCTGGTGCGGGGCGAGACGGGCGCGGTCAATGCCGCGGTGCGGGCCGGCGCAGACGCCTGTGAGCGTGTGGGCGACGGTCTGGTGGCGGCGCATATCATCGCCCGCGTCCACTCCGAAGTGGAAAACATTCTGCCGGTTCGCCCCGATGGCGGGGGCGGCGGCCGGGACGGCGACGTGACGGGCAACCTGAGTTGAGCAGGCGCGCCTGATGCGCAATCATCCACGCATCATCGGCTTCCTGGGTCAGGCGCTGAATCACGAATACGGTGCCGTGCAACAGTATCTCACCCAGGCCAGTCTGTGTACGCTCTGGGGTCTGCGGGATTGGGCGGAGACCTTTCTCCAGGAATCCCGCGAAGAGCTGGGCCATGCGGACCTGCTCAATCAGCGGTTGCTGGTGATGGGGATCGCGCCGAGCGGCGGTCAGCTGCGCCCGCCGCGGCCCGGACGGGACCTGCGCGACATGCTGCTGCACGACGTGGATCTGGAGGCGGCGGCCGTGGACCTGTACAGTGAGGCGGAGGCCTTCGCCACCCGCTTGCGTGATCCGGAGGCGGCGGCGCTGTTTGCGCGCCTGCGGCGGGACGAAGAAGGGCACCTGCAGCACCTGCAGGAGAGTCTTGCGCACCTCGAAGGGCGCGGCTAAGGAGGCGCGGATGGATGGTGATGACGATTCGGTTCCTTCGGGCTGGGACCGCCAGAAGCGGCCGCTGACCTGGAACAAGCGGTTCGAGTTTGCAGACTATGCGACGACACGCGCGTTCCTTGATGGTCTGACGAGCCTGTCCGAGGCGAGCGGTTATTATCCCGACCTCAATTTCGCCCGGACTCATGTCATTGTGACCATCCGCTTCGAGGGCGAAGCGGCCGATCCGCGGTTGCGGGATTTCGCCGGCGGCGCCGACGAGTGCGCGCGCCGGGTGCGCGGCTGAACGCCCATGGCGGCCACCCGGCGGATCGCTGTCTACAACGGCAAGGGGGGCTGCGGCAAGACGACCATCGCCTGGAACCTCGCCATGGGACTGGCGCGCCGGGCCAGCACGCTGCTGGTCGACGCCGATCCGCAGGGCAGTCTGGGTCACTGGGCCGACTGGGCCGAGCGGGATGGACATTACGCCATTGCCTTTTGCGAGTGGGCGGCGTTCGATGAACGCCTGCAGCAGCATCATCGCTACCAGGTCTACGATTGCCCGCCCCGGCTGGACGAACCCGAGATCGACGGAATTCTGGGGCAGGCCGATGTGGTGCTGATGCCGGTGTTGCCGTCACCCCTCGATCTGTGGGCCAGCCGCCGCAGCGCCGAACTTCTCCGGCGGCTGCAGGGGCGCAGGCCCGGCTTGCAGGCCTTTTTCCTGCTAAACCAGGTGGAGCCGCAGAGCGCGCTGTCGCGGGCCTCGCAGTCGGCGATGGAGACGATGGGACTGCCCGTTCTGCCCGTGCGGATCGGCCGCCGCGCCATTTACCGGAATGCGGCGGTCGAGGGGTTGAGCGTTTATCACATGGGTCAGCGCGCAACGGCCGCCACGGACGAGATGGAACGACTCATCGAGGAGGTCTTGAAATGAGCAATCTGGAAGACAAACTGAGCGCCAGTATGCAGGCGCCGCGGCGGCGTACCGGCGGGCCAGCGAAGACGGCCGATGAGGGCAAAAGCCCGCAGACGCCGGCACCGACGGGGTCTGCGCAGCCCGTCCGGGACGCCGATCTGAACCACGGGGGCGGTCGCGCCACCAACCCGGCCCGCATCTGGCCGGACTGACCGGCGCCCCCGCTGCGCGAGGCGCACGCAGGCACCACCGGGGGTTTGTCACGCACACCATTTAAGGCAACGGCGGCATGACGATGCAATTGGCAGATTATCCGGAGCTTCTCGAGGATCTTGGCGAACACGCCGGCGATGTCCTCGAGGCCAATTGGCATGAAGCGGCACGAGTTTTCACGGCGCGCGGGCTCGAGGCCTACCTCCAGGGCGCGAGCAGCCTGAAGGCGCTCGGCCGCGGCACCGATCTGGTGGTGGCCTTCATCGAGAGCGCACCACAGGTGGCACGGGAGATCGGCGAACAGGCGGTCTTCGAGATGCTCTCCACGGCCATCCGCATGTATTCAAAGACCAGCGCCCACGTGCTCGCGCTGTTTTTCTCCAAAGCCCCGGTGGTGGCCCGGCGCCTGGGCGAGATAGAGCTCTTTCGCGGGTATCTCTTGCTGCTCGACCAGCTGCTCGCCCAGGCCCCGCAGGGGGTACGGCCGATGCTCGGCAAGATCGAGGTTCTTCTTGATCAGATGACGCTTGGGGGGCTGCGCCGGTGGGCCATGTGGGGAGTGTCGGCCTACCGCCATGACTTCCCCGCGCAGGCCGATTTCTTCGGTCTGGTCAGCCCGCAGGCCCATGCCGTCATGCAGCAGGAACGACGCGGCATCCTGTTCATCGACGTTCAGCGGCGCCTCATTATGTATCTGCGCGCGCTGTGGGGACGGGATTTCTTCCTGCGGCCGACCTCCGGGGACTTCGAGACCCGCGAGGGATACAGGCCGTATATCGAGAACTACTTCATCTTTGTCCCGGACGCCTATGACGACTGGGAAAACGCGCGCGGCGAGCGCATCGGCGCCCTGGAGCTCTTCCGGGCGGCGGCCGCCCACGCCAGCGCCCACGTGGCGCTCTCGCATTTCGACCCCCGGTTCGAACTGGCGACCGCCGCGCAGAAGCTGTGGATCGGACTGCTCGAGGACGCCTTTGTGGAGCGGGCGGCCGTGGCGCAGTTTCCCGGTCTCTACCCGCTGTGGCGCCAGGCTGCGACCGTTAAGGCCACGGTCGATCAGCGCCCGGATGCCGATCTTGCCGCGGTCCTCGACCGCTGCGCCCTTGCGCTGCTGGATGCGCAGTATGCCGACGATCATCCCCAGGTCGGCCGGGCGCGGGAGGCTTTCAACCAGCTGTCGGTGGATGACGAGGGCCGCTACACGCGGCTGCTCGCGGCCGCCGAGGCGCTCGCGGCGCAGGCCGAGGCCTCTGGCCTTGCGTTCATGCCGGGGGCTGATTTCGCGGCCATTCCTTACCGCGATGACAACCGGTATCTCTGGACTGCGCCCGCATCCCAGGGCCTGGGTGACCCGCTTGGCGGTGGCGAGCATCAGGTGCGCCGGCATGTCAGTCTGATGGAAATGCTAAATACCCTCGATGTCGAGACCGCAGGCGACGACGCGCAGGAAGTCTGGATACTGTCTACGGAGTTCTACGACGACGACGGCACCACGATCAATGAGCGCGAGGGCAAGGCGCCGGTTTCCCAGCCGATGACCTACCCGGAGTGGGATTATCAAACTCAGCTTGAGCGCCCTTTGTGGGTGACGCTCTACGAGAAGCACCCGAAAGTGGGCGATCCGGCCGTCATAAACGGGTTTCTGGAGGCACAGAAACCGCTGGTATCGCGGTTGAAGAAGCTGATCGAGGCAGTTCAGCCCCAGGGTGTGATCCGCGAGCGCAAAGTGGAAGATGGGGATGAGATCGACCTGAACGCGGCGGTGCTGGCCCTGACGGATATCCGCATGGGGCACCAGCCCGACCCGCGCATCGGCATTCGCACCCGGCTGCATATACGCGATCTGTCGGTCATGCTGCTTATCGATCTGTCGGAATCCACTAATGACCGTCTGCGCTCGCGGGCGGAAGGTGACGTCACCGTCTTGCAGCTGGCCCGGGAGGCGGCGGCGCTGCTCGCCGATGCCCTGGCGCGGATCGGGGACCCCTTCATGCTGTGCGGTTTCGACTCGAACGGGCGCCATGATGTGGAGTTCTACCGCTTCAAGAATTTCGATGCGCCCTATGACGACAAGGTCAAGGCGCGGCTCGCCGGCATGAAAGGCCAGCTTTCCACGCGCATGGGGGCGGCGCTGCGCCACGCGGGCCACCTGATGGATCGTCGCGCAAGCCAAAAGAAACTCGTCATCCTGCTTACGGACGGCGAACCGGCGGATAACGACGTGCGCGACCCCCAATATCTGCGCTTCGATGCCAAAAAGGCGGTGGACGAGCTCGCGCGGCGGGGCGTGCGCACTTTCTGCTTGTCGCTCGATCCTTACGCCGACGAGTATGTGTCGCGGATTTTCGGCGCGCGCAATTATCTGGTGCTGGATCATGTGGACCGGTTGCCGGAGAAGCTTCCGCAGCTTTATATCTCAATGACCAAGTGATCGACGGCGCAGAGAGACAGTCACGATGGAATCCCTAGCAATCCTCGTTCCTTGCCTGCCGGTGGCGTCGGCGTTGTTCATTCTCGGTTTCCTGCGGACACACCGCCAGGCGGCGGCGCGGCTGAGCGTGGGCGCCACGGCCCTCACCTTGCTGGCAGGCGCGGTGGTGTTCGTCCACTATCTTATGGTGAGCCATGTCGCCGTGGTCGGCAGCGGAGGGCGCTGGGGGAGCCTGTGGCTGGATCCGCTGAGCCTTGTGCTGTGGATTTTCGTTGCGGGCATCAGCCTCATCGTGCACATCTATTCGGTGCGCTATATGATCGAGGAGCCAGGCTATGCCCGTTTCTTTGCGCTCCTTGATCTCATGACGGCGGTGATTCTGTTCATGGTGTCGGCCGCAGACCTTGTGACCCTGCTGGTGGCCTGGTTTCTGGTGGGCGTCTTTCTGTATTTCCTGCTGGGTCATGATCACAGACGTCCGGCGGCGGGCCGTTACGCGCTCTGGACGCAGCTGACCTACCGTTTCGGGGATCTACCCTTGTGGTTCGCGGCCCTGATTCTCATCCATTGCTATCACAGTATTTCGCTGCCCGTGATCTTTGCGCGCATCCAGCAGGCCCCCCATCTGCAGCTGTGGGGTCTGCCGGTGACCGAGCTCACCGGATCTCTCGTGGCCCTCGCCGCCTTCGCCCGTTCGGCCCAGTTCCCGCTGCACACCTGGCTGCCCTATACCATGGATGGTCCGACGCCGGTGTCTGCCTTGATGCATGCCGGCATCGTCAATGCCGGCGGCATCCTGTTCAATCGCTTTGCACCGCTTTTTGAGCATGCGGGATGGGTCCTGCACGCAACCTTTGCCGTCGGGCTGGTGACGGCGGTCACCGGATCGGCCCTTATGCTGATTCAAAACGACATCAAGCGGTCTCTGGGTTATTCGACCATGGGCCAGATGGGCTTCATGGTCATGGAGTGCGGTCTGGGCGCCTTTCCGCTCGCGGTGTTCCATCTCATAGCGCATGGCTTTTTCAAGGCCTCGCTCTTTCTGGGGGCGGGGGACGTGATCGGCGAAGCGCGCGCCCACGATGCCGTGCCGCCTGACCCCATCTATGTTTCCGTGGTCGAGCGGCGGCCGGCGAAGCCCTCGCGCCTGCCCTGGCTTGTGGCGGCAAGCCTGACCGTTCTCGTGCCGCTGGTGGTCTTGAGTCTCTCCCACCTCTTCGTTTCGCGGCATCTCTTTTTTGAACAGGGTGTCCTGGTCTTGTTGTTCTTTGGCTGGGTGACGGGCGCCCAGGCGCTCTTTGCCGCCCACAAGATGTCGCAGCAGAATCCCTGGCGCCTGATGATCGGCATCCTCGTGTCCTTCGTCATCATCGTCATTGGCTACACCCTGATCAGCCACTATTTCGGCAGGCTGCTCTATCCCGACGAGCACGAAAGCCTGATGCTCTACGCGGCGGCCAGCATCCACCGCCTTTCCTTCGATGCGCTGGTGCTCATTTTGACGCTGATCTTCGTCGGCGGCTGGGCCTTGACGTTCCTTGCCGATTCCCGGGATCTCGGACAGAACCTGAGCGGGCGCTGGCGCAGCGCCTATCTCGGTCTTTATGCGCTCTTGTCACGCGAGCTGTATGTGGCTGATGCCTACGAGCGCCTCGGTCAAATCCTGCTGCACTGGTCGCGCCGGCTGAACGTCTGGCTGGGGTGGTGCTGACATGGG
>JAJYHH010000054.1:19492-25038 GCA_021784845.1 Pseudomonadota bacterium
TGGGTGGCTGGCCGCCTTTTTCAGGATGTGCTGTTTGGGGATTATCGCGGTGAAGCCGTGACAGATCTTGGCCGGGGTGCTGCCGCCTTGACGGGTCTTGCGCTGCTTGCCACGGTTGCGCTCGGTTTCTATGGAAGCGGGGTGGGTTTATGACGCTGACCCTCAGTGATCGTCTCAAGGTGCGCTCCATGGTCTACGTGGCGGGGGAGCCGATCCCGCGCTTTTGGCCGATGCGCACGTTCATCCACCATAACCCGCTCTATGGCCTCGAAGACAAACCCTTCGCCGAAGCGGTCGCCGAGGGTGGCCGTCTTTTCCATGCCCGCGGTTATCTCAGCCGTTGCGAGTACCAGGCCTATCGGCGCGAGGGCCAGGTCGATGACGACGAATTGCGGCGACGCATCCGGCGCTTCCTTGCGGCACGCGGCGAGACGCTGCCCGGGCTGGACTGGGAGGCCTGGCTGTGGCAGCTGAGTACCGTCTGTACGCGGCCGCGGCTCATCGAAGACGGTGACTGGGTCAATGGCGCGGCGCTTGCGGCCGTCCTGCGCGGGCAGCCCGGCATGCGGCCCGATGGCGATCTGGATGCGCTTTTGCGTGCGCGGTTAAAGGCGAAGCTGTCTGCGGAGTCACCGGTCTACAGGCGCGTGGACGCACTTTTCGGCACCGAAATCGGCGCCACCCTGGATGATCTGCTGACGAAGAGCTGTCTCGATTTCTTTGACGAAGGGCAGTCGGCCTGGCAGTCACCCGGCCGTGAAGCGGGGTTTTTCCAGTCCTGGAAGGAGATCGCCAAGCGCAATGTGCGATTCCTCCTGCGGGGCCTGCATCTGCGTCAGGTTCTGGCGCAGGAGGAGACCGCCGAAGGGATGGTGGCGCATATTCTGCATCTCCTTAAAGTGCCCGAATCCGCGTGGCAGGGTTATATCACCCACGAGCTGACGCGCATGCACGGCTGGGCCGGCTTCATCCGGTATCGCATAAGCGCCAAGCATTACTACTGGGCGCAGCGCTATCCGGCCGATCTGGTCGATTTTCTGGCCGTGCGGATGGTGCTTGGCTTTGCGCTCCTGCAGGAGAGCGGCCGTCACCACCGCACCCCGGCCTCGGCCGCCGAGATCGACGTCCTCCTGCAGGAGGAGCCGCAGCGTGCCTATCTCCAGCACGAGCTCAACAGCGGATCGATTCTGCCGGCCTGGGCGCACAAGGTGGATGATGCGCTGGCGCGCGGACGGGCCGCGCAAATCGCCACACTGGCTGGTGCCTATGTGACGGCCAAGGCCGACTGGGAAAACCAGCGCCAGATCCGCGCCCTGGCCGATCTCGCGAAGAGCATCGGCGCGAGTGCCGAAGAGGCCCTCGCTGGCCTGTCGCCGGTGCAATGGGACGCAGTCCTTGGGGTATTGCGCGACTGGGAGGCGGGCGAAGGTTATGCGTGGCTGCAGGCCATGGAATCCCACTGCATCACCGAGCTTGTCACGCGCATCCATCCGCCCGCGCAGACCGAACGCAACAACAAGCGCCCCTTTGCCCAGGCCCTGTTCTGCATCGATGTCCGCTCGGAACCCGTGCGTCGGCATCTGGAGGCTCTCGGTGATTATCAGACGTTCGGCATCGCCGGATTCTTTGGTGTGCCCATCGGCTATCTGGAGTACGGCAAAGGCAGCGAAACGCATCTCTGCCCTGCCGTGCAGACGCCGAAAAACCTGGTCCTTGAGATACCGGCTGGATTGGAGCTCGCCGAGGAACCCCTCTACGGGGCTCTCGAGCATGTGCTCCACGAGCTCAAGGCCTCCGTGCTTTCGCCCTTTGTCGCCGTGGAGGCCCTCGGCCTGCTCTTTAGTCTGGGTCTAGTCGGCAAAACGGTGGCGCCTCTTAGCTATCACTACTGGCATAATCGTCTCCGTGGCGAAAAACCGGTGACGCGCCTGCTGCTCGACAAACTGAATCCCGAGGAGGCCGACTCCATCATCCGCGCGGTACAAAGGGCGATGATAGTCCGCGCCCTCAAGCAGGAGCTCGGCATACCGCGCGACCAGGTGACCGACGACGACGTGCGCAATCTCCGCGAAATCGCCCTGCGCTACGAGCAGGGGCCGAGCGTTCTCGCCCGGCGGCTGGGCATGACGCCGGCCGCGGAAGAGGATTTCATGGAGAAGTTGCGGCATGTCTACCGCATCGACCGGGCGGCGACCAACCTGCAGCGGGGGCGTCTTGGGCGCATCGGCTTTAGCGTCGAGGAGCAGGTCCGCTATGTGATGCAGGCCCTGCTTTCGATCGGCCTTGATCGCAATTTTTCGCGCTTCGTCCTTTTGATCGGCCACGGAAGCCGCAGCTCGAACAACCCTTACGAATCGGCACTGGACTGTGGCGCCTGCGGCGGCGGCCGCGGCCTGCCCAATGCGCGCGCGCTCGCCGTCATGGCCAACAAGCCGGAGGTGCGCCGCCGCCTGCGCGAGCAGGGTCTTGTCATCCCCGATGACACATGGTTTCTGCCGGCCATCCACAACACCACCACCGACGCGATCGAGCTCCACGACATCGACCTCCTGCCGGCGCGGCATCTTCTGTATCTTGAACGGTTGCGCAGCGGATTTGCGGCCGCCACGCGGTGTTGCGCCGCCGAACGGATGCCGCTTCTGGGTGTTGCGCCCCGATCAGGGCTCGACCCCTTCGCGGCGGCGGCGCTGGCGCGGCGCCAGGCCCACGACTGGTCGCAGGTGCGGCCCGAATGGGGGCTGTCGCGCAATGCCTATGCGATTGTCGGCCGCCGTGCGCTCACCGAGGGTGTGAGTCTGGAGGGACGCGCCTTCCTGCAATCCTACGACTATCGACTCGACCCGAAGGGCCGCCTGCTCGAGAATATCCTGACCGGCCCCCTCGTGGTGGGCGAGTGGATCAATCTCGAGCACTATTTCTCGGTGGTCGACACGGAGAACTACGGGAGTGGCAGCAAGGTGTATCACAATGTGGCGGGACGTTTTGCGGTGATGACCGGCAACCAGAGCGACTTGCGCACGGGATTGCCCAGTCAGACCGTTCTCAAGGATGGCAAACCGTATCACCAGCCGGTCCGTCTCATCGCGCTGGTGGAGGCGCCTCTTGAATTCGCCCAGCGCACCGTGGGGCGCATAGCCAAGGTCAAGGCCCTCATCGGCGGTGGCTGGGTGCGGCTTCTGGTCCTGGATCCCGAGGACGACTACCGCGTGCACGTCCTGGAAGATGACGGCTTCCATGTCCATCCGTGTTCCGGACAGGCCGGCCATCCTGCTTCCGCCACCGATTCTGCTCTGGAGGCTTGCGCATGAAATCTTTGAATCTCAGCCCCTTGAAGAAACTCGAGATCATCCTCGAGGGTGCACACAAGGACTTTGCCACCGATCTGCTCGATCGTGCCGGGTTGAAGGGCTACACCATCGTCGGCAATCTTTCCGGCAAGGGCAGTCATGGCATGTACGAAGGACATGTCATGTTCAACGAAGACGATGTCCTGATCATGATCATCGTTGCGGTCAGCGAGGAACTGGTGGCGCCCATTCTCGAGGGCTTTGCGCCCTTCTTCGACAAACACATGGGTGTGGTCTTCGTTTCCGACATCCAGGTGAGCCGTCTGGTCAAGTTCAAGAGCTGATTGTGTTCCGTCCACTGTTCCCTAACGAGGTCTCCGATGCCCGATCTTGAAAAGCAGTACGTCATCGCGAAAGAACCCTATTACAAGGAGGTCAATGGCGAGATCGGCCTTTTCGAGGCCGCTTATGCCGCGCGCCTGCCCATGATGGTCAAGGGACCCACGGGCTGCGGGAAGTCACGCTTCATCGAGTACATGGCCTGGCGCCTCAGGCGGCCGCTCGTCAGCGTTGCCTGCAACGAGGACATGACCGCATCCGATCTGGTCGGGCGCTTCCTGCTCGACCGGGACGGCACCAAATGGCAGGACGGACCGCTTACCACGGCCGCACGCATCGGCGCGATCTGTTATCTCGACGAAGTGGTAGAGGCCCGGCAGGACACGACGGTCGTGATCCATCCGCTTACCGATCACCGGCGCAGCCTGCCCCTCGACAAGAAGGGGGAATTGATCCATGCGCATCCCGATTTCCAGCTCGTGATTTCCTATAACCCCGGTTATCAGTCGGCCATGAAGGACTTGAAGCAGTCGACGAAGCAGCGCTTCGGCGCTCTGGATTTCGGCTATCCGGAACGGGATATTGAGATCGAGATCGTGGCGCACGAATCAGGCGTTTCGATGGATGTGGCGAGCAAACTGGTCTCGACGGCCGAGCGTTCGCGCAATCTGAAGGGACATGGGCTCGACGAGGGTCTGTCTACGCGCATGCTGATCTACGCGGGCTCGCTCATGCAGAAGGGCATCGATCCGGTGGCCGCCTGCAGTGTTGCCCTGGTGCGTCCGATCACCGACGATCCGGATATGCGGGACGCCCTCGACGCGGCTGTGAGCACGTTCTTCTAAAGGGCGGCAAGAGGTCACGCGCGCAGCGGCGTGCCCTGTCGGGCGTGTGACGGTTTTTTCGTGCCTGATGGTTGCGCAGGGTCGCTGGGGGTTGGCCCCTGGATCCTCGAAAACCGGTCATATAACCGCCAAAACGTGTAGCTTTCGCACCGAGGCCCGGGTGGACGCGGCAAGGCGCAGGCGTCTCGCCGTTCGCTGTCCGACAGGCGCTTCTTCGGGGGCCGCGAAGGCCGCTTGAGTACAAGGCGGTGAGGCCGGTGCGCGGTCGTTCTGGCCGATCGTTTCCGTGCCGCGAGCAAGGCGTGTTTGACCGCGAACCTCAAAGTTCAGGGTCACGGTTCTCCCGGTTGAAAGCCCGTGCCCACAGAGGGCCTCCGGCGGCGATGCGCGCCCTGGTTCCGATCAGGCATGGACGGAAAACGGGCGTCGATGCAACGGGTGCCCGCTTTGTTCCTGCTTGCGCATGGGCTCCCCCTGACAAAGCCTTGCAGCCGTTTTTGCCGCGGACAGTCCGTGGAACTTCTGCCATTTTCTGCGGTCTCTTGAGTTCGCTTCAAGACCTCGTCTGGTTGGACGCGATCCAATACGGCAAGATTAAGGAGGCAATTATGCACAGAAAAAGTCGTCTCATCGCCATAACCGTTGGCGCCGCAGTGCTCGGCGCGGCCGCTCTCGGGATGACCGGTGTGGCCCTGGCGGCACCCGCGGCAGCGCCGCACCCGGTCACGGTGTACGCGCGCGTCGATGGTCGCGCCATTCCTCTTCATGGCTTTGAGCGGGTCGTCCGGCTGCCGGGCGGCGGCGTACTGCGGGAGGAATCCTTCACATGGGGCGCGGCTGCCCCGCCCGGGGCCGGTGGCGTGCGCATGTCGCAACAGACGTCGGGTGCCGCGCGCACGGTGTTTGCGCGCGACATGGCGGCCGTGCAGGCCATGCAGGTTGCGATGGACCGGCAAATGATCGCCATGCAGAGACTGATGCAGGTTTCGTTTGGCGCGTTTGCGGGGATCCCCGCGATGCCTTATCTGAGCGTGGCCGGGCCCGCGGTGACCGGATCTCTGCCGCAGCCGCGCCC
>JAJYHH010000041.1 GCA_021784845.1 Pseudomonadota bacterium
TCGCCCTCGGCATCGCGGCGGCTGATGATCGTGACATCGGCATCCTGGACGACGCCATCCAGGATGGATTTGAGTTCATTGCGCGCCTGGGTGTAGGTCACGACTTTCATGATCACGATACCTGTTCCATTAGTTGTACAAGTATAGCGGCCGCACATCCCCGGCGCAAGGTCCACGAAGTTTCTGTCGGAAGATCACCATAAAAACCGCCTCTCCCGCCCTGGTTGCGCTGCTCGCCTCGAACCAGCTGCTCTACGCCGATCTCTACACCCTCACGCTGCAAGAGGTGTGAAACGCGTTTGCAACTGCGCTCGGCCTGAACACGGAACAGGTGGATGGGTAGCGATGCTGCTTCGACAATTTCTTTGGTGGTGAAGTAGTTGTCTTTCAGTCTTGGCATCGAGACCCTGCGCCCCTTCTGGCACTTCCGGATTGGGCTCCCGTTTGACGCCAAACAGCGTCATCAGATGCTGTGCGCTGCGGCGCTCGAATTCCAGGATGTCGCCTTTGCGGTAACGGACGTGGCGGAACAGCCTGCGCCAGACCGGCTGTTCACCATCTGTTGGCGATCAGCCGTCGGTGCGCCCCGCTTTCTGATTGGGTTGCGCAGACAGGCTTCTCATGGATGACGTCCTGGCCGCATGCAGCCTGCGAGCGGAGCCGGGCACCGCCGACCGGAATCGGGGCTGGCCGTCAGGCTTCGCCTCCACTGTCCCACCGATGGTGCACGAGCAGTGCAATGGCCGCAGAGATAAGGCGCGCAGCCGGCGGGTCGGAACGGGAAGGGAGAACGATCGGCACACGCGCACCCACGACGATGCCAGCCAGGGTGGCTCCGGCCAGATATTCGAGATCCTTGGCCAGAATATTGCCTGAGGCGAGATCTGGTGCCAGCAGGATATCCACGTCGCCTGCAACGGGACTGTCGATCTGCTTGGTGCGGGCGGCGTCCCGGGATATGGCATTGTCAAAGGCCAATGGCCCATCGACAATCGCGTGGTGGATCTGTCCGCGCTGAGCCATCTTGCTCAGGCACGCAGCGTCGATGGTGGAAGCGATGGCGGGCTTGACCACCTCGACGGCAGACAGCGCCGCCACCTTCGGCATCTCAATACCGAGCAGTCCGACCAGATCAACGGCATTCTGCACGATAGCCGCCTTCGTCATCAGATCGGGCGCGATATTGATAGCGGCATCGGTGACGCATAGCAATTTGTGATAAGTGGCCAATTCCGCCACGAATACATGGCTCACGCGCCGCGCGGTGCGCAACTGCGCCAGCACCGGATGCATCAGCACATCCGTGTGAATCCAGCCTTTCATGAGCGCGGCCGCGCGCCCTTCCACCACGTACTGCACACCGCGCTCGGCCGCCTGGGCATCGGATTGCGCCTCGATGATCGGGTAGGCGGTGGACGCAAACCCCATCTTCTCGCACAAAGGCTCGACCAGCTGGCGGCGCCCGATCAGAATCGGCTCGATCAAGCCTGCCTGTGCCGCCTCGTGCGCGCCCGCGAGCACGTGCTCTTCGGCGGCATCTACGACCGCCATGGGAATCGGCTTCAACCCCTGCGCCAGATCCATGATCCGGCGCAGGCGCGGCGGCAAGAGGGGAACCGGCCCGATCATGCCTCTCCCGTCCTACACATCGCGATACCTTCGGCCTGCGTCTTGCGTTTGGCAGCGTTTCGCCGCGGCTGCCGTATCCCGTGATCCCGCTGAACACACGCAGACGGCCGGTCTCCGGCGTGCGCGTGGCCATGACTACGATCGTCTTCCTGCAGGCACGCCCTCACGCCGGGTGCCCACCGCTGTGGCCGTGATGACCCTGATCCGTGCCGCGATGATGCGTCGTGCGTCCGGCACAGCGCTGGAAAGCCGGCAGGTGGCGCCGCTGTGAAGCTTCCTGCAAACGGCGGAATACCGCGAGTATATCGGGGTGGATGGTCGCACCAAGCAGCCGCTCGTACATTTCGCCGTTGGTGATCTCTGCCGCGACACCTGCTTCGCAGGCTTCCCGCGCATTGGCGAAATGCGGCACCTTGCCGATCCACGGGTTTGGCGGCAGCGCGAGCCCGTAACGGACAAAAAGCGCAGCCAGTGCGTCGATGTGGCGCCCCTCGGCGTCGCGAATGTGGTGAAACGGCCGGCATGCGCCGAAATCGGCGAGCACCTGGTCGTAAGTGGCCCACGCCCGGTACTCGTCATCAAGCGCCTCGTGCAGTGCCCGGCTTTCGTCTTTCGTGAGTTCGTCCATGTCTTGCTCTCCATCAGGACAACAAATATCTGGCCCCTTCACACCCGCCGGCTCTATCCCCTGCTTTGTATCCAGCGACCTCAAACCGAAACCGCAGCGGGTCTGGCGGCGGCCAGATAACGCTCCGCCGCAAGCGCTGCCCGTGCCCCGCCGCCTGCCGCGATGACGATCTGTTTGTCTGCCTCATCAGTCACATCGCCCGCGGCAAAGAGACCAGGGACATCCTAGTCTGTTCGCGCAGCACCGGCACTTCCCCTGCGCCATTTGGCGTCACCAGCCCCTTGAGGGGTCCGGGGTCCGGGGTCCGGTGTTCGGCACCAGCCCGATTTCGAGGATACGCCCTCTACCGCAAGATCATAGCGCTGCGCGCGGTCCCCGGCGACAATGCGCACGCCCGAAAGCGCCAGGTCACAAAAGAATGCCCGCACGGCGGCCTTCAGGTGGAATTTCCCCTTGGGCGAGCGTTCCACTTCTTCCACAAGCACGGGATCGGCCTGGAAGCCATCGAGCATGTGGATCAGGTGGATTTCGCGCGCAAACGGCGAGAGGTCACGCACGGCCGTAAAGGCCGAATTGCCGCCGCCAACCACCGCAACGCGCTTGCCGGCGTACAAAGGCGCATCGCAGGTGGCACAAAACCCCACGCCGTGGCCAAGGAAGCGCTCCTCGCCGGGCACGCCAAGCCGTCGATACCACTTGCCCGCGACATAGATCAGACAGCGGCCACGATAGGTCTGGTCATTCTCGGTGACCACTTGGAATACGCCGTTGGCACGACGCACCGTCGTCACGAAAGTGTGGCCGCGTTCGGCAACCAGGTAGGCCTCGGCATGATGGCGCAGCGCCTGAGCAAGCTCCGTGCCGGCAATGCGCACAAAGCCTGGGTAATTCTCCACCAGTGCCGTGTCATTGACCTGCCCGCCGGCCTTCTTGCCGATGAGCAGCACCTGCCTGCCCTTGCGGGTGGCATAGAGCGCCGCTGTGAGTCCGGTGGGACCTGCGCCGATCACCGTCACGTCGTAAAGCGTGCCAGGGCGCGCGGCCCGCGCCTGGCGCTCCCCGCGCGCTCCCCGCGCCGCGGTCTCGATCTGCTCGTGAGTATCAGGGTCGACACGCTTCAGAATCTCCATCATCGCCGACTCTGCGGGCAGCGCCCCCTCGAAACCACGCCGTTCATTGATGACTGTCACTGGCACACCCTGCACCTGGTAGTGCTGCACCCGTGTCGGAAACCCGGCGGCACCAATCATATCCGCCTGAATATCTTTCACGGCGAACGTGAGCTGATGCGCAAACTGCGCCATGCGTGGACAGCAGGGGCAGATGAGCGTGACCATGATCTCCAGGTGCACGGGTTCATGTATCCGCCGGGCGAGCGTCTCGATTGCCGGATCGAGACCGGAATGACCGATCGAAACCATAAGGATCGCCTCGAGAAGCGAAACGAGCTCATAGCCCCCGGTCAGCCCGAAAAAGCACAGACCGCGGCCACCGTCGATCGGCACCACCGTGGCTGGCACCTTGTCAACACCATAGGCGTGCGCCTTGTCCGCGTCTGCAACTCAGAAACGCCGCCATGACACCTCCTGTTCGCGCCGCGATGTGTTTGCACATCTCGCCGCGGAGATTTCCCGGCAATCGCACACAGCTTGCCGCGCAAGCTCACACTGGCCCCCCCGCCACAGGTTCCCGGATCGGCAGCCGACAGGGGCGGCACCGGTTTTTGTCCCCCGGGATCAGGGCGCCACGGCACAGAGGGCTTCAAGGGGTAGCGGATCCGGCCCGACACGGACCGCGCGCTCTGCGGCACGCTGCATTCTGGCTCCGTGATCCCTGTGCGGCAAGGAACGAAGTGAGGACCATCAAGCGAAAGGAAGGGGCGCTTTGGCCTGCGACCCTAAACCTGTGTCTTTGGTGGGGAGACGGGCAGTGACGCGCCCGCTTGCGCGTTCGGCAGCGGCAGGCGCCGCCTGAAACCGTGTGCGCGACCCAGGCCCGGCTTGACCGGGCAGGCCTGTGTCCCCTGGATTTCCGAGACCGCCCGGCGGCAACCACCAAGACCCTGATCAAACGCCGGTCAGTGCAATTGGGCGGGCAGCCCGCAGCATTTCTTGAATTTCTTGCCACTTTTGCACGGACAGGGCTCATTGCGCCCTACCCTGCGCTGCAAGGTCGTGGCCATTGCACGCTCATGGATGGCGATGCGCATCGGCATCCAATAGGCGTGCATGGCCAGAATCGACTCGGGTATCTGGAGGGCGATCCTGGCCCGCCGCGCCGGTGTTTTAACCAACTCCTGTTCATCGGCCGCCAGATCCTCTCCGCCAAGCAGGGTGATCGGGCGGAACCACGCCTGCCCTTGCGGCGTATCCAGCAAAAGCTGCCAATCCTTCCAGCAGAGCTTCATGCCGGCTATGAAACCGTAGGCCCACCCCTCGGCCTCGTCATAGTCACGACCGCGATAGCGGGATGTCATCCAGACCGGATAGAAGTCCGGGGATTCGGCCTGGAGGCCGTCCACAATCCCATTGAAGTGCCGCAGTATCAGGCCCAGAATGCGATTCATGTCCGCAAGCGACGCCATGGGTGGCATCGCGCCACTGCCACCCCAAACGCCGGGCAGCCACTGCTGGGGATGTAACGTTGTCGGCCCGATCGCGATGGCGTGGAGATAGCCATCGAGCATATCGATGGTCATCGCCTCGTCTGCGTCGACTTCGCACAGAAGAAACGAATCGAGCGCCCGGAGCTCTTCTTCGGATAAGGGGTCAGACATATCGCATTGTCCACGTCGGCGCCGGCAAATACCATGAGTCTACCGTCTCGCACGTGAATCGCGAAAGCCCGGGAGGCCGCAGATCCCGGCATGGGCGGGCATCCGCAGAAGCAGCAGGACCGGGGGCCGGCTCGAACGGGCGGCCCGCGCGCCGCCCTGATCACACCAAGGGAGGTCCGGCTTGGGCGGGCGCCACATTTCTGCGCGAGGCCTTGCGCTCATCAAGACATTCGAAGGGTTCAGGCCCACGATATACCTGTGTCCCGGTCAAGCCCCCACGATCGGATACGGACACACGCTGTCGGCCGGGGAACACAGGCAGATGTCTCATGGCATCAGCGAAGAGCAGGCGGATGCCCTGTTGCGTGAAGATGTGGGTGTCGCCGAAGAAGCCGTATCGCGGCACATCCTGGTTGCGCTGACGGACAATCAATTCGACGCCCTCGTGTCCTTCACATTCAACGTGGGATC
>JAJYHH010000096.1 GCA_021784845.1 Pseudomonadota bacterium
TTAACCGGATCGGCTACTTACAACACTCTTTGGATTTTGGTGGAAGTCCCTGGAAAGTCGAAGTGGAGGGGTCGAGCGATATCACCTGCAATTCGAGCGGCGCGCCGGTACCCGTATCGAAATCGACAGCTGCGGCAAGCCCGGCCTGCGCGATCGTGCGCGCGTCGGCGCTGCTGTCGTAGAGCGCGTGCATGGCGCCCAGCGCATACTGTTCGCCTGAACCAAACGCATAAAAACGCGTGTATTCGAAAACCGTGCGGCGGGCACACACACCAAAGATGCCGTGCCGGTTGGCAAGCAGCAGGTTGACCTGCATGGACTCAAAGGCATCCTCTTCGCTATCACCGTCGATCTTCAGGAAATACCCCTCTTTCAGGGTGGCGTGCAGATCGAGGCTCGTCTTGTAGATGTCGTTGACGTTACTAAACGACCGCCGGCAGCGGGTTTCGAGAAACACATTGCGCAGAGCCATATCCATGGCCGCATGACCGGTCGCTGCGATCCACGTCCCCTCGACTTCGATGAGCTTGCTGGCATTGCGGATATAAAGCGCCGACTCGCGCTGGTCCCCATAGGTGCCAAGCGTGTCTGCGCCGATCACGGCGGTGGCGTCCTTCCTGACAACGACGATGGTGGTCATGATGCACTCTGCGCTAAACGGCGGTTGACGGACCGGCTGATTTTGACGTGAAAGGCCTGGCACCTTAGTATGCGGGCCAGTATAGGGACCAAACCACACATGAGCAATCCATCAGCACGCGCTCTTGCAGCACCGCCGTTGCCGCCGCGGATCGACGGATTGCTGCGCGCCTGTGTGCATTGCGGATTCTGCAACGCCACCTGCCCCACCTATCAACTGTCGGGCGATGAGCGCGAGGGCCCGCGGGGACGGCTCTACCTCATAAAGGAAGTGCTCGTCGACGGGCAAGATGCGCCTCTCGATCCCCTGGAGCACTGCCTGACCTGCCGCTCCTGTGAAACGACATGCCCAGCCGGCATCCAGTATGCCGAAATCCTCGACCACGCACGCGAACACACGAACCATCGGCGCCCATGGACCGCGCGACTGGCCGACCGGCTGCTTGCGCATGCCCTCGGTTCGCGCACCATCGTGCGTTCGATCTTCGGCGTGCTGCGCGCCACGCGGCCGTTAACCCCGCACTGGAGCGGCGCGATCGAGAAATCCCGCCATCTGACCTGGCCCGCCGCCCGGCACACGCGCAAGGTAGCCATCCTGCAGGGCTGCCTGCAGCCGCACATGATGCCCGACCTCGACCACAAGGCGGCCATCATCCTCGATCATTGCGGCGTAAGCGCCATTCCCCTGGGGCCTGCGTGCTGCGGTGCGCTCCCGCACCATCTGCACGAAGCCTCCAGAGGACGGCAGCTGGCGCGCGAGCGTCTCGCGCAATGGCAGCCGGACTGGGCGGGCGTCACAAGCACGGCCAGCGGGTGCACATCCTTCATGGCGGAGTATCCGCGGTTACTGGGCCTTGAGGCGGCACATGCCCGGGCGTTTGCCGAAAAGGTCGCAGACATCGCTGCCTTCATTGACCCGGGAACCCTGCCACAGCTGCCGCCGGAGCAGCGCATGCGGATCGCGTTTCACGCGCCCTGCACGCTCCAGCACGGCCTGCGCGGACACGAACGCGTGGAAGCGATCCTGCGTGCCATCGGGCATACCCTCGTACCCACAGACGAACCGGCGCTTTGTTGTGGCTCGGCCGGCCCCTATTCGTTGCGGCATCCTGGATGGGGCCGCGCCCTGGGACGGCGCAAGTGGCACGCCCTGACCGGAGGGAAACCGCAACAGATCGTGACGGCCAACATCGGCTGCCTGCGGCAACTGGCCACACAGGCCGACCGGCCCGTGCGCCACTGGGTCGATGTCGTCTACGACGCGATCACCACATCGCAGACAACCGCCCACGATTGAGAATGCCACGCGGATCGAGGACCGCCTTGACGCGCCCGTAGAGCGCCATCGTCGCGGGGACCGGTGTCGCCCAGACATCCTCGTGGCGATCCGGTCCTGAAAGCCGCATGGCCTGTCCACCCAGGCGCGCGGCCTGTGCATGCACGGCGCCGGCAGACTCCTCTGTCGCCCAGAAACGCTGCGCGCCGCCCCAGTCTGCGACCGACGCCGGCGGATCGAGCGGCGCCGCCGGCGGCACAAGCAGCCGCCACAGGGCCGTAGCCGGCACGCCCAGCGCTTCCAGGCGCAGATCCCGTACCGCAGAAAATGTATCGGCCGAGCCCGCCTCGCCGCCGATCTCCCGGACCGCCTGCCCGACCGTCGCGGCGCGTCCCGCAAGGCGCAGGTAAAGAAGCCCCCGGGCGTAGCACGCGCCGGTCAGGGGCAGACGCCCGGCCCAGTCCAGCAGCCGGGCACGCGCGCCGGCCCAGTCACAGGCAAGGACACGCACGGCGCCCTCCTCGGGCCGCGGGTGAAGCCGCAGGCTCACTTCCATCACAACACCGAGCGTTCCGTACGCGCCCACCATCAGTCGGGACACATCGAATCCAGCCACATTCTTCAGAACCTGGCCGCCAAAACGCAGCAGCTGCCCCGTGCCGGTTACGATGCGCACACCAAGGACTGCGTCACGCAATGATCCGGCATAGGGACGGCTTGGGCCGGTCAGCCCGAGGGCCACCGCGCCGCCAATCGTCGATTCTCCGCTGGCGCGCGGCAGTTCGGCTGCAAGCACTTGCCCGTGCGCGGCCACCGCCGCCTCGACATCCACGATCGGTGTGCCCGCGCGGACGGTGATCACGTACTCGCTCGGTTCATAAGCCACTATGCCGCGATGCGGCGCCAGAACAAGCGGTTCGCCAAGGGGCTCCCGCCCGAAGTGGCGGCGGCTTCCGCCCCCGATGATCTCAAGCGGCGTGTGGCGTTCATAGGCGGCCTGGACCATCGCACACACCCGCCCGGCTGTCTCGATGTCGGACATCAGCCGCAATCCGGTCTAGTAGCGCTCAAGATGGCCAAACGGCATGTGCCCGCCATGGACATGCATCCCGCCTGGCTCGACGCAGCGCGCCGGCGTCGGGATCGCCTTGCCGCGATTGAGCAGTTCGTAAGGATCGAAGGCCGCCTTCAGGGCATGGAACGCGACAAGCTCCGCGGGCGTAAATTGCGCACACATGCCGTCCAGTTTCTCCACACCCACCCCGTGCTCGCCGCTGATCGTGCCCCCATGCGCAAGACAGAGCTTCAGGATGTCCCCACCGAGCTGCTCGACGCGCGCAAGCTCGCCGGGGCGGCGCGCATCATAAAGGATCAGCGGATGCAGATTGCCGTCACCGGCATGAAACACATTGGCGACCGGTAACCCGTATTGGCCGGACAAGGCGGCGATACCGGCCAGCACCTCGACCAAAGCGCGCCTCGGGATCGTGCCGTCCATGCAGTAGTAATCGGGCGCGAGCCTGCCGACTGCGGGAAACGCCGACTTGCGCCCCGCCCAGAGCCGGCGACGTTCCTCCTCACTGCGCGCCTCGTCAATGGCAAAGGCGCCTTGCCTGTCGAGGATGGCGCGCAGATGCGCATGCTCCATCGCGCACGTCTGGTCATCCCCGTCGACCTCGGCCAGCACCACCGCCTCCGTGCCGGGCGGATAGTGTTGACCGGTATACGCGCCGGCTGCCTGGATCGCCAGGTGATCCATGAGCTCAAGCCCCGCCGGGACAATACCGGCGGCGATGACCGCGCTCACGGCGCCGGCCGCCTGTTCCAGGGAGCGGAAGGCCGCAAGCAGGGCAACGACTGCCTGCGGTCTGGGCTTCAATTGCACCGTGATTTCCACCACCACGCCGAGAAGTCCCTCCGAACCGATGACCAGGGCGAGCAGATCAAGCGGCCCTTCGGCGGTCGGGCCGCCCAGTTCGTGCAGGACGCCATCGGACGTAAACATTCTCACCGAAAGCACATTGTGCACCGTAAGACCGTATTTCAGGCAGTGCACGCCCCCTGCGTTCTCGGCAACGTTACCGCCGATGGTGCAGGCAATCTGCGAAGAGGGATCGGGCGCATAGAAGAGGCCATGGGCGGCCGCCGCTTCCGATACCGCGATGTTACGCACGCCCGGCTCGAGGCGCGCTGTCCGGTTTTCGGGATCGATGGTGAGGATCCGGTTCAGGCGGGCGAGGCTCAGAACGATGCCATCGGTGCGTGGCAGGGCGCCGCCCGAGAGGCTGGTTCCGGCACCGCGAGCCACGACGGGCACCGCGTACCGGTTGCAGACATGCAGCACCGCGCCGGTCTGCGCGCGCGTACGCGGCAGGGCTACCGCAAGCGGGCGCGCCTTGTAAACGGTCAGGCCATCGCATTCATAGGCGCCGAGATCACCCGGCTTCCTCAGCAGCCCATCGGCGGGCAGCGCCGCACGCAGTTCGCGCCAGAAGGCGGCGGGCAGTGGCGAAGGCCCTCGAGGTTGCTCCATCCGCGTATACTGCACGCCATTGCGCCACCGGGCAAGATTGGAAGAGGACACAGATGAGTGACACGCTCCCCCTGGTTACGATCGAGCAGCTGCACGACTACCGCTTTGCGGTCAGCTTCGAGAACACAAACGGATTTTGTACCGACGAAGCGCCGCCCACGGGCGGCGGGGATGGCCCCTCGCCCAGTCAACTGCTCGCCGCCGCCATCGGCAATTGTCTGGCGGCAAGCCTCTTCTTCTGCCTGAAAAAAAGGATGACCGCGATGGAGCCTTTGCGCGCCACGGTCAGCGGCCGCGTCGAACGCAACGCCCAGGGGCGACTGCGTATCGCCGGCATGACCGTGGTTCTCGACGTGTCGGCGGCCGATGCGCGCTGCCTGGACCTTTTTGAGCGCTATTGCACCGTCACCGAAAGCGTGCGCAATGGCATCCCGGTGCATGTGCAGGTGCGAGATAGCGAAGGCACCCTTCTGTATGACGATGCGAATACCCCGTGACCGGCATGCGCAGCAAGCCCCGCCCTTCATGGTGGGGAAGAAAACCGCGGATGCCGAAGGCGTCCTGGGTTATGTCGGCGTCCGCTGCTGTTCGATGTACTGGCGCACGATGCTGATGGGTGCGCCGCCACAGGAGGCGGCGAAGAGGAAAGGCGACCAGAGTACGCCCTTCCCGTAGCGTTTCTGGAGGTCGGGCCGCTCTATGCGCAAAAGGCGACTGGATACGCCCTTGAGGCCGCTCACGAGATTCGAGACGGCGACCTTGGGCAGATACCCGACCAGCAGATGCACGGGATCGTTCTCACCATCCATCCCGATCCGTTGTGCTCCGAAGTCGGCGCAGGCCCTGGCGAAGATGATGCGCAGCCGGTCGATGGCATCGCCGTCGAACACCCTGCGGCGATAC
>JAJYHH010000060.1 GCA_021784845.1 Pseudomonadota bacterium
GTGGATGACTACGACTTAAGGCACCTGCGCTGCACGACCTGTCTGCGCAACGGGGAATACCGCCTGATCCAGACCGAGGCGCCCGACGTAAAGCCAGACGAGCTCAAGGCGGCTTTGCGCTGGCGGATCAAGGATCTCATCGATTTTCACGTCAACGACGCCACCCTTGATGTGTTTGACGTGCCCGGCGGTCATGCCGGACGGCCCCGGCCGGTCTACGCGGTGGTGGCCCGCAACGATGTCATCAAGGCGCGCGCCGATCTCATGCAGGACGCCGGTGTGGCGCTCGATATCATCGATATACCCGATATGGCCCATCGCAACGTGGCACGTTTGCTGCCCGAGGATGCGCAAGGCGTGGCACTGATTTCCTTCGGGGAAGACGCAGGCCTTATCACCATCACGCGCGACGGCGCCCTGTATCTGTCGCGGGCGCTTGCGATCGGCGCAGGCGGGCTCGGGCAGCCGTCTTCCCGTGACACTCTCCTCCTCGAACTGCAGCGCTCCCTCGATTTCTTCGAGAGTTCGTTCCGGCAGGCGCCGATCATGGATGTCGTCGTGGCCGGTGCCCATCCAGACGACCTGCTTGCGTATCTGCAGGCGAACCTGAACCAGCGCGTCCGTGCGCTCACCTACGCGGAGATTGCGCGCCTCGATGACCATGTCGTGGTGCCCGATGCCTGCTTCATGACCCTGGGGGCGGCCCTGCGCGCGGAGAAGATGGCCTTATGATCGTGCAGGAAATCAATCTCTATCATCCCATCTTCCGCCGCCAGCCAAAGCGGTTTTCGGCGCTCGCCATGTTGCAGGCCGTGGCGGTACTGCTGGTGGCGGGTCTGGCTTTGTACGGTTTCGATTTCTGGCAGCTGCACAATCTGAAAGCCGAGCTCGTCCGGGCCCAGCAGACGCAGCAACGGGCGGATGCGCAGTTGATCCGCGCCGTGTCTCTTTTCGGGCTTGGGACACTGCAGGCGCATATTGGCAAGCTGAGGCAGCGTGTTGACGCATTGCGTCACCTGCAGGCCGTCCTGGTGCAAAGCCACAAGGCGGCGCAAGGCGACGCACCCGTGCTGCTCGCCGTTGGCCGCAGCGTCGTGCCCGGCCTCTGGATCCAGAGTGTGCATTGCGACCGCACCGCGCGTCTGCTGGTCATTCGGGGCCACAGCGAGCGTCCGTCGGCGGTCCCGGTGTTCGTCCGTCGCCTGGCGCAAGAGCGGTCGTGGGCAGGCATCGCCTTCCAGGATCTGCGCATCGATCGCCACCGCCGCGCCCGGTGGTACGCGCCTTATGTCACCTTCATGGTCAGCACCAGGCCTCTGGCCCGACCGTCATGAGGAATCCGGGGCAATCCTGGCAGTTTGCGGTCGAGTGGGTAGACGGCCTGCCGCTGCGCCAGCGCGCCCTTGTGTTTGCGCTGGCGCTTGCAGTCGTCTACGGCTCGGTGTATGGACTCCTGATCGGGCCGCTGCGACGCCACGAGCGCGCCATCACCGTGACGTTGCGTGTCGTGCAGAAGCGGACGCAGGCGACCGATCAGCAGATGCGGCATTTTGCGAACCCCAAGGCCCACGCGCGCGCTTTGGCCCGCCTGAAGGCGCTCAAGGGCGACGTGCAAGCCCTAAAGAAGCGCCTCGCCCACCTCGCAGGCGGGCTCGTGCCACCGCGCGACATGACAGGGCTCGTCCAGCACGTGCTGCGTCAATCCCCGGGCGTCATGATTCTGCAGTTGCAGAATGCGCCCCCGGTCGCCGTGGCGCCGCGTGAGAAGGGGGCGCCGATATTGTATCGGCACACCCTGGTCGTGGTGGTGCGCGGCCGCTACGGCGCGCTGGTGGACTACCTGCAGCGCCTGGCCCGGCAGAAACAGCGCGTGCTGTGGGGACCTTTCAAACTGACGGCGGGCCGCTATCCGTTTTCTATCATCCGTCTTCAGCTCTACACGCTGAGCCTGAAGCGGGCACTGCTGCGTTGACAGATGTGGCACGGAATGTGAAAGGACTGGGTATGACCGCAAACTGGCACCAAAAACTCTGCCTGGCCGCGCTGCTCGCCCTGGCCGCGCCCGCCCATGCGTTCGTCGACCCGACCTGTCCGCCGTGGCTTTGCGGTCAGGTCGCACCGGCACGGGCGCCTGCCGTGGAAGCCATCTGGATCCGCGGTGGCGAGCGGCTGGCCCTCATCAGCGGTCATCTCGTCGGTCGGGGCAGCCCCTACGGCGGCGGCTATGTGACCGCCATCCACCGGCAAAGCGTGATCCTGCGCTTTCCTTCGGGGACGCGCGTATGGCCCCTCATGCGCGCACCAGGCGTTTCCAAGCGCTGGATTGTCAGTGAGGAACCACAATGAAACGCGTAACCTTATGGCTGGCAGGTGTTCTTGCGGCCAGTGTTTTGAGCGGGTGCGCGCAAAGCGGTTTCGACCGCCCGTTGAGTGCGCGCATGCAGGCACGACTGTCTGCGGCGGAAAAAGCCGACAAGGCCCATTTGC
Organism: Pseudomonadota bacterium; assembly: GCA_021784845.1. Lineage (GTDB taxonomy): Bacteria > Pseudomonadota > Gammaproteobacteria > Acidiferrobacterales > Acidiferrobacteraceae > JAJYDN01. The sequence continues at coordinate 2,488 of JAJYHH010000060.1, forward strand.
CGCTGGCTGTGTCTGATGCCCTCGTGCCGCCGGTCACCATCGAGTTGCCGCATCGGGCCGTCATGCGGCTGCCCATGCGCTTTGATTTCTCGGCGGTCAATGCCCCGGCGCGGTCGGTGTTTCTGGGACTGGTGCGAGGTACGCCTTACAGCATCGCCCTGCCCGCCCATCTCGGCGGCCGCATCACGGTGCGTCTCAGGCGCGTCACCGTGCCCGAGGCGATGCGCATCATCCGGCGGGAGGCTGGCTACCAGTACGAGCGCCGTGGCAACCAGTACTATGTCCTGGGTTCCGGTCTCATGACGCGCCTTTTCCGGGTCCATTACCTGGATATCGTGCGCACCGCGGTTTCCGAGACGCGCCTGTCGGGCAACAGTCTCACCAGTGTGGGCACGACCGGTGTCGGCGGCGGCACAGGGACGCCTGCGACAAATGGCGGCATGTCCCAATCCCAGGCGCCGACCATTTCCGTCAAGACCACGTCGCGCAGCGACTTCTGGAAAACGCTCCAGCAGACAGTGACATCGCTCGTTGGCCACAAGGCGGGGCGGGAGGTCATCGTCAATCCCACCGCCGGTCTCCTGGTCGTGCGCGCGGATGCGGCAACCCTGCACACGGTGGCGGATTTTCTGCGCCAGACGCAAGACAGTGTCGACCGCGAGGTCGTCATCGACGCCAAGATTCTCGAAGTGGATCTAAAGAGCGGCTATCAAAGCGGTATAGACTGGGCCCAGCTCGGTCAGGTCGGAAATGCCTCCATTACGGCCGCGCAGACCGGAGGCGGCCAGCTCGTCACCTCGGGATTTGCGAGCACCGCGGGACAGGTCGGCAACCTGAATCCCCAATCCTATTCGCCGATCAATGGCACGCTCGCGTCGGCATTCGGCGGCATATTCAGCGCCGCCATTCATGCCAGCAATTTCGCGGCCTTCATCCAGCTTTTGAGTAGCGAAGGCCGCGTGCAGGTGCTCTCGAGTCCGCGCGTGTCGACGATCAATGGACAGAAGGCTGTCATCAAGGTCGGTGGCGACCAGTTTTTCGTGACCGGCGTCACCAACAGCGAGCAGCTGCTGGGCGCGGTGTCTGCGGTGACTACGCCATCGGTCGAACTGACGCCGTTTTTTTCCGGTATTGCGCTTGATGTGACACCTGAAATCGACGCCCGGGGATCCATCATCCTCTATATTCACCCGTCGGTGAGCAAGGTCACGCAGGTTAATCAGCAGTTCAGCGTATCAGGCCAGGCCTTCAATCTGCCGCTTGCGTCGAGTTCCGTGCAGGAGTCCGATAGTGTGGTGCGCGCGCACAGTGGCCAGGTGATCGTCCTTGGCGGTCTCATGGAAGATGACGCCACCAACCAGAATGCGCACATTCCGTTTTTCGGCGATCTGCCGGTGATCGGCAATCTTTTCAAGGACAAGCAGGTTGTGCACGAAAAGAAAGAGCTGGTCATCCTGCTAAAGCCCACCGTCGTCAACCTGGCGGCCCCCTGGGGGCGGGAGCTCACCCAGGCGCAGCGCCAGATCCGGCGCATGGCCGGTAATTGATGTACGCACACTATTACGGTCTGCGCGAACTGCCCTTCGGCATCACGCCGGATACCGATTATTACTTCGCTCACGCAAGCCAGCAGGAGGCGCTGAACACCCTGTTGGTGGCCATTCGCATGGGCGAGGGGTTCCTGAAGATCACAGGCGAGGTGGGCACGGGCAAGACCTTGCTGTGCCGGAAACTCCTGAGTACGCTTTCGCGCGACCCGGGTTTTGCGACCGCCTATGTGCCCAATCCCTATCTCGAGCCCCGCACGCTCATGCGGGCGCTTGCCGAGGAAGTGGGACTTTCCGTGTCGGGAGAGGAGACGGAGCATGCGCTGGCCCGGCGTCTGACCCTGCGGCTTGCCGATGTGCATGCATCCGGCCGCCGCCTGGTCCTGTGCCTCGATGAGGCGCAGGCGATGCCCGATGCGACACTCGAGGCGTTGCGCCTGATCAGCAACCTGGAGACGGAAAAACAAAAGCTCATCCAGATCGTTTTGTTTGGCCAGCCCGAGCTCGACGAACGCCTGGCTCGCCACCAGGTGCGCCAGCTGCGCCAGCGCATCGCCTTCTCGTGCTGCCTGTCGGCGTTCTCGGCCGATGATACCCAAAGCTACCTGCGCCACCGGCTGGCAGTCGCCGGCTACACGGGTCCGCCGCTCTTTACGGGGCCTGCCATTCGCGTTCTGTACCGTGCGTCCGGCGGCATTCCGCGGCTCATCAATATCCTCGCCCACAAGGCGCTCATGGCAGCCTACGGCGAAGGGGCGCGCCTGGTGCATCGCCGTCATCTCGTGCGCGCGCGCGATGACACCGAGTCGCTGCAAACCCGTGGCCGCGGGTGGGGCTTTTTCCGCAGTTGGGGGCACCGATGAGCTTGATCAACAAAATGCTGAAGGATCTCGAGGCGCGTGACCGGGAAGCGGCATCGCCGCAGGCGATCCTCGAGGGCTTGCGTCCGGCACCCGTGCGCCAGACGCGACCGCGGGTCGCCGCCGCCCTGGGCCTGCTGATCGTTCTCGCCGCCGCCGCCGGTTTCTGGCTGCGGGGGCACCCGGCTTCTGTGCCCCGTCCCGTGCAAGCGCCAGTACCGGTCCTGACCCCGCAGACGCTGCCGCCGGTTTCGGTGCCGGTGACTGTCGTAGCCCAGGCCGCAGCGGCGGCACCCGCAGCCCCTGTCCATCTGCGTCACGCGCAGCCCAAAGCGGCGCGCCTGGGCGCGCATGCCCTGCGACCCCCGGTTCGCGTCGCGGCGGTCTCCGCATTACCCGTCCGCACAGTGCGCGCGGCCAATCCTGCCGCTGT
>JAJYHH010000013.1 GCA_021784845.1 Pseudomonadota bacterium
CCCGACGGGTGGGTTTGCGATAGGTCTCGAAGGTGCCGGAGGCTAAGGTCAGCTGGCGCATGCGGTTTATCCCTTTGAACTTGCGCTATTCTACCATAACGGCTTGTGTATGGGGACTAAATCAGAGTTGCCTTAGATAAAAAACCCCGCCAGCGGCGGGGTTGCGATGTCCCGGTGGCCCCGGGCCGGCTGGCCGGCCCGGGGCTTTTGCATCAGGGCAAAGTGATGACGATGTAGATGCTCTGATCTCCGTGTCGAATGAGCACGGGCACCGGGGTGCGCGCCGGCAGGCCGGTGACCAGATGGGCGAACTGCGCCGGGCTTGTTACCGCCTGCCCGGCGATTTCCTGGACGATCATGCCGGGCATGATGCCGGCTTCCGAGGCCGGCCCCTGGCCGACGCTCAGCACGACCACGCCATGGTGGATGTCCATGTCGTTTAGTGCCTCCGGTGTCAGCGGACCCACTTCCATGTCGAGGCGCGGAATCGACGCGGTGGCGTTGACGTTCTGGCTCATGCTGTTTGGCAGCGTTCCGACGCGCACGCGCAACGTCATCGGATGTCCGTTGCGCATGATGCCGACCGGCACCATCGTGCCCGGCGGCGTATTGCCGACCAGGGGCGGCAACTGGCCTACGCTGTACACGGGCTTGTTGTCGTAGGTGATAATGACGTCACCGCGCTTCAGGCCGGCCCGCGCCGCCGGTCCCTTTTGAACGAGGCCGGCGATCAGTGCGCCGACGGGCTCTTTCAGGCGCATGGCGCGCGCCATCTCGCTGCTTACGCCCTGCACGTCCACACCAAGCCAGCCGAACTTGATGGCCTGATGCCGCTCAAGGGCCTGAACGACGCGCATGGCGGTATTGATCGGGATGGAGAACGACAGGCCCATGTAACCGCCGTTGCTGGTGTAGATCTGGTCGTTGATGCCGACGACCTGTCCCTGCATGTTGAACAAGGGTCCCCCGGAGTTGCCGGGGTTGATCGGCACGTCGCTCTGGATGAAGGGGATATATTCGTCGTCCGAGAGCGGGCGGTTGATCGCGCTCACGACACCCTGCGTGACGGTGTTGTAGAAGCCAAATGGCGCGCCAACGGCCAGCAGCCACTGTCCGGCCTCCAGCGTATTGGAATTGCCGACCGGCACGACCGGCAGGTCGTTGGCGGCGATCTTCAGGAGGGCGGTATCGTAGCGCACCGACAGACCGACGAGCTTCGCTTTGTAGACATGATGATTCGACAGGCCCACCACGATATGGCTGGCGCCGCGCACGACGTGCGCTGCGGTGACGATGTAGCCGTCATGGCTGATGATAAACCCAGAGCCCAGGGATTCGATCTTCTCCTTGTGCGACGGGCTTGCGTTGGGGCCGGAGAAGAAATGCTGGAAGAAAGGGTAGAAAGGACTGTTGGGCGGCAGCGGGTTGGCCGGCAGCTGGTTGTGTACCAGCCGGGTGCTCGTGCTGCTGATGTTGACCACCGCCGGGCCGTAGGCCTTGATGATGGACGTGAAATCGGGCAAAGGGACCATCGGGCTTGCCGCCATGGCGCCTTGCATGATTGCGGCTCCGTACAGCCCCAGACCAAGCGCAATGGCCTTCAGTCGACGGCCCAGGGACCGCTCCTTTGTGTGACCCATGAAACTCTCCTCATCAATAGCGCATCGGCGCCCGTAACAGAATACACGCAGGCATCATTCCCTTCCCGCACTTCCCTCACCTCGGGGCTTGACCATCCGCGGCATACCGGTTTACGGTTCGAGACGGGCGCGGCGTGCTGAAGGCTTTGAGCCGCCAGGCATCGCTTTGTTCCCCGGTGCCGGGTGAATAATAAACGGGCCCCGGCCCGTACGTGGAGCCCATAGTAACGGCTTCAAAAGGGATTGCAAGGGTCAACAATGGGCTCACCAGGTGAGTACGCGGCCTGCCTGCACCAAAGACGGCAGCGCCGCACTGGGTGTCAGCAAAGGGATCGGCTTGCGCAGATCGGCTGCCGTCATGCCATTGAGATCAAGAGACTGCGCGCAACCGATGATGCGTACTCCGTTGTCTTCTGCAAGCTTCATGAATTCCGCAACGGATTTGCCCCCCGTCATGGGAAACAAGGATTCCGCGGTTCCCTTCCTCAGGAGTTCGGTCGCCGGTCCCGTAAAATACAGGAGGACATCCTGTTCATTTGCGGCGGCGGTGGCGGCGAGGAAGAAGGCAGACGGCAGGCGCTTGGGGTTTTCGGGGCCGGTGATAAGTATGATAACGAGATCAGGCGCTTTTTGTGCGTTCATGAGAAGGACTCCTTTGATGAGTCAAAACTCATGATAGCGCCTCCGTTGGGCATGGTCACGCAGGCGCGGCCGTTGCGGACCTTTTATGATCCGGCTGACGCAACGTGAGTATCGGGGACATGAAGCATTCAGTCTGGTTGGCGGGTCTTGCGCTGGTGGCTCAGGGGGCGGCGGCGGCATCCTGGACCCTCGGGAACCTGCCAGCCTATTATTCGGGGCGGTACGGCACGGCCCATACCATCGGGATCTTTTATGACCCGACCTACATCCAGTACCGGGATTCGCTCTGGCGCGTGAAGCTTGCCGTTCCCTACATGAGCGTGTCGGGCCTGCCACGCGGTTCCTCTTTGAGCGGTGGCACCATTGCGGCGCGCACGCAGAGCACGCAAACGACGAACGCAAGCGGTGTCGGCGATATCTGGCTTGTGGCGCACTATACGGCGGTTCGCGAACGGGGGTTGTGGCCGGCCGTCGTCCCGTACGGCAAGATCAAGTTCGGCACCGCATCGGCCAGCGAAGGTCTCGGTACCGGGCGCAACGATTACGAGGCGGGCCTGGGCCTCGATACAACCATCGGCACCAACGTGTTCCCCTTTGCGCATGTAGGGTACCGGGTGGTGGGAAGTCCGGCGGGCCAGGCTCTGCAGAATATTGTCACGTTCAACGGCGGTGTGAGCGTGGCAACGTCACCGCGCAACGTCATAACGGCCCTGTATGCGGGCGCGCAGTCCGAACAGCCAGGCTACCCCGGACCCTCCGGTCTCATCGTCGCCTGGAGCATCAATGTCACCACTGCGGGCAGCGGTTTCCAGTTCTATGTGGATCGGGGTTTCAGTGCGGGCAGTGCCCGCATAGGCGGCGGCGTCGGCGGTCAGGTCGTGTTCTGATCCCGCGCGGCCTTTTGGCTGCCGTGTGCCCGCAGGGGGCCGGGACAGGGCAGGGATAAGGGGGCGCCTGGTGCCAGGTGTGCCCCATGGGTGGCCCGAGAGCTCCGGGGCGCTCACCGAAGGAGCCTGCGGGGCATCTCAATGGCGTGCCCAAGTGCTGCAGAATCCCGGGCATCGATGCCGGAAAGAGGGCCGGTGCGCTTGTGTTCAGGCCGCCTCTACGGGATGTGCGGGAGGGCCGGCAAGGCCGGTCGCATCACGGTGATGTCGGGACGGACGCCTTCGGGGGGATGGGGAATGACCGGATGTCCCGGGGCCGGCCGCGCGACGCCCCGGGGTCCATGCGGGACGCCGCCTTGTGGCGGCAGCTCCGAGAGCATGGGCTGCGCAGACGCGGTAAACCCCGAAAGGAGCACATGCCGGCCTCGGCGGCTCCCGGTCATGATTGCCAGTTGGGGGCCGTGCGCTGCGCGCAGCGCACGCGCCGCCGAAGGCGTCACCGGTTGCAGGTCCAGCGACCCGTAGCGCCAGACGCCGTTGCGCTGCGTCGCCAGGCCAAGAATCGAGACGAGTCCCCGCCGGCTGCCGTCGAGTCGGTGCGCGGGCCGGGCGCGTGTGAGAAGGGCCTGCCCATTTTTGTAGAGTCCGCGGGCAACGATGACGCCGTGCAACCGGGGCCAATGGCCGGTCACGCGCAACCAGACACCCCGGATGCGAATGTGATGGCGGGTCTGCGCGCCCACTCTACCCCGGACGAGGAGCATCGTCTGGGCGCGCCGGATGCGCACACGCGTGGCGAGAATGCCGCGGGGTCCGCGTGCAAACCCGCTGACGGCAACCCATGTGCCGGGCCGCACGCCGGCGCCTTTCCCGAAATGGCGTGCTGTCGCCGCGCCTCGGGCCAGACGCACGGGGATCCCGAGGACCGCAAAGCGTGATCCGTCGGCGGCCGTGACACGGCCGATCAGGACATGCTGGGTGCGCACCGTGCGCGCGGTCGGATGCGTAAGCGGCCCTTGCGCGGTAACGAACACCCGGTCTCCGAGTCCGAGTGCCCGGGCCGACGCCCTGCGGCCGTCGACGAAGTAGCGCGTCTGGGGGCGCAGGCGGTATTCGATGCCGTTGACAAAGATGCTGCCAAAGCGCTGGATCGCGCCGATCGCGGTGATGCCCGTGCCGCCGATACCGCCGTGGGGGCAGCCCGTACCGCCAATTCCTCCCTGTGCCAGGGCGCGACATGGCAGCCAAAAGATCAGCAGTGCGCAAAAAAGCGCCAGCCGCAGGCGGGGATCACGATGGTTCATGGCGGTCTTGGGCGGAGCCCTCAAAGTAATAGAGTCCAATCCGGACGCGCCGGCTGTCCGGATTGGGTGCATCCTGCTCGAAAGGCGTGATCTGGCGATTTAGCTTCTGCAACAATTCATCGGCGGCCTCGCTCACGGCCGGACGCAGCAGAGAGAGGGCCACGGGGTCGAGCGCGTCGACGTACAATGCGCGCTCAAGGAAGGGTGTTGCCGCGTGCAGGTTGTGCAGGGCGGCCTCCAGGTGATCGCCGACATTGGCGCCCAGAAAGGCGAGTTTGTCGGCCGGCAGCGCGGGTATGAAGGCGGTGCGCAGGAGGCGGTAGCGCCCCCCGTCGGCGGGCTCGACCGTTTTGGACCGCAGCAGGACGTCCAGTATGGCGCGGGGCCGGACGTCGGCCTTGATGCGGCGCGCCAGGGTCTCGATCGAAGGACCGCTTGCGGCATGCAGTGGCAGCGGTTGGGGCCCGTGCTGATCGCGCGTGTCCGGCGAAGACACCCAGGCGGCCAAAAGCCGTGCCGCAAGGTTGTCGGAAAGCGGCAGGACATCCCTGTGGTCTGTGGTGGCTGCCGCGCGCAGCCGCTTGATTTCCTTGCGATGGATCCCGGTCAGCAGGGCCAGATGGCTGTCCGTTATGCGGTCCCCGCCGGTGGCGAGCGCCTCTTCCACATAAAGCATCCTGACGACGTCGGTGAAGGCCGCCACGGTGCAGCCCTGACCCATCAGGTAGCGGATCAGTGGCCGCAGCAGGCGCCGAAGGGTGGCGTACAGGGCTTCTTGCATGTCGTCATTATGGCTGTTGTCCGCCATTCCGTCATCACGGCCCCGTCCGCCAGCCAGGGGGTGAGCAGGCCTGTTCCCCCGGGGACCCGTCCTGCGCCGGGCCTGGTTCCGGTCAGATCGTGCGCGCAAGATCGTCCGAAGGGCGCGGTGCCGGTCAGTGCCACAGCTGTGTGGCCGCGTAGATGACAAGGCCCACGGCGCCGCCCACAAGCGTGCCGTTTAAGCGAATGAACTGCAGATCACGGCCAATGTTGAGTTCGATCTGGTTCACCAGAAAATCATCGCTCCAGGTCTTCACCTGGGCGGCGATGAATGTTCCGAGAATCCGCCGGTAGCGTTCGATGATGGGTGGCACAAGCTTCAGGATCTGGTCGTCTATCCAGTCCTGGCTCGGGCGGTGGCCTGCGAGCATGCGGCCCAGATCCTCGGCGATCCCGGCAATGCGCGTGCCGAGATGGCCCTGGGGTACCTGCAGGTCCTGGAGAAGCCAGGTGCGCAGCCGCGCGAACAGGTGCTGCATGGCCCTCACCGTCTCGGGATGAAAGACGAGTTCACCCTGGAGATGCTGAATGTCTTCCCGCAGCGGGCCCTCGTCCTGCAGGGCCCGGGTGAGGTCAAAGACCGCCTCGTCGAAACGGGTCCGCAGCACGTGATCGTGGTTCATGCGCACATCCTGCAGCAGCGTCTGCAGGGCCGCGTACAACCTCTGCAGGATGATGCGGCCGACGCGTTCATCGAGATTCAGGGTGGAAGGAATGAATTCAATGTTGCGGGCGATGACCCGTACCAGGCTGTCACGCACATCTTCATGCTGGAGGTAGGCATCGAGGCGGGCGAGCGCCTCATCCAGCAGGATCTGGTGACGGCGGTTTTCGCTTAGCATGCCCAGGATGCGGGCGATGACCACAGGTCCGTCGATGGTCGCAAGCTGCTGCTGGAGCACATCGATCACGAAGGGCCTTAGCCGGGGATCATCGGCCACGCGCACGAGTTCAAGGAATGCCTCCGTGAGCAGGCGGCCGAGGCGCGCCAGATTCTCGGGGCGATTCAGCCAGCGGGTCAGGCGCTTTCCTGGCGAAAAGGCGCGGATTGCCTCCGTCACCTTCGGGGTGGAGAGAAAGCGGCTTTGGATGAATTCGCCCAGATTGTCTGCGATGCGCCGCTTGTTGCTCGGGATGATGGCGGTGTGCGGCAGCGGAATCCCCATGGGGTGACGAAAGAGCGCCACCACCGCGAACCAGTCGGCGAGCGCGCCGATCATGGCCGCCTGGCTGAAGGCGGCGACGTAACCGGCCCAGGGGTGCCGGGGCAACAGGGTTTCTGCTCCGATATAGAGCAAAGCGGCCACGATGAGCAGCGTCACGGCCATGGTGCGGACCAGGCGCAGGCGCGCACGTTTGATGCGCGCGCGGTCGTCGGCTTCAGGTGACGGGGCTGGCGTCGAAAACATATCTGACAGCATAGCGGGCCGAATCATCGTCTCCTAGCGTTTATCGGCGCTGATGAGGGGGCCCGCTCGCGGTGGGGGGTGTGGCGCACCGCGCCACGGGCATATGGATCAGCGCCTCAAGGCAGCGAGCTGAGCGGCGCTGGCGATGGCGGCAAGCCCGACACCGATGATGGTCAGCGCCGAGATCCGGTTGATCAGGACGAGCGTGCGGGAGCGCAGCTGCGTATGAAGGTGTGCCGTAGTCAATGTAAGTGCCGTCCACCAAAGGAAGCAGCCGGTGAAAAGGCCGGTCATCGTAAACAGCAGACCGGTGAGACTGTTGCGGTCGAGGTGCAGGGTCGTGAACACGACAATGAAAAAGAGAATGGTAAGCGGGTTGGCAAGGGTCAGAAGGACCATGGACAGGTAGTTCCACAGGAGGCCCCGGCCGCTGTAGCGGTTGGCCGCTGCGGCTTTCACGGGCTGAAAGCGCATGCCACGGACACCGAACCACAGGCAGACCACGCCGGCGCCCAGATGGATCCAGAACTCCTGGCGCGCCAGAAAACCGGAGACCACGCCCAGGCCAAGTCCCGCCAGCCCGCCATAGAAGGCGTCCGCGGTGGCGGCGCCTGCACCACTCAGGATGCCGGCCATGCGCCCTTGCGTCAGAGTTCTTTGAATGGTCAGCAGCCCAACCGGTCCAATGGGCGCCGATGTGATGATGCCGATGATAAGTCCCAACAAAAACGATGCCATGCCGTCTCTCGAACGCGCGACGCCCGCAGGTGTCCGTTTCTCTGCGCCACAGGCGCCCCCCTTCAGCCGCTTTATGTCCTTGTGGTGATCGCGCCACGGGCGCCAAGCGTAGACAGCAGCCGGAATAGGGCGTTATCGTAAAGGTCAGGGCCGAGAAAGGCCAGTCGCGCGCAAGTGGCCGCTACGTGGAGGGGCAAGGGGCGGCGGCCGCTCGTGCCTGACCCGTATTTTTTCACGCAGACTCACGGATGTGCTGGCATGGCTCGGTTAGACCCCCAATTGCTGTCGACCTGGGCCGTGGTGGCGCGCTGTGGCAGCATCAATGCGGCGGCGGGCGCGCTGCGCGTCACCCAGCCTGCGATATCGAATCAGCTAAAGCGCCTTGCCGACTGGTTTGGCGAACCGCTCTACCGGCGCCATGGTCGCGGCATCACCTTGACGCCGGCAGGTAGCCGGTTGCTGCGGCTGGCCCAGCAGTTCGAAGCGGTCCTGGGCGAGGCGGAGGCCTTGCGCAGTGACATCCAGGGATTCTTGCAGGGCAGTCTCGTCATCGCCGCGAGTCAGACCAATGCCGAATTCCTGCTGGTGCGGGCGCTGGCGGCCTTCCAGCGGGCCTATCCCGGAGTGAGTGTGCGTCTGCATGCGGGCAATTCCGAGCAGGCGCGTCAGCGCATGGGTGTGGCAGACCTCGTGTTCGTCGAAGACAGTTCGATGGGCAACGCCTCGGACGATCTGGTCTCGACGCCCCTCATGGAAAGCGAAATCCAGCTGCTGTTGCACCCGGATCACCCTTTAAATCGGCGGCCGCCCGCCGAACGGATAGCGCTTGCCGAACTGGTCGGGCAGCCGCTCGTCTGGCGTGAACCGGGATCCGGTATGCGCGATCGCGTCGAAAGCGCATTCCGGGGAGCCGGCATGGCGCCCGAGGTGCTCTACGAGTTCAGTGGGGCGACTGCGGTGCGGGAAGCCGTCCGCTGGGGGCTGGGCCTTGGTTTCGTATCGGCGCTGGCGCCGACACCGCCGGATCTGTGTGTGCGTGGCCTGATGCCGCCCATAGTCCAGCAGCTTTCGGTCGTGTATCAGAAGCCCCTCAGCCGTACCGGGGAAGAATTCCTGGTGCAAATGCAGTCTCTGCCGCTGTCACCGGCGCCAGAGCAGGGGGACGGCGATCGCCGCGATGCCTGAGCCGGAACTATAATAAGAAAATAGGGGAGGGCGAGAGGCGATGCATCGCAATGGCGGCTTTCTGCTGGTTACGGCGATCGTGATTCTGGTGGTCTTGAGTGTCCTGGCGCTCGTCCTGACGAGCCTGTCGGTCACCAACGACAGCGCAGCGGATCAGGACGTCCGCGGCGCGCAGGCCCTTTATATTGCGGACGCTGGTCTAAGTGAGGCCAGTTTCGATCTGCTGTCGCCGACGGTCTACGACACGGCCAGCGCCGATGACCGCCGGTCCTGTGGGGCGCTTGCCGCGGGACTGACGGGCGTACCGGTGGGAGCGGGTGCCTTCTCGGTGACAAACGGCACTGTGTATGCGTCCGGTGCAACCAGTCCGGTGGTTACGCTAAACGGCAATCTGCCGGCCCCGACGGCCACCGCGCCGACGCCAGCCATCGCCTTTAGCGGGTCTGCCGCCGACTATGGCCCCGCCGGGCGCATCATGATCGACGGCGAGGAAATCGACTACAGCGCCATCGCGCAGAATGCCAGCCGTTGCGGCACGGTGCCGGCGCCCTGTTTTGTCGGCATCGTCCGCGGTGTTGATGCAACGGCTGCCGTCGCCCACGCCAGTGGGACCCCGATCGCCCAGTACCAGTGCACGGTGCAGTCGCAAGGCGGCGTGCCGAGTGTTACGGCGCCGAAGGCGTTACGCACCTTGACGGCAGGCGTGCAGCTGCAGGAGGGCTGGGCGGTCGGCAGCGAAGAGAGCGCGCTTGAGGGCGGAACCACCTACCAGTCTCTGTTGCAGTGGCAGGGAAACACATGGGCCACGGTGGCCCCCCCAGCGCCGATTGCGGCCGGGGCGTCGCTGAATGCGGTGACCTGTTTGAGTTACGCCGACTGCTGGGCGGTGGGTAGCGCGGATCTGGAGGCGGTAGTGTACGGAATAAACCGATTTGTGGCACCCGTGGCCACCGCCTTGCACTGGAATGGCCAGTCCTGGGCGCAGGTGGCGGTGCCAAACGCGGTTGCCGATCATGATCTCGATGCTGTGGCCTGCGCCGCTTATGACGACTGCTGGATGGTGGGGTCGTTTACGCAAACGAAAAAGAAAAGGTGGACCTTGCTCTACTGGAACGGCGCTTTCACCGCTATCCTGCCCGATCAGGTCCTGGCAGCGCCTGGCAGCGCGAGGACCCTGCCCAACAAGAAGTACGAACAATACGACATAGACGGTGTGGCCTGTGCGAGTGCCAGCCAATGCTGGGCGGTGGGGAGTCTGGGGCTGGCTTCCAGCGGAAGCGGTCTCAATCCCGTTTTGCTCCTTGAATGGAATGGCGTGCAATGGACGTTTGCGGCCTCGGAGCTGCCGGCTGCCGTCGTCGGGGGTGGCTATGATCTCGATGCGATCACCTGTCTTGCGCAGGGATGCTGGGCGGTCGGCAGTTTCGGCGCGCGTGTACCGGTTGCCGTGTACTGGGATGCGGCGGCCGGTACCTGGACGGCCAACTCCCCCACTCAGGGCGGAGATCTCGAAAGCATTGCGTGCGTGACCGTCAGCGACTGCTGGGCGGGCGGCAGCTGGTCCAATGGTCGTCCGACGCTGGAGCACTGGAACGGTGTGGCCTGGAGTGATCAAACGCCGCCGGCGGCGGTCAGTGATATCGACAGCATAAGCTGTGTCAACGCCGGGGACTGCTGGGCGGTGGGCAGTCTATGGCAGCCTTCGGGGGGGAGCGAGCTGCAGCTTTTGCATTATGATGGTCTAACCGGAACCTGGAGTAATCTAAGCGGCGACATAGCGATTCCGCCTGGGGGGGATGCAGAGGATCTGGAGGGTATTTACATCGTGGGCGCACACAGTGCGCCGCAGGCCGGCTGGCAGGAGATTTTTCCATGATGTCGATGGTGCGGGCCGATGCATGGCGGCGTCGCAAGAAGGGAGGGGATGGACCTATTGCGCATTGATGATGAGGGATGGCTTGAGGGTGTTTCGCGTGTGCCCTCACCTAATTGCGATGCACGTCCTGCGCATGCCGCAGTGGAACTCGTTGTCGTTCATTCCATCAGTCTGCCCGCCGGGCGCTTTGGTACGGGGGATGTCGAGCGGCTCTTTACCAACCGGCTCGATACGACGCAGCCGGGTTACGCCGATCTGACGGGGCTGCGTGTGTCGGCCCATCTGTTCATAGAGCGCGATGGCGGCATCATACAGTTCGTGCCGTTTGCGGCGCGTGCGTGGCATGCCGGTGTCTCGTGCTGGCGGGGGCGGGAGCGGGTCAACGATTTTTCGGTAGGCATCGAGCTTGAGGGGACGGATCAGGGCCCCTTCGAGGACGCGCAATACCGGGCGCTCATTGCCGCGACGCACGCACTGGCGGCGGCATATCCCGCGGTGGACAGCGCGCGGCTTTGCGGTCACTCTGAGATTGCGCCGGGACGCAAGACCGATCCCGGCCCGTTTTTTGATTGGGCGCGCTACCGTGCGGCGGTGGCGGCCGCCCCTGGCACTAAATAGGAGAAACTGAGGGATGGTACACACCCTGATCATCATTTTACTGGCGATGACGCTCGACCGCGTGTTTCCCGAGCGGGGGCGCATGCCGCCGTTCGTCTGGTATGAGGACTGGGTGCGGTCGGTCGAGCAGAGGCTGAATGCTGGTACGCGTGCGCAGGGTGTGGTGGCGGTTATCGTGGTGATCGGGCCGGTACTCCTCGGGGTTGCGCTGATTCGTTATGTTCTGGCCCATCTGAGCCAGCCGCTGGTGTACGCCTTTGACGTGTTTGTCCTCTATGTGTGTCTCGATCTGTACCGGTTGACCCGGACGGCCGTGGCGGTGGCGGAGTCGCTCGATGCCGGAGACCTGTTGACGGCGACCAGTCATGCCGAGGAGATCACCTGCAAGACCGTCAATGACGTGAGTGAATCGTCACTTGCGCAGCAGACGATCGAGGCGGTCTTGAAGCGCACCAATGCGCTGATCATGGGTCCGCTCTTCTGGTTCGTGCTGCTCGGGCCGGTCGCCGTGGTTCTTGCGCGGCTCGCCGCCATGCTCGACCGCCTGTGGGGGCACCGCAGTCCGGAGTACCAGGAGTTCGGCTGGGCGGCCGCCCGGTTGAGCGACATCCTGGGCTGGGTGCCCGCGCGCATCACGGCGCTCAGTTACGCCATCATGGGCAGCTTCGAAGACGCCCTCCACTGCTGGCGCCGCCAGGCGGGCATGTGGTCGGACATCAACAGCGGCCCCCTCCTTGCTTCCGGGTTGGGCGCGATGCATATGAGCAATTGCGAAGAAGCCGAAGACGAGGACATGCCAGGGGTGCGGGCCTTGCCGGTCGCGGCCAATGCAGGTGATATCAGGCGTGTCGTTGCTCTGGTCTGGCGGGTGCTGCTGTTTTGGCTTGCGGTGGCCGTCCTGATGGCCGGCGCCCACTTCTTTGGCGTCTTTGGCTAGCGTGCAAGCCGCAGGGCCGGCCAGTTGCGCGCACGGGCGTGGGCGGCGAGCACGGGATCGGCGTCGACGACCACGGGCTGGCTCACCGCCTCCAGAAGCGGGATGTCATTGTGTGAGTCACTGTAGAACGTGCTGTCTTGCAGATCCAGCCGGTGTGCCTCAAGCCAGGCGCGCAGGCGGACCAGTTTACCTTCGCGGAAACACGGCACCCCCGACACATTGCCCGTGAAGCGGTCACCCTCCCTCTCGGGTTCGGTGGCGATGAGGGCCTGCACGCCCAGCAGATCGGCGATGGGGCGTGTGACGAAACTGTTGGTGGCGGTGATGATCACCAGCGTGTCGCCGGCACTGGCATGGGCAGCCAGAACGGCGCGGGCGGCGGGCTTTATCATCGGTTCGATGCAACTGGTGACAAATGCCTCCCGCCATGCCAGCAGTTGCGCAGGCGGGTGGCGGGCGAGCGGTTCCAGGGCAAATGCCAGAAAGGCGTGAATGTCCAGAGTGCCGGCATGGTATTCGTCATAAAAGCGCAGATTTGTGCGTTCGTAGACCTCCCTGTCGACTGCACCTGCGCGCGCCAGGAACTGACCCCACGCGTAATCGCTGTCGCCATTGAGAAGCGTGTTGTCGAGATCAAAGAGCGCAAGTCCCACCGATTCCTCCCGTTGCGTTGCCGCGCGTCGGAAATTCTGTAAAAATGGTGCAGCATTCTAGGCGCGCAGCGTGTTCTTGTACATGATTGACAAAGACGGCTACAGACCCAATGTCGGCATCATCCTTGCCAATCCCGAGGGCCAGGTGCTGTGGGCGCACCGCTGCCGCTGCGATGGCTGGCAGTTTCCCCAGGGCGGCATCAAGCGCCGTGAGACCGTCGAGCAGGCGCTTTATCGCGAGCTGTATGAGGAAGTCGGCCTGGCCGATGATCAGGTCGAGATACGCGGCCGGACACGGGACTGGCTGCGCTATGATATCCCCGGCCAGCATCGGCGGCAGATCGGCGGGCGCGCCTTCAGGGGACAAAAACAGCTATGGTTTCTTCTGCGGCTGATCGGTCACGACAGTGACGTCTGCCTCGACCGGAGTCCTGCGCCGGAATTCGATGCGTGGCGCTGGGTCGAATACTGGAGCCCGCTGGAATCCATTGTTCCGTTCAAGCGCGAGGTCTACCAGATGGCGTTGACGGAGCTTGCGCCTTATCTGGCGCGCTGATGGAGACGCTGCTCAGACTTGCGGAGCGCACGGTCTTTCTGGTCACGCCCGGGCCGCCAGCGGTCTATTTCATTGCAGACGACAAGGCGGGCGGTATCCTGGTCAACGCGCCCCCTTTTGATTCCTCGCTGCATGCCGAGCTCGCCTGCCATGCGGTCGTCCGCTACCTGTTTCTGCCAAGCCATCATGGCGCGCGCGATCTGGCCGCATGGCGTGATCAGAAAGTCGAGGTTCTGGCTTTCGAGGCGGAAGTGCCATTTATAGACGGCATCGTGGATGTGGCCATCGACAGCCGGCAAAAACTCACACGGACTATCGACTTTCTGCCGATGGCGGGACGCACGCCGGGTACGTGTGGCTTGCGCATCAAGAGTCTTCCCGGTGTTTTGTTTCTTGGTCCGGCGCTGCGTCTTGGTGAGGATGGCTGGCCGCAGTTGCTGCGAAACGACGACGATTTTTCCTATGAGACGCGCCTGCTTGGGGTATTCGGCTTGCGGGATGTACGGTTTGACTACCTGTTTACCGACAGCTTCGTGCCGGGTATGACGCGTTTCGGGCCGGGCGCGGATGAGTGCGTGCGGGCGCATCTGGATGCCCTTCTGACGTAAGACCGGCGGGCCGGTGCGACGGAATAAGCCGAGGACAATCTGCGTCATACACCCAGAGGATCGACCTCTATACTCAATTTTCAGCGGAGAATTTCGTGAACCTTCCACGCCGAACTTTCTTGAAGCAAGCCTTCTCTGGCACGGCTCTGGCGGTTGCCGCCGGTGCCGGGCTGCTGCGGCCCACGCAGGCCCTGGCCCGCACCTGGCCTACCTGGCCGGCCCAATCGTTCCACATCAAGCACTGGCAGGCCCTTGAGCACAGCCTCTTTGGCAGCAAGCCCGTAGTCAATGGCGGTGTCCATCTGCACGCGCCTCTGGAGGCCGAAAACGGCGCCGTGGTCCCGATGGTCATCAGCACCAAGCTTGCCGCGCCAAAGCGTCTTGCGCTGGCCGTGGACCATAACCCCTACGCACTGGCGACGCTCGTCAACCTGACGCCGCACGCCGTCGGTTTCTTCAATGTGCGCATCAAGATGGGCAAGACCTCGCGGGTCCGTGCCTATGTCGAGACCGCAGATCGTGTCCACACCGTGGATCGTCTGGTCAAGGTCACCATCGGCGGCTGTGGAGGCTAACGGAGGATCTATGCATATCGCCACCAGAATGAAGACCCGTACGCAGGGCGGCATCACCGAGGTCTTGATCCTCGTCAATCATCCCATGGACACCGGACTCGTCAAGAGCCCGCTCACCCACAAGATCATTCCGGCCCATTTCATCAAGACGCTGACGGTTGCCATCAACCATGAACCGGCGGTGATCACGGATATGGGTATCGCGGTTTCCAAGGATCCCCTGATCGCGGTCAAGCTCAAGGGTGCCAAGAGCGGCGATCTGGTCTCCGTTGACTGGATCGACAACGAAGGCATGACTGGTCACGCCGAAACGCACGTCAGCTAATCCCCGTCCCCCGGTCAGGGATCAGCTTTTAGAGCTGCGTCCTGACAGGGGGATTTTCATGTGCCAGTCGATGGGTCTTGGCGGGCGACCGCCCGTTTATTGATCCGCGTTCCCGTTCCACGCCGGCTGCCAAAGTGGCGCATGCGCATTCGGCAGGTCGCCGGGACGGGCCTTGTCGTAGAGAAATCCCTGCGCCCAGTCGATACCCAGATCTTCGACGATCCGGGCGATTTCCGGCGTTTCCACGCCTTCTGCCAGTGTCCTGATGCCGAGTTCGGTGGCAATGCGCTGGATTCCCTCGACAATCTTGCGGGTCGTGCGTTCTGTCAGGCGCTGGATGAGACTGCCTTCGATCTTCAGGAACGAAAACGGGAGGTCGGCCAGGTACTGGAACGATGAGTAGCCGTGGCCGAAATCGTCCAGGGCGAGCTTTAGCCCCGCTTCCACAAACGGCAACAGCATGGCCTTCGCGTGGGCGATATCACCGAAGAGTTCGCGTTCCGTCAATTCGAGCACCAGTGCACGGCGGTCCTGCCCTTCGGTCTGACAGGTCTTGCAGTAGCCGCGGACCAGTTCAAGGAGTTCCTGAACGGCATCGGGGTGGCGCAGCAGGTTCCCGGATATGTTGACGAAATGGGTCATCGCCCGTGGTTCCCTGCGCGCGGCCATGCACCGCTCGAGCGTGGCGCGGATGACGCTCTGGTCAATCTTGTAGGTCAGCTGGAGT
This sequence comes from Pseudomonadota bacterium, assembly GCA_021784845.1. Taxonomy (GTDB): domain Bacteria; phylum Pseudomonadota; class Gammaproteobacteria; order Acidiferrobacterales; family Acidiferrobacteraceae; genus JAJYDN01. The sequence goes on from JAJYHH010000013.1 coordinate 15,503, forward strand.
TGCCGCGATACCTCTATGAACTCCTCGGCGGCGAGCAGTCGCCCGTTGGGCAGGCGCAGACGCGCCAGGGCTTCTTCGCCAACGACGACACCATCCTTCAGGGAAACGATCGGTTGATAGGCCGGTACGATGCGATTTTCATGCAGTGCCGCCTCCAGGATGACCCCCATGCCCAGTACGCGTTTTTGCACGACTGTTGCACGCACGACGCGGTTGCGCCCCCATTCCTTTGCGTGGTAGAGGGCGGCGTCTACGGCATTCAGCAGGTCCTCGGCGTCACGGCCGTCGTCGGGGTAGCTGGCCACGCCAAAGCTCGCCGTGATGTGAATGCGGCTGGTTGTCGAGAGCACGACCAGGCGTTCGATCCGTTCGCGCAGTCTCTCGACCTGCGCGTCGAGCTGTGTGACGTCGTCGATAATGCAGAGGAATTCCGGTCCGCCCCAGCGTCCCGTGGTGCTTGTCGGGCCCAGGGTGTCGTGGAGCACCTGCGCCACCTGCCGCAGCACGCGGTCGCCAAATTCGTGACCGAGGCTGTAATTGATGAGCTTGAAGCGGTCGATATCGCAGAGGATGAGGCCGAAGGGCTCGCCGCGCGCGACGCGCTCGCAGACCTTCTGGCGCAAAAGGCTGCGGCCGGGCGTGCTGGTGCCGTCGTCGTTGTGCGTGATGAGTGTCATCGGTTGTATGCCCTTCCAGACAGCCGCCCGGCGCCCGTTTCCGGATTCATGTGTACAGCGCGCCACCATTCTTGATGCATTTGCATGTCGTTGTCCACGAGATCCAGAAAGTTTTTGTGTGTTCGGGCCAGCTGTCACCGGTCCCTGCCGCTGCGTCCTTGTTTTTTACGTCCGGTCCGTGCCGGGCGATCATACCTGCGCTGGGGCGGCCTTTCTTCCGGGCAAGATGAGCGTAGACCCTGGTGCGCCAGACGGGCCGTGCCTGCTGCGGCCGACACGCGTGCGGTTGTGATGGGCGCGCCCAGCGCACCGGCGCGGATGACCTGCCAGGCCCGGTTGCCGGCGCCCCCGCCGAGCGTAATCACGCGCGCAGGGTACGGGGCGCCCTTGGCCGCAAGAGTCTCATAAGAAAGACGTTCGATTGCCGCCAGGCCTTCCATCAGCCCCTGCAGAAAGATTGCGTCGTCGGCCGGGCGCGGTGTGAGTCGGGGTGGCCATTGCGGATCGCAGACGGGAAAGCGTTCACCTGCCCTCAAGAGAGGGTAATACGAGAGCCCCGTAGGGTGCGGCAATGGCAGATGTGCAGATAACCGTTCGATCTCCCCGACCGAAAAGAAGTGGCGCAGGACGCGTCCGCCGCTGTTGGAAGCCCCACCGATCAGCCATGATCTTCCCAGGCGATGGCTGTAGATGCCCATATCCGGGACATCGACAGGCACGCGGCTTACGATCTTGACGACCAGAGTGGAGCCAAGCGTGGTCACGGCCGTGCCTGCCGGCAAAGGGCCGAGCGCCAGGATGCCCGCTGTACTGTCGGTCGTGCCGGCCATCACCCAGGGGGCCTGGGGGAGGCCAAGACGCCGGCACAGACCGGGGGAGAGCCGCCCGATCGGCGTGCCAGGCGCGGCGATGCGCGGCAGAAGTCCGGTCAGGCCGAGCGTTCGCAGCCACTGCGGCCATCGTCTCCCGTCGGCTCCGAGCTTCAGGGCATTGTGTTCGTCGCAGGTCGTATAACGGCCCGTCAGGCAGCCGCTGACAAAACCGGCCTGGGTGAGCGCGCGATGGGCGCCGAGCCGCCGTGCGCGCAGCCACAGAAGCTTGGCCGGACCACCGGCTGCTCCCGCAGCCGCAGACGACGGCGCCACGGCCGCTACGCGTTTGGCTTCCTCATGGGCCCGGTCGTCGTCATAGGCGAGCGCCCGCCCACGAGGTGCTCCACAGGATCCGCACAGCATGACCGTGCCCGACGTGCCATCTACCGCCAGCGCGCGAACTTGTGTCCGGTCGATGCGGCGCAGCAGCCGGGCGAGCAGGTCCTGCGTCATCCGGTTCCACACGCCTGGATCCATGGCGCCCTGCGGGGGCCAGGCGCGTGCGATCATGGCGCGTACGCGGTCATTCTGGTCGATGGCGGCGATGCGGATGCCCGATGTGCCAAGATCGATGCCGAGGAACAGACCCTGCCTGGCGCGGAGATCAGGGAGCATCGACCAGATGGGCGGGCCGCGAACCGTGTTCCGCGACGACCGTCGTGTACAGTCCGCCGCGGACATTGAAGCGCGCCGTCAGCCGCAGGTAGCGGGGCGCAATGGCGGTTACCAGGTCATCGACGATGGTGTTGGTCACCGCCTCGTGAAAGGCCCCTTCGTTGCGGAACGACCAGATATACAGTTTCAGGGATTTCAGTTCGATGCAGGCGCGGTCCGGGACATAGGCGAGAATAAGCTCCGCGAAGTCGGGCTGGCCGGTTTTCGGACAAAGACAGGTGAATTCGGGGATGCGAATGTGGATCTGGTAGTCGCGCTCGGGATGGGGGTTGGCAAAGGTCTCGAGTTCCCTGGAGGGCTTGGTAGGCATTTCGGTCCCTAGTGTGCTAGCTTTGCATGCATTGTAGCCTATCCACCCTTTCCGATGCGCCTAAAAAAAATCAAGCTCTCAGGATTTAAGTCATTCGTGGATCCGACGACGGTGCCAGTGGCCGCCAATCTGGTCGGCATTGTCGGTCCCAACGGCTGCGGAAAATCCAACATCATCGACGCGGTACGGTGGGTGATGGGCGAGAGTTCTGCGCGTCATCTGCGCGGCGAATCCCTGACCGATGTCATCTTCAGCGGGTCGAGTGCGCGCAAACCCGTAAGCCAGGCCTCGGTCGAGCTCATCTTCGACAACAGCGATGGCCGCGCCGGCGGTGAATACGCGCGCTACAGCGAAATCGTGGTGCGCCGCGAGGTGGGGCGTGACGGCGCATCCGATTACTTCCTGAACAAGACGCGCTGCCGCCGCAAGGACATAACGGATTTGTTTCTTGGCACCGGTCTTGGGCCGCGCGCCTATTCGATCATCGAGCAGGGGACCATATCGCGCATCATCGAGGCGCGGCCGGAAGACCTGCGGCTTTTCCTTGAGGAGGCCGCCGGCATCTCGCGTTACAAGGAGCGGCGCCGGGAGACCGAAACCCGCCTGCGGCACGTGCGCGAAAACCTCGAGCGGCTAAACGATGTGCGCGGCGAGCTCGAGCAGCAGCTCGGGCGCCTCAAGCGCCAGGCGGCAGCAGCGGAGAACTACAAGGCCTGGCGGGAACGGGAAAGGGAGTTGCGTCTTATTTTGTCGGTCAGCCAGTACCGTGCGCTCATGACCGAAACGGAGCAGGCCGAGGAGCGCGTGCGCAAGGCGCAGACCGCGCTTGAAGGGGAGATTACACGCAAGCGCGCCATCGAACGCGACACCGAGGTCGCGCGCGAGGCGCGCAACGAAGCGGCCGAACAGATGCGCGTGGTGCATGAGCAGCATTACGCGGTAGGGGCCGAGATTGCCCGCGCGGAGCAGGAGATCGCGCATTTGCGCACGGTTTTGGCCGAACGGCGCTCGGAACACCAGGGTGTGGTGCGGACCTGCGAGCGTCTGGGTGCCGAGCTTGCGCAAGACGAGCAGCGGGAGCGGGACCTGGATGCGGAACTGGCGCAGCTTGCGCCGCGGCGTGAAAGCTCTGTGGCCCATGTCGAAGAGGCCTCGGGCGCGCTGCGCGCGGCCGAAGCCGCAAGCGATGCTTGGCGGCGCACCTTCGAGGAGGCGGGTCTGGCCGCCCAGGGGCCGACGCGGGCGTATGCGCAGGCGCGCAGTGAAGTGGGGCGGCTGCAGAATCGGCAGCAGGATCTCGCCAGGCGCGCGGCCCGGCTCGGTGACGAACTGCAAGGGGCCTCACCGGCGCAAGGCAACAGCCTGGCGGCGCTGCGGACGGCGGTGTCGCTTGCTGATCAGGATTACGCGGATGCCCAGGAGCGGCAAACCGGTCTTGAGGAGCGGCTGGTGCAGCAGCGGCAAAAGCTGGATGCCGCTGCTGCGGCATGTGCCGAGCAGCAGGGTTCTGCCAGGGCGGCCGAGGCGCGGCTTGCGTCTCTGGGCAGCCGCCAGGCACAGGCGCTGCGCGCGGGGCATGAAGCGATCGGGCGCTGGCTGCGTGAACAGGGCCTTGCGGATGCGCCGCGACTGGCGACGTGCCTCGATGCGGAGGAGGGCTGGGAACAGGGGGTCGAACGGTGGCTTGGTCCGCGGCTTGCGGCGGTGTGTGTGCCGGCCGGCACGGTGACGGCCGCACGGGTGCGGGCATTGGCCGCCACGCCAGCGATCCTCTTTGAAACGCGCGATGCCGGTGTTTCGAGGCCCTTCTTCGGTGGCAAGGTCAAGGGGCCGTTTGCCCTGGACGGCCTGTTCGCGGCGGCGGCGCCGGTGGCCTCCCTGGAGGAGGGGCTGGCGCGGCGGGAGGAGCTTTCCGCGCAGATGATGTGGGTGACCCCCGAAGGGATCTGTATCGGCCGCGATATCATCCTCTTTGCCGGAGAAAACGATGAGCGCGCCGGTGTGCTCGCGCGCGAGCGCGAGATCCTGGAATGGACCAGGCGGCGTGACGAGATGCGCCGGGCCCTGTCGGCGGCCGAGCGGCTGGTGGAAGACATGCGCGCCGAGATCGCGCAGCTCGACGCCCAGCGGATCGAGGCCCGGCGAGCCGTTGATCGCTGCGCCCAGGAGCGTACCCGGGTGCATGCCGCGCTCGAGCGGGCCGAGGCCGAAGAGCGTAGCCGCTCGGCCCGTCACGAACGGCTGTGTGCGGAGCTGGCCGAAGTCGAGCAGGAGGTGCGCGTGGTGGCCGAAGAGCACCAGCGGGCCGTAGAGAACGAGCAGGAGAGGAAAAGAGAAGCCGAGCGCTGCGAGCAGGCGCTGTCGGCGCTGTCGGGGGAGCGGGCCGCGCACCAGAGCACCCTTGAGGCGGCGCGGCGGGCCCTGCAGGCGGCGAGCGAGGCGCGCCACCGCCTGGACATGGAACACCAGCACGCGACCACCACGCGCGCCGGGGTGCGGGAGCGCGTAACCCGGGTGCGGGCAGATCTGGAGGCGGCGCTGAAGCGGCGCGAGGAACTGGCGCGGCTGATCGATGAGATGGCTGCGGCCGAGGTGGCACCCAAGGACCGTCTCGACGGCCTGCTTGCGCAACGGGGGCGCGCGGAAGCGGCTGTCGCCGCCGCCCAGCAAAAAATGGACGAACGGGACGCGGCGCTGCGGCAGCTCGATCAGGCCCGCCAGCAGGCCGATCGCGACGTCGATCAGGCACAGCAGCAGTTGCAGCGTGTCCAGTTGCTGTCGCATGAATTGAAGGTGCGGCGCGATACCCTGGTAGACAGCGTGCGGAGCCAGGGATTCGACATCGACCTCGCCGCCTGCGCGGCCGACGAGGGAAGCCGGCAGGCCGTGGTCGACATCGAGCAGGAGATGGAGGAGCTTTCCGGGCGCATTGCACGCCTGGGCGCGGTCAACCTGATGGCCATCGACGAGTACGCCGAACAATCACAGCGCAAGACCTTTCTGGATGCGCAGCACAATGATCTGAGCCAGGCACTGGCGTTGCTGGAGGAGGCGATCCGCAAGATCGACCGGGAAACCCGGACACGCTTCAAGGAGACGTTCGATCGCGTCAATGCCGATTTTAGCGCCTTTTTCCCGCGGCTTTTTGGGGGGGGCGAGGCCCATCTGGCCTTGACCGGTGACGATCTTCTGGAGACCGGGGTGAGCGTCATGGCCCGGCCGCCCGGCAAGCGCAACAGTACGATCCAGCTGCTGTCTGGCGGTGAAAAGGCGCTGGTCGCGGTGTCGCTGATTTTTGCTCTTTTTGCCCTGAATCCGGCTCCGTTCTGCATGCTAGACGAGGTGGATGCGCCTCTGGACGAGGCCAACGTCGGCCGTTTTGCGCAGACCCTGAAGGAACTGGCGCAGCACACCCAGATGCTTTTTATTACGCACAACAAGGTTACGATGGAAGCGGCCGAGGTTCTGCTTGGCGTGACGGCAGGGGAACCCGGCGTCTCCCGGCTTGTCAGCGTGGATGTGGAAGAAGCGCTGGATATGGTGGCGCAATCGGCAGGAGCTTAAGTGGATCTGCGAATCGACTTGGCGGTGTTAGGGGCGCTGGTCGTCGGTATCATTACCCTCATGAGCTACGGGGATGGAAGACTCTGGGGCCGCATGCGGTCATGGCTCGGCCGGCGGGAGACGGGCGTTCGCGAAGTGATTGTCCCGAGGGAGCCGGCGGCCGATCCGACGACGGCCCTGGAGGTGCGCCGGGTGCTGACGCCCGCGCCCGATACGGCCCCCCCGGATGCCGATACGGCCGGCGATGCCGACGAGAGTGGCGCGGATCAGCCGTTCGACAGCATCGACTTCATCGTCTTTTTGCCGGGGGACAGGCCGGTCATTCGCGATGCGGCACTTGGCGTCTACAAGCAAAATGAGTATGTAATCGACAAGCCGCATAAGCTCTATGGTCGCCGGTTGCATGGAGATCGCTGGAGCGAGCTCGCGCGCGATCCCGTAATGATGGAATACGGTCTTCTGGCGGTGGCCATGCAGCTTGCCGATCGCGTGGGCCCCGCGGCGGAGTCGGATCTCAACAGTTTTTCCCAGGTGGCACTAAAGCTTGCCGATTCCCTCGATCGGTCGACCCGTTTCAATATGACTTTCGAGCGCGCGATGGAAACGGCGGTGACGCTCGACCGATTCTGTTCGGACCACGATGTCATAGCCAGTATCAACATAAGCGCAGAAACCGTGACCGCATTCCGCGGGCCCGCCATCGAGCGGGCGGCGCAGGAAGCGGGACTCCAGTTTGGCATGCGCAATATTTTTCATCACCCGGGTGCGCGCAGGGGTGCCATTCTCTACAGTCTGGCAAACCTCTATAAACCGGGATCCTTCGATCCGCTGCGTTGGGATACCCTGCAGACGCAGGGATTGACTCTCTTCATGTCAGTGCCAGGCGTGCCGGATCCGGAAGCGACCTTCGCCGATATGGCGCGTGTCGCGCGACTCCTTGCGCGCCGCCTGGGCGGGAAGCTGCTCGATCAGGATCGGCGGCCGCTGTCCGAGGCCGGCATAACCGCCATCAGCCAGCAGATCGCCACGATTGCGGCGCGAATGCGGGAGCACGGCATCGCGCCAGGCGGTCCGCAGGCAACGAGGCTTTTTCCGCCATGATTCCGAAGACGGTTCGGGAGCGGGTCAACGCGCTGCGCCAGCAGATCCGCGAACACAATTACCTCTATTACGTGCTCGATAATCCCGAGATCACCGACGCTGAATACGACGCCCTGTTCGCGGAACTGGCGGCGCTCGAGCGCGACTATCCGCAGCTTGTCACGGCGGATTCGCCAACACAGCGCGTGGGCGAACCGGTCACCGACGGTTTCAAGCCGGTCACGCATGGTCAGCCGATGCTGTCGCTTAGCAACGTGTTCGACGAAAAAGACCTTGCCGATTTTGATCGCCGGATCCGCGAGCGGCTTTCGGTCAGTGTGGTCACCTATGTCGGTGAACCGAAGCTAGACGGGCTGGCTATCAGCATTCTTTACGAAGACGGGGTACTGAAGCAGGCGGCAACGCGCGGCGATGGCATGGTCGGCGAAGATGTGACCGCCAATGTCCGTACTGTGCGGGG
>JAJYHH010000070.1:0-16070 GCA_021784845.1 Pseudomonadota bacterium
GGGGATAACATCAAACTGACGATCACGCTCATCAGCCCCATCGCCATGGAAGACGGACTGCGGTTCGCCATCCGTGAGGGCGGTCGCACCGTTGGTGCGGGTGTGGTATCGAAGATACTTGAGTAGACCATGGCCAATCAAAAGATCAGAATTCGACTGAAGGCGTTCGATCATCGACTCATCGATCGGTCGGCGAGCGAAATCGTCGATACCGCGAAGCGCACGGGGGCCATTGTCAAGGGGCCGGTGCCGTTGCCGACAAAGATCGAGCGGTATACGTTGCTGCGCTCGCCGCATGTTGACAAGAGTTCCCGTGACCAGTTCGAGATTCGGACGCACAAGCGCATCATGGACATCATCGAGCCGACCGATAAGACGGTGGATGCGCTGTTGAAACTCAATCTTGCCGCCGGCGTGGACGTCGAGATCAAGGTCAGCTAGGAGCGGTCATGGCACTGGGAATCGTTGGAAAGAAGATCGGCATGAGCCGGGTGTTTGAGGCGAACGGTAATACCGAGCCGGTCACGGTCGTCATGGTGGAACGCAATCACGTGGCGCAGATGAAAGACGTGGCGACAGACGGTTATCGGGCGGTGCAGATCGCCTCGGGAAGCCGTCGCCCTGCGCGACTGAGCAAGGCGGTCGCAGGCCATCTGGCCAAGGCCAAGGTCGAGCCGGCGGCGCGTCTGTTCGAATTCCGGCTGGGGCCCGACGAAGGACAGGACCTCACAGTCGGCAAGGAAATCCGCGTGGACATCTTCGCTGAAGGCGAAATGGTGGACGTGCAGGGAACGACGGTCGGCAAGGGGTTCGCCGGTGTCATAAAAAGGCATCACTTTGGCGGTGGCCGGGCGAGTCATGGTAATTCGCTTTCGCATCGGGCACCCGGATCGATCGGGCAGCGTCAGACGCCAGGCCGCGTGTTTCCCGGCAAGAAGATGGCCGGCCATCTGGGAGCCAAGACCCGGACACAGCAGAACCTGAAAGTGCTGCGCGTGGATGTCGAACGGAACATGTTGTTGATCCGCGGTGCGGTGCCAGGGCCCAAGGGGGCGGATGTGATCGTGCGACCGAGCATCAAGCGGCGCCGGCTGGCGGAGGCAAAGAAGTCATGAAGGTAACGGTTGTCAAGGCGGCGGGGGGCGCAGGCGAAATCGAAGTCGCTGACGCGACGTTCGCCGTACCCTACAAGGAACATCTGATCCACCAGATCGTGGTGGCCTATCAGGCCGGTGGGCGGGCCGGTACGCGCGCACAGAAGAATCGTTCGGCGGTGAGCGGCAGCACGAAGAAGCCGTGGGCGCAGAAAGGGTCGGGACGGGCGCGCGCCGGTCAGATCCGCAGCCCGCTGTGGCGGGGAGGCGGCAAGACGTTTGCGGCATCGACCCAGGATTTCAGTCAGAAGGTGAACAAGAAACAGCGTCGCGTGGCATTGCGGTCGATCGTATCGGAGCTCATTCGGCAGGATCGCCTGATCACCGTCGAGGAGTTTCAGACGGGACCCAAGACGCGGGATCTGCTGACGAAGCTGGCGCAACTGGGCGTGAAGGATCGCTCACCCAACGTCCTGATCGTGTCTGACAAGGTGGACGAACCAATGGCGCTGGCCGCGCGTAACCTGTACCGGGTCGATGTGCGGTCAAGCGACTGGGTGGATCCCGTGGCGCTCATCGGCCATGAGAAAGTCATTATGACGGTCGGCGCGGTGCGTCGGTTGGAGGAGATGCTGGCATGACAACCTCCGTGTATGACGTGCTGTTGGGACCGCACATTTCGGAGAAGGCGACGCGGCTTGCCGAGAAGCACCGGCAGTTTGTGTTCCAGGTTCGGCCGGATGCGACCAAGGCCTCCGTGAAGACGGCGGTCGAAAAGCTGTTCAAGGTGGAAGTGGCCGAAGTGCGCATGGCGCGGATCAAGGGCAAGGCGAAGGGCGGCCGGACGCCAGGTCGGCGGTCGGATGCGAAGAAGGCCTACGTGGCACTGAAGCCCGGGTTTGATATTCAGTTCGCGACCGGGCAGTAGGAGGAAAGATGCCAATCGTAAAAGTGAGGCCGACTTCGGCAGGACGTCGCGGGCTAGTGAAGGTGGTGAGTCCCGAGTTGCACAAGGGGCGTCCCTTTGCCGGCCTGGTGGAAAAGAAAGCGAAGATCGACGGTCGCAACAATCAGGGCCGTGTGTCGGTCCGGCATCGTGGTGGCGGGCACAAGCGCCACTATCGCGTGATTGATTTTCGGCGGGACAAGGATGGCATCGTCGGGCGCGTGGAGCGCCTGGAATACGATCCGAACCGCAGCGCGCATATCGCGCTCGTGCTGTATGCGGATGGTGAACGGCGGTACATGATTGCGGCCAAGGGAGTGGGCACCGGCCAGGAAGTGGTGTCGGGTGCACAGGCTCCGATTCGGGCGGGCAACAACCTGCCGCTGCGCAATATCCCGGTCGGGACCATCCTGCATTGTGTCGAGCTGAAGGTCGGTGGCGGAGCGCAGCTCGGCCGGTCCGCCGGGGCGGCGATCCAATATGTGGCGCGGGAAGGGGATTACGCGCAGCTGCGGCTGCGTTCGGGTGAAGTGCGACGTGTGCACGTGGAGTGCCGGGCGACAGTCGGCGAAGTGAGCAACGCTGAGCACTCGCTGCGCAAACTCGGGAAGGCCGGCGCCAAGCGTTGGCGTGGTATCCGGCCGACCGTACGGGGCGTGGCGATGAACCCCGTCGATCATCCGCATGGTGGTGGCGAAGGGCGTACCTCGGGTGGCCGCCATCCGGTGAGCCCGTGGGGCACGCCGACGAAGGGCTATCGTACGCGCATGAACAAGCGAACCGACGGCATGATCGTGCGGCGTCGGTACCAGAAGTAAGTCAGAAAGACGAGCAGCGAGGGCGAACAGTGCCACGTTCGATTAAGAAAGGTCCTTTTGTCGATGCGCACCTGGCGAAGAAGATCAGTGATGCGCAACGGACAGGAAACAAGAAGCCGATCAAGACATGGTCACGTCGTTCGACGATCATGCCCGACTTCATTGGTCTTACCATCGCGGTGCATAACGGGCGGCAGCATGTGCCGGTGCTCGTGAGCGACAACATGGTGGGTCACAAGCTCGGCGAGTTTGCGGCGACGCGGACCTTCAAGGGGCACACCGCGGACAAGAAGGCGTCCGGAGGCTGATGATGGAAACCAAGGCCATATTGAAGAATGTCCACGTGTCCGCGCAGAAGGGCCGGCTGGTTGCCGATCTGGTGCGGGGCATGCCGGTCGGGCGCGCACTCGAGGTTCTTGAGTTCAGCCCGAAAAAGGCAGCGCGCGTACTGAAGAAGGTGCTGGAGTCGGCAATCGCCAACGCCGAGCACAATGCCGGGGCCGATGTCGACGAGTTGAAGGTTTCCGAGATCCAGGTCAATGGCGCCTCCAGCATGAAGCGTTTTCAGGCGCGGGCGAAAGGCCGTGGGGCACGGATTCTGAAGCGGATGAGCCATATCACCGTGACGGTTGCATCGGAGAGGGGTAAGTAATGGGACAGAAGATCAACCCAATCGGGATGCGGCTGGGGATTGTCCGCGACTGGACCGCGAAGTGGTATGCCCATCGCGGCGCCTATGCGGATAACCTGCGCGCCGATGTCGAATTGCGTCGCTGGTTGAAGGAAAAGCTGGCCCATGCCGCGGTGAGTTCGGTGATCATCCAGCGGCCGGCCGGCAGCGTGAACATCACCATCAGGACGGCGCGTCCGGGCATCGTCATAGGCAAGAAGGGCGAGGACATCGAGCGGATGCGCCATGAGCTGGGCGCGCTTGCCGGGGTGCCGGTTCAACTGAATGTCGAGGAGATCCGGAAGCCGGAGCTCGACGCCGCGCTGGTTGCAGAAAATATTGCGCAACAGCTGGAGAAGCGCATCATGTTCCGCCGGGCGATGAAGCGGTCGGTGACAAACGCCATGCGGCTTGGCGCGCTCGGCGTGAAGATCATGTGCGCGGGACGACTGAATGGGGCGGAAATCGCCCGCACCGAATGGTACCGGGAAGGGCGCGTGCCGCTGCACACGTTGCGCGCGGACATCGATTACGGTTTTGCGGAAGCCCGCACCACCTACGGGATCATTGGCATCAAGGTGTGGATCTTCAAGGGTGAGGTGTTCGGGCAGCTGAACGCCGCTGAGACAGAGACGGAGGGGAAGAAGGCAACCGCCTGATTCCATAGACTATGCTCCAACCAAAGAGAACAAAATTTCGCAAGCAACATAAGGGCCGCAATCGCGGTCTCGCGTCGCGGGGCAATAAAGTCAGCTTCGGCGAGTTTGGCCTGAAGGCCGTGGGTCGTGGCCGGTTGACGGCACGCCAGATCGAGGCGGCGCGTCGTGCGTTGACGCGATCGATCAAGCGCGGTGGGCGCGTCTGGATCCGGGTGTTCCCGGACAAGCCGATTTCGAAGAAGCCACTGGAAGTCCGCATGGGCAAGGGCAAGGGCAATCCGGAATACTGGGTTGCACTGATTCAGCCAGGTAAGGTGCTCTATGAGATGGAAGGCGTGAGCGAAGCGGTGGCGCGTGATGCCTTCCGGCTGGCAGCGGCCAAGTTACCGATGCAGACCGCGTTTGTGGCGCGGCAGGTGCTATAAGGAGCGGTCATGGATCTCAGTGGGATGCGGGCGGCCTCGACCGCCGAACGGAACGCGGAGCTCGAGAGCTTGCGGGAGCGGCAGTTTACGCTGCGCATGCAGAAGGCGACCGGGCAATTGGCGAAATCGAGCGAGATTGGCAAGGTGCGGCGGCAGATCGCGCAACTGTTGACGGTAATGCACGAGGCGGAGAAGCGGCAATGAGTGAGACGGTCGAGAAGGCGCCGCGTGCCGTGGAAGGGCGCGTGTCGAGCAGCAAGATGAACAAGACCATCACGGTGGTCGTGGAGCGGCAGACGCGGCATCCCGTCTACGGGAAGTTCATTCGGCGCAGCACGAAGCTGCATGCTCATGACGAGAACAACGAGGGCCGCGAGGGCGATCTGGTGTTGATCGAGCAGTGTCGGCCGCTGTCCCGAACGAAGACATGGCGGTTGGTGAAGGTGCTGGATAAGGCTCCTGCGGTCTGAGCCATTGGGCTCGGGGCGCAGGGATGCTATGATGGCGGGCTTTCGACCGCGCGGTAAACGGAAGGAACACGATGATTCAGATGCAAAGCGTATTGTCCGTAGCGGACAACAGTGGCGCCAAGAAGGTGCAGTGCATAAAGGTCTTGGGGGGCTCCAAGCGCCGGTATGCCGGTATTGGCGACATCATCAAGATAAGCATCAAGGAAGCCGTGCCGCGGGGCCGCGTGAAAAAGGGTGACGTGTATGATGCCGTCATCGTGCGGACGAAGGTGGGTGTGCGCCGGGCCGACGGCTCGGTGATCCGCTTCGACAGCAACGCCGCAGTGCTGCTGAATCCGCAGCACCAGCCTGTCGGGACGCGTATTTTTGGTCCGGTGACGCGCGAGCTGCGGACCGAGAAGTTCATGAAGATCATCTCGCTCGCACCAGAAGTGATATAGGTGGGATATGAATAAGATCCGTAAGGGCGATGAGGTGGTAGTCCGGGTTGGCCGGGACAAGGGCAAGCGCGGTCGTGTTTTGCAGGTGCTGGACAACGGGCGGCTGGTTGTGGAGAACGTCAACCTGGTCAAGCACCACGTGCGGCCGAACCCTGCGAAGAACGTGAACGGGGGCATTGTCGAGCGGGAAGCATCAATCGCAATCGCCAATGTGGCGCTGTTCAATGCGGCGGCTGGCCGCGGTGATCGGGTCGGATTCAAGACGCTCGAGGACGGTCGCAAGGTCCGTGTGTTCAAGCGGTCCGGCGAGGTCGTGGACGCCTAGGGGATAGCATGAATCGGTTGCAAGAGCAGTACGAGAACGTCATTCGGCCGGAACTGATGAAGCAGTTCGGTTACGGCAATGTCATGCAGGTGCCGCGGATCGTGAAGGTGACGCTGAACATGGGCGTTGGCGAGGCGCTGGCGGACAAGAAAATCATTGAAAACGCGGTGTCGGACATGCAGCGCATCAGCGGGCAGCGGCCCATTGTGACGCGCGCGCGGAAGTCCGTCGCGGCGTTCAAGGTTCGCGAGGACTGGCCGATCGGTTGCAAGGTGACGCTGCGGCGGACACGGATGTATGATTTTCTGGATCGGCTTATCAGTGTGGCTATCCCGCGGGTACGGGATTTCCGGGGCTTGCCGAGTCGGGCCTTTGACGGCATGGGGAACTACTCCATGGGCGTAAAGGAACAGATCATTTTCCCGGAAATCGATTACGACAAGATCGATGCGGTGCGGGGTATGGATATCACCATCACCACCAGCGCGAAGACCGACGAAGAAGCGCGGGCTCTGCTGATGGCATTCAAGTTTCCGATCCGGAGTTAGGGACAGCATGGCCAAAAAGTCGAAGATCCTGCGCAATCAGCAACGCGTTGCCACGGTGGCGAAATACGCCAAGCGTCGGGCGGAATTGAAGGCGGCATCGGTTAACATGCGGCTGACGGAAGAAGAGCGCCAGGAGGCGATGAGTGGGCTCGCCAGCCTGCCGCGAAACGCGTCGCCGGTACGTGTGCGCAATCGCTGCTATATGACGGGACGGTCGCGGGGCTATTACCGGAAGTTCGGTTTGGGGCGGAACAAACTGCGCGAGATGATGATGCGCGGTGAAGTTCCGGGTGTTGTGAAGGCGAGCTGGTAGGCAGGTAACCAATATGATGACCGATCCGATCGCGGACATGTTGACGCGAATTCGCAACGCCCAGAAGGCCGAGAAAGTGAGCGTACGCATGCCGGCTTCGAAGGTGAAGAGGGCGCTGGCCGAGATTCTGCGGCAGGAAGGTTATGTTGGCGCCTGCGCGGTGCACGCGGGCACCAAGCCCGAGCTCGAAATCGAGTTGAAATACTATGCGGGGCGCCCCGTGATCGAGCGGATCGAGCGGGTTAGCCGCGGCGGGCGTCGGTTGTACAGGGGTCGGGACGAATTGCCGACTGTCGAAGGGGGTCTTGGCGTGGCCATCGTGTCGACCGCCAAGGGCATCATGACCGACCGCGCTGCGCGCCAGGCGGGGATTGGCGGCGAGATTCTCTGTATCGTCGTCTAAGGGGTTCGGATATGTCACGCATTGCGAAGAATCCAGTAAGCCTGCCGGCCGGCGTCGAGTGCGCCCGCGACGGCCTGGAGCTGGTGATCAAGGGCCCGAAGGGCCAGTTGCGCCACGGGGTACATCCGCTGGTGGCCATTGAACAGGTGGCGAAGGAACTGAAGTTCTCGCCGGTCGACGAGAGCACACAGGCGGATGCGCTGTCGGGTACGACGCGGGCGCTTGTGCAGAATATGGTGACGGGAGTCAGTCGCGGATTCGAGCGGCGGTTGACGATCGTCGGCGTCGGTTACCGCGCCGCGGTTTCGGGGCGCGCGCTGAATCTGACGCTGGGGTTTTCGCATCCGGTCGTCTATGGCGTACCGGAAGGCATCACGATCGAGACACCAAGCCAGACGGAGATCGTGGTCAAAGGAGCCGACAAGCAACGCGTCGGACAGGTGGCCGCCGAAATCCGCGCCTATCGGCCGCCCGAGCCCTACAAGGGCAAGGGTGTGCGGTACAGCGATGAGACGGTGGTGAAGAAAGAAGCGAAGAAGAAGTAAGGCGACCCTATGAAAGATAAAGCGGCATCGCGCAAGCGGCGGGCTGGTCGGATTCGGCGACGCATACACGGCCTCGGAGTGGAGAGACTGTGTATTCATCGGACGCCGCGGCATATGTACGCGCAGGTCATCGGGCCGGATAGCCGTGTGATTGCGAGCGCATCGACCGTGGAGGCCGAAGTCCGGTCGGAATTGAAAGGTGGCGGCAATGTGGCCGCTGCACAGGTGATTGGCCGGCGCATCGCCGAAAGGGCGAAAGCGGCGGGGGTCGTGAAAGTGGCGTTTGATCGGTCGGGGTTTCTCTATCACGGGCGAGTCAAGGCGCTGGCGGAAGCGGCGCGTGAAGCCGGTCTTGAGTTTTAAGGAGGCGCTGTGGCAGCCGGTTCGGATTCAGAAGGGTACAACGATAACCTCCAGGAAAAGCTCATCAGCATCAATCGCGTGGCGAAGGTGGTGAAGGGTGGGCGGCAGTTTGGCTTTGCCGCATTGACGGTGGTCGGTGACGGGGACGGACGCATCGGAATCGGGCAGGGAAAGGCCCGGGAAGTACCGGTGGCCGTACAGAAAGCGATGGACGACGCGCGTCGCAACATGGTGCGGGTCTCGTTGAAGAGCGGGACCTTGCATTACGGCGTGACTGCGAACCATGGCGCATCGCGCGTGGTGATGCGTCCGGCCTCGGAAGGAACGGGCATCATTGCCGGCGGCGCGATGCGTGCCGTGTTCGAGGTCGTGGGGGTGCGCAATGTCCTGGCGAAGTGCCTGGGCTCCACCAATCCGATCAATGTCGTGCGTGCGACACTGAAGGCGTTGCAGGACATCAACAGCCCTGCAGAGATGGCAGCCAAGCGCGGCAAGACGGTCGAAGAGATCACAGGCGGCTAGAGGCGGTTATGACGAGCAAAAATACCAAGCGACTGCGGGTCACGCTGGTGCGCAGCGCGTTCGGAACGGGCGCCCGGCATCGGGCCTGTGTGCGTGGGCTCGGCTTGCGCCGGATGCACCACAGTGTCGAGGTCGAGGATACACCAGCGACCCGGGGAATGGCGCGGGCGGTGTCCTACATGGTCAAGTGTGAGGAGGTGGGCTGATGCGATTGAATGGCATGAAGCCCACTCCAGGGCGTACGGCGCGCCGGCGCGTTGGCCGGGGCGGCGGATCCGGGCTGGGCAAGACCTGCGGCCGCGGTCACAAGGGTCAGCACGCGCGGGCCGGCGGTTATCACAAGGTCGGCTTCGAAGGCGGCCAGATGCCACTGCAGCGGCGGTTGCCGAAGTTCGGCTTCATATCGACGCTTGCGGCGGTGACGGCCAGTGTGCGTCTTTCCGAGCTGAACGGGCTCGAAGGACGTGTCGACCTCGCGGCCTTGAAGGCGGCCGGGGTGGCGCCCCAGAGTGCGACACGCGCGCGGGTGTTTGCGTCGGGCACGCTGACGCACGCGGTGACGCTGGTTGGCATTGCGGTCACGAAGGGCGCACGGCAGGCGGTGGAGGCCGCCGGCGGATCGGTTGAGGCGTAATGGCGGCGACGCGGGGTGCGAAGGCCCAGCCGGCGCTCACGCCCGGCATGCTCGGGCGCTTGAGCGACTTGAAGCAGCGGGCACTTTTTCTGCTGGGAGCCCTGGTAGTCTTTCGCATCGGAACGCACATTCCCGTGCCGGGTATCAATGCGGTCGCGCTGGCTGCCCTGTTTTCGCAGACGAAGGGGTCCATTATTGGGCTCTTCAACATGTTTTCCGGCGGTGCACTGCAGCGCCTGTCGGTTTTCGCTCTGGGCATCATGCCCTACATCTCGGCGTCGATCGTCATTCAGATCATGGCGCCGGTGGTGCCCAAGCTTGATGAGCTGCGCAAGGATGGCGGAGAAGCGGGACGTCGTAAGCTGACGCAGTACACGCGCTACGGAACGGTTATCCTGGCGGCCTTTCAGGGGCTTGGCATCTCGATCGCCCTGGAACACCAGACAGCGGGGGGCGTGCCGGTTGTCATGAACCCGGGTATCGGCTTCGAGCTGTTTACCATGGTGACGCTGGTGGCCGGAACGGTGTTCCTGATGTGGCTCGGCGAGCAGATCACCGAGCGGGGTATCGGCAACGGGATCTCGATGATCATTTTCGCAGGAATCGTCGCGGGGTTGCCGCAGGCTATAGGGAGCACGCTGGAGCTTGCCAGCAATGGCTCGTTCCAGCCGCTGTTTGTGCTCGTGCTGTTTGTGCTGGCGCTGGCTGTGACCGGTTTCGTGGTGTTCGTGGAGCGAGGCCAGCGGCGGGTGACCGTGACCTATGCAAAGCGCCAGCAAGGGCGGAAGATCTATGGGGGCCAGACAAGCCACCTGCCCTTGAAGGTGAACACCGCAGGGGTGATTCCGCCGATTTTCGCGTCGAGTATCATTCTGTTTCCGACCATGGCGGCGAACTGGTTCGGCCAGGCCAAGGGTATGGGGTGGTTGCAGAGCGTGTCGGCGGCGCTGGCTCCGGGTCAACCGGTGTATCTGATCGTATTTTCGGTTGCTGTGATGTTTTTTTCTTTCTTTTACACAGCGATGGTGATGGATCCAAAGGACACGGCGGACAACCTGAAGAAATCGGGTGCGTTCATTCCGGGGATCCGGCCCGGCGAGCAGACCCGGCGTTACATTGACGATGTGGTCTCGCGGCTTACGCTGTCTGGAGGCATTTACATCACTCTGGTGTCGTTGCTGCCGGAATTTTTGATCATCAAGTGGAATGTGCCGTTTTATTTTGGTGGTACATCCCTGCTGATCATTGTGGTGGTGAGCATGGATTTCATGGCGCAGGTGCAGGCGCATCTGATGTCGCACCAGTACGAAAGCCTGTTGAAGAAAGCGAACCTGACCGGCGGCATCCCCGGTCTACCCAAGTAGAGGTCACTATGAAAGTCAGGGCATCGGTAAAGAAGCTGTGCCGCAACTGCAAGGTTGTGCGGCGCAAGGGTGTGGTCCGGATCGTGTGCAGCGATGCCCGCCACAAGCAGCGGCAGGGTTAGCTTGATCTGTCGGGGATTCTAGGCTAGGCTTTCGCGCTTTTCCGCACGGACGAGGCGCTCAGGAGAGAAGGGACGATGGCCCGTATTGCAGGCATCAACATTCCGAACCACAAGCACGTAGAGATTGGGCTCACGTCCATCTACGGGATCGGTCGCGAACGGTCGCGGCTCATCTGCGGGGCCGCCGGCGTGCCGGCCACCACGAAAGTGAAAGATCTCACCGACGCCGAGGTGGAGAAGATCCGCGTGGAAGTCGGTAAGTACATTGTCGAGGGCGACCTTCGCCGAACGGTCTCGATGAATATCAAACGTCTGATGGATATCGGCAGCTTTCGCGGCATGCGGCACCGTCGCGGGTTGCCGGTCCGCGGGCAGCGCACAAAAACCAACGCCCGGACCCGCAAGGGGCCGCGTAAGGGGATACGCAAGTGATGAATGAGGGGATCTATGGCAACCGGTAACGCCGCAGCGAAAGTTAAAAAGCGCGTCAAGAAGAACGTCGCTGAGGGCGTGGCGCACATCCAGGCCTCGTTCAACAATACCGTGATTACGATCACCGATCGGCAGGGCAACGTGCTGTCATGGGCGACGGCAGGTGGCGCCGGTTTCCGCGGGTCGCGCAAGAGCACGCCTTTTGCGGCGCAGGTGGCCTCGGACAAGGCAGGGCGCGCGGCGCAGGAATACGGCGTCAAGGCTCTGGAAATCCGGGTCAAGGGTCCGGGCCCGGGGCGCGATTCCGCAGTCCGGGCGCTGCATGCCGCCGGTTTCGAGATCAGCAACATCATTGATGTCACCCCTATTCCTCATAATGGTTGCCGCCCCGCAAAGCGGCGCCGCGTGTAGTCGGAGAGCAAGATGGCCCGGGATACCGATGCAAAGTGCCGCCAGTGCCGGCGTGAGGGCGGAAAGCTCTTTCTCAAAGGCGAAAAATGCTTCACCGACAAATGCCCCGTATCCAAGCGGGCGTATCCGCCTGGACAGCATGGGCAGCGTCGTACGCGGTTGTCCGATTACGGCGGACAGTTGCGTGAGAAGCAGAAACTGCGCCGCATTTACGGGGTGCTGGAAGTCCAGTTTGCCAATTATTACGAGGAAGCGGATCGTCGTCGGGGTTCAACGGGCGAGAACCTGCTGAAATTGCTTGAGTCGCGGCTGGACAACGTGTGTCACCGCATGGGATTTGGCGCTTCGCGGGCGGAAGCGCGGCAGTTGGTGCGGCACAACGGAATCGTCGTGAATGGTCAGAGGGTCAATATCCCGGCCTATCAACTGCGAGCCGGTGACCAGGTTGAGGTGGCGGGCGGAGCGCGCGATCAGCTGCGGATCAAGGCGGCGCTGGAAGCCGCTGAGCAACGCGGTTTTCCGGAATGGGTTGAGGTGGACACGAAGGCGATGAAGGGGACTTTCAAGACCCTACCTGAGCGTCGCGAGCTGCCGAGCGAGATCAATGAGCAGCTGGTGATCGCGCTCTATTCGAAATAACGGCGGGAGCGAGACGATATGCAATCTTCGGCAGCAGAGTTTCTCAAGCCACGAAATGTCGGTGTCCAGACACTTGGTCCGATGCACGCACGTATTACGCTCGAGCCGCTGGAGCGGGGATTTGGTCACACCCTGGGCAATGCGCTGCGGCGCATCCTGCTTTCGTCCATGCCTGGCTGTGCGGTGACAGAGGCTCGGATCGAGGGCGTCCTGCATGAGTACTCGACCATCGAGGGCGTGCAGGAAGACGTCATCGACATCCTGCTGAACCTGAAAGGGCTGGCAATGCGCATGGAAGGGCGCGGCGAGACCCGCCTGATTCTGGAAAAGAAGGGCCCCGGCCTCGTGACAGCGGCTGACATCCAGTCGGACCAGAATGTCGAGATCGTCAACGGCGAGCACATTATTGCCACGCTGACGCGTGCGGTGACCCTGAAGATGGAGCTGGTCGTCGTCGCGGGGCGGGGCTACGAGCCCGTGCCGGCGCGTGGCGTCGATGAAGAGCGGCCCATCGGCAGCATGCAGATCGATGCGTCATTCAGCCCGATCCGCCGTGTGTCGTATACGGTGGAAAACGCCCGTGTGGAGCAGCGCACCGACCTGGACAAGCTCGTGCTCGATATCGAGACCAATGGCGCGATTGATCCGGAAGCAGCGGTGCGCCGGGCAGCGAATATCCTGCGGGATCAGATGGCTGTATTTGTGGATCTCGAAAGCAAGGGAACGGATGTGCGGGAAGAGGTCGAGCCGGACATCAATCCCATCCTGTTACGGCCGGTTGACGACCTCGAGCTCACGGTCCGTTCGGCGAATTGCCTGAAGGCCGAGAACATTTTCTTCATCGGCGATCTCGTGCAAAAGAGCGAGATGGAACTTCTGAAAACGCCGAATCTGGGAAAGAAATCGCTGACCGAGATCAAGGATGTGCTTGCGTCCCATGAGCTGTCCTTGGATATGAAACTGGAAAATTGGCCGCCGCCGTCGCTTCGGAGTCGCATCCCAAGTGACAGCGTGGACCGCTAAGCAGAAGAGAGGAAACGTCCATGCGGCATCGTAATAGTGGTCGGAGATTCGGGATGACGAGCAGTCATCGCCGGGCCATGTTCAAGAATATGGCTGTCTCCTTGTTTCGGCATGAGCAGATCGTCACCACCGTGCAGCGTGCCAAGGAGCTGCGCCGGGTGGCGGAGCCCCTGATCACGCTCGCCAAAGAGTCGAGCGTGGCCAATCGGCGGATTGCGTTTGCGCGGTTACGCGATCGGGAGATCGTGACCAAGCTCTTTGATGAGCTGGGTGTGCGTTACCAGAATCGCCCCGGTGGATATCTGCGCATTTTGAAGATGGGTCTGCGCGCCGGAGATACGGCTACGATGGCGGTAGTTCAGTTGATGGATCGCCCTGAAGTCGAGTCAGACGCGAAGGCCGAGGCCTGATACACGGGACCGGATGGCGACACGACGCCATCCGGTCTTTGCAGTTTTGCATTTCCCTCCTGTCTGTTTGCAATTTCCCCGATTTTTTCCTGATGGCCCTGCCCTAAGACGGATTGGCCGCGCCTGGTGCATCGCGCTCAAATGACCCAAGGCATACAGACACGCGAGGCAGGCGCATGCAGGCGTTGGCGGGAAACGCCCGTATTCTGGTCGTGCGGTTGGGGGCGTTGCGCGAGGTGATTTTTGCGGGCCCTGCTGTGTGGGCCCTGCGACGGCGCTATCCTGCCGCGACCATTACGATCTGGGTATCACCGGCGGGAGAGGCGGTGGGCCGCTGCCTGCCGGGCGTAAACGACGTGTTCGTGGGGGCGGCACCGGGTGCAGACAGTGAGGGGGATCTGTCGCAGGGTTCGATGCTGGTCAGGTCGTTGGCCAGGCGGCAGTTTGACGCGGCATTCATTCTCACAAGCGCAGCGGAGACACCCTATGCGGTGGCTGTCGTGGCATCGGCGGCAGGGATTCCGGTGCGCGTGGGTCAGTCTAGGGAGTGGGGTGGCGGGTTGCTGACTGATTGGGTGAGCCCGGGTCGCGAGGAAGAAAATCCGGCAAAGCGTCACCTGCATCTACTCGCCCGGGTGGGTGTGCCGGTGGCCGGGCCCGAACTGCGCTTGACGATACCGGAGAGCGCGCGCGGGCGTGTACGGGGTCTTTTGGCCACGGCGGGGATTGCCGGCGATTTCGTCGTCGTGGTCCCGGGCGCGACCTGTGCCGCACGCCGCTATCCGGAGGGTCATTATGAAGCGGTTCTGCGCGACCTGACCGGGCGCGGCCTGCGGATCGTCCTTGCAGGTGGCGTGCACGATCAAGCGCTCGGCGCGGCGCTCGCGGCCGCCATCCCGGGCGTCGTGTCGTGGTGTGGTCTTCTTTCCTTTCCGGAAATCGTGGCCCTTCTGGCGCAGGCCAGCGTGTTTGTCGGGCATGATGCGGGACTTATGTATGTCGCCCACGCGCTCGCCGTGCCGATGGTAATTCTGTATGCGGGAACCGAGCCTGTGCCGTCCTGGATGCGCGACACGGCGAAGGTCACGCTGCTGCGCCAGGCGGTCGCGTGCGCGCCCTGTTACCGGCTTGTCTGTCCCTATGATCAGGGCTGCCTTGATGTGGACCCGCGCGATGTGGCCAACGCCATCGCCGGCCATCTGCCGCAAGCGCCCTGCCGTACGCACGGTATTGCAACGCCTCCTTCGGGTGCGCCGTGCCGGATCACGCGTCTGCGCCTACGCAAGTGAACCGTCGCGAAAGTCTTGTACGGCCTGACGGATTTCCTGTTCGGTGTTCATGACAAAGGGCCCGTGTTGCACGATGGGTTCGCGCAGGGGATGGCCGGCGACGAGCAGGACACGCGCATCGTCGATGGCCCTCATCGTGACCCCCTGGGCATCGGGGTCATTGGTGAGGATCGCCATGCGCTGGAGGGGTATTGCGCGCTCGCCTACCTGGACGGCGCCGCGGTATACATAGAGAAAGGCGTTATGATCGGCTGGCAGGGATTGCGTAAACTGCGCACCGGCGGGGAGATGTACGTCCAGATACAGGGGTGCCGTGGTTTCGCGGTGGACCACCCCGCTGACACCGTGACTCTGGCCGGCAATGACTGTGACCGCCACGCCGGCGTCGGTCAGAAAGCGGGGCAGGTCGGCGTGGGTGAAGTCCTTATACCAGGGCTGCGCCATCTTGTGCGTTCGCGGCAGATTGAGCCAGAGCTGAAAACCCTCCATGCGCCCCTCGGATTGTTCCGGGATCTCCGAGTGGATGACGCCGCGTCCTGCCGTCATCCACTGCACCCCGCCGGTTTCAAGAAGACCTTCGTGGCCCGCGCTGTCGCGATGCCGCATGCGGCCGGCGATCATGTAGGTGACGGTTTCGAAACCGCGGTGGGGATGGTCTGGAAAGCCCGCAATGTAGTCATCGGGGTCATTACTGCCAAACGCGTCGAGCATGAGGAATGGATCCAGGCGCCGTTGCAGCGGCTGGCCCAATACGCGTGTCAGTGTGACGCCAGCGCCATCAGACGTCACTACCCCTGCGATCAGTTGTTCCACCTGCCGGCTGCTGTGGCTCTCTTCGTGTTTCCGGGTGGTCTGCATTGCCGTATCCTCGCTGTGTCGGGGCCGGCAGGCTCGGGGGGCAGCGGCTGCCGCGGCCGTCTGGCCAGGGTGTCCGATCCTTTCTCAGGGCGAGGCCGAAGCCTCTTGTTCGATGTCGTGGTCCGTGCCTTGAGTCGCAACCTTTAAGGCGCGACCCGTGGCTGAAACCGTCATGCCTCTCGGTGCCATTGTGCTTTCCTTTTGCGTGCATCGACACCTACGGTCCCCATTTTACCCGGAATCTGTCGTTTCCTCATGGGGCAGGCTTCAATCCACCCTCTTTGAGGCCGCCTCAGTCGCCAGGCGAACCTGCCTGTCCAGCCTGTCTGTCCTCGTGCGTTGCGCGC
>JAJYHH010000070.1:16813-22332 GCA_021784845.1 Pseudomonadota bacterium
GGTCGCCTGGGCGCAGGCCCAGTTTTGTAAGCGTTTCTTCAATCGTTTTCGCCAGTTTCCCATCGAGTATCTGGCGCCCGGACAGGTTGATCGCGACGCGAAGACGCGGCAAACAGGTGCGCCACGCTGCCGCTTGCGTGCACGCTTCACGCAGCACCCAGTCGCCGATGGGTTCCATGAGCCCCGTCTCTTCGGCTATCGGAATGAAGATGTCCGGGGCAATTAGGCCCCTCTGCGGATGCTGCCAGCGCAGCAGTGCCTCGACGCCCACAATCCTGCGCTCCTTCAGATCCAAAAAAGGCTGATAATGAAGTAGGAATTCTTTCCTTTCCAGTGCCTGGCGCATCGCATCCTCCAGTGCCAGGTGTTCTATCGCCCTGCTGGTGAGTTCCATAGTGTAGAACTCATAGGTGTGTCGCCCGCGTTCCTTCGCCTGGTACATGGCGGCATCCGCTGTTTTGGCCAGATCCTCCGCACTGCCTGCATCATCTGGAAAGATGCTGATGCCGATGCTCGGCGATGTTACGACTTCGCGGCCGTCTATGACCATGGGTTTGCGGATGGATTCGATGATCTTGTGAGCCAGAATGGCGGCATCCTCGGGATGCGTTATGTCATCCAGGATGACGGTGAATTCGTCGCCGCCGAGTCTGGCCACACTGTCTTCCGCCCGCACGCATCCCTTAAGGCGCGCCCCCACGATCTGCAGAAGCTGGTCGCCCGCCGCGTGGCCCATTGTGTCGTTAATGCGCTTGAAATGGTCCAGGTCGAGAAAGAGCAGTGCCACCTTGCGGGTATGCCGCTTGGCGCGTTCCAGCCCCTGTTCCAGGGTCGCCGCAAATGCGAGCCGGTTGGGCAACCCTGTCAAGGCATCATGATGCGCAAGCTGGCGCATCTTCTCTTCCGCCTGTTTTATAAGACTTATATCGGACAAAACGGCAACGTAGTTCGTTACGCGGCCGTGATTGTCCTTGACGACCCCGATGTTCTCCCATGCGGGAAACACCTCTCCGTTCTTGCGCCGGTTCCATATCTCGCCCTGCCATTGACCGTCATGTTCAAGGGTTTCCCAGAGCTTTTGGTAGAACGCCGCCCCATGCCGCCCGGATTGTTGCAGCCGGGGGTTCTTGCCCACGACTTCCTCTGCCGTAAAACCGGTGATGTCTGTGTAGGCGTGGTTGACCGCGACGATGTTCCGGTCGGCATCCGTGATCAAGATGGCCTCGGTGGTGCCGTTGAACACCGTAGCGGCCTGGCGCAGTCGTCTTTCAGTCCGCTTACGGTCACTGATGTCGGTGAATGTGGTGACTGATCCTACGACAACGCCGTCGCGCCGTATGGGGTGCGAACGATATTCCGCGTCAAAAGAGGAACCATCCTTGCGCCAAAGCCGTTCGTCATCGGAGTAAAAGTCGCGATTCTCGTACGATGCCACGTAAAGTGGGCATGCGTCCTGCGAGCAGGGTGTTCCGTCCGCGTGCGCGCGATGAATCAAGGGATGCAAAGGCTTGCCGATCAATTCCAGGGGGTCGTCATAGCCGAGCAGGCGCAGCCCGGCCGGATTGATGAACAGGCAGTTTCCCGCCCGATCAATCCCGAACACGCCCTCGGCCACGGACTCAAACAACAGGCGAAACCGCTCCTCACTTTGTCTGAGCGCCTCCTCCATGGCCCGGCGCGCACTGACATCCGTGAACGTGACGACCCCTCCGACGATCTTCCCGTTTTGGATAATGGGGCGGGACCGGTATTCGGCAAAGAACCCCGTACCGTCGCGGCGCCAGAAAATTTCATCGTCCACCACAAAGGAGCGCCCTTCCCGCAGGGCGCGCTGTATCCGGCAGTCTTTGAGAGAGAGCGGAGAACCGTCCGTTCGGCTGTGGTGAATGCTTTCATGCATATTTTTTCCGAGCAGTTCGGCGGTATCGGTATATCCGAGAAGGCGCAGCGCTTCGGGGTTTGCCAATGTGCAGCGGCCGTCTGCGTCCATTCCAATCACACCCTCCCCGACTGAGTCGAGAATCACGCGCGCATGTGCCCTTGCTTCGCGCAGCGCCGTGATGTCGCGCGACACCGCGATCACGCCTCCAACTCGTCCTTTGGCATCGAATTCCGGCACAAGACGTGCTTCATAGATGTGCTCCGTGCCATTGGGATCCGGGTGGCTGTACTCGAAGGAACGTTCCCCGGCGCGATCAAAGACGGCGCGCAGGTTTCCGATCCAGAGAAAGCGCGTTTTCGCAGGCAGGTCCAGTGTCCGGATGTCCTTGCCGATAACAAAAGCCTGTGGATTTCCCGTCGCCGGCTCTATGGCGGGATTGACATAGAGAAGATGGAAGCCGCGGTCGATCCGGGCCACTATGTCGGGTGAACGTTCGGCGAGCGCCCGGAACTCCTGCGTGTGCCGATGGAGCTGTCTTTCGGCCTGCTGGCGCGCGAGCGCGACGGCAATGATGTTAGCCGCCGACTGGAGAACATGGATGTCATCCTGGGAAAACGTTCTGCGTGTCCTGGTATGGATGCTCATAACCCCATAAGGCCGGTCCGCCGGCCCGACGAGCACGCTGACACCGCTGACTACACCATGCTCATGCAAAAGAGGTGGACCCTCGAAACGCGTTTCTTCTCGCAGATCGTCCACGATCACAGGCTGACTCTGCATCAAGGTAAAACCTGCTTGGGATCGCGGTCCACCTTCCACTATAGCCTGCCCGACCAGGCCCGGCTTCCAGCCAACCCCGGCGCGTAGCAGAAAACCCTGATGAGACGGCAGCAGCTCAAGAATTTTGCAGTAGTCAACGCCGAGCGTCGCCGCAATCTGTTCCACTGCGTCCTGCATGAGTGCGCCGCTGTCTGTCATTTCAAGCGCCGCTCGCTCGAGGTGAGCCAGTTGCGCCTGCCGCTCCAGTTCCCTCTCTATGCGCGCTCTCGCTTCGCGCAGCGCCGTGATGTCGCGCGACACCGCGATCACGCCTCCAACCCGTCCTTTGGCATCGAATTCCGGCACAAGACGTGCTTCATAGATGTGCTCCGTGCCATTGGGATCCGGGTGGCTGTACTCGAAAGAACGTTCCCCGGCGCCACCAAAGACGGCGCGCAGGTTTCCGATCCAGCGCGATCGTACTTCCAGAGGCAGGCCCACCGTCCGGATGTGTTTGCCAATGAAGAAAGCCTGTGGCTTTCCCGTCGCCGGCGCTATGGCAGGATTGATATAGAGAAGATGGAAGCCGCGGTCGATCCGGGCCACTATGTCGGGTGAACGTTCGGCGAGCGCCCGGAACTCCTGCGTGTGCCGGTGAAGCTCTTTTTCAGCCTGCTGGCGTACTGTATTGTCTTGCGAAAAGACGATGATGCCGCCCGCCTTCCCATTGTTTTCCTGCCAGGGCAAAACCGACAGGCGAACCCAGTGTCTGCTGCCATCGGCATACATCAGTATTTTGTTGTCACTTTCTACGATGGCGCCTGTCATCGCTTTCTGGCATGTGTCTTTCCACCACCTCGGCATATGAGGATGCAGGCCGTAGTGATTGATCCCGATGAGATCGGCATGTCCGTTGCCGTATTCCTTTACCCATCGCCGGCTGGCAGCCACGTAATTCATGTAAGGATCGAACACAGCAACACTGACAGGCGCGTTTTTTACAAACGTGCACAGTGGGTATGAGACTGGGCAGCGTTCGCCTGTTTTCCATACAACCGGCATACCAGTTTGGGTTAATGGCGATCCGTTAGTGTTGTTCTGTTCGGTCACTACCCCTCCTGTACGGCATGGTGGCGATGAGACCGGTTAATGCGTGAATACAAATGACGACAGCAAATTTATGACCGATATACATCAATGCGACTGTCCCGGTTGCATCGAATAGTATACCGCCATGTAGTCATGGCAACAATGAGAACAAATGGCCGTCTTGTCTGTGTGCGGTTATCCGTGCACAGCAGTCTGTATGGCTAGGTGTTGGCAGGACGGATAACGAGTTTTGTGGTGCGCGGGGTATCGGCTGCCCGCTCGGGAAATGGTGGTCGGGAGAGAGCCCTGCCATTCGTTGTTGAGATGCCGGAAGGTTTTTGGTCAGGTGATGGGTTGGCCATCACAAGGTGATTACAGGTGCTGTGCGCGGCCTGTCGCCACGCATGACCAGGATCCCGGAGCAGGGCCTTGCTTCTGGTTGCCTGGTTTAGGGCGGCCCGTTCTGGATAGCGGGGTTTGGTGCGCCTTATGCGGGCGCCTTTTGACGGTGAAAAAACGCTTGGGTGCATCGAAACAGTCTGGGCAAATGCGTTCAGCCAAAGACGGGACAGGCGCATGAAGTTCGCCATGAAAAGACGCGGGCGGATTGGTCAAGCCGGGATACCGGTGTGATGGCCCGAATGGGGCGCGCGGCGCCGGAGCAGGGGGATGTCCGCAATGAGTCTTATTTCGGCGTCGGACGCAGGGGGTCGGTACGCCGAGGAGGCTGTTGGGGTAAGTCGCCCGTTATTCCAGCCTCCGGGAGAGGAACCCCAATACCCGGTATTGGCCGCCACGCTGCGCGCTCCTCAGGCAATCGCAGGCAGGGCTTTAGGTAAAGCCGCGAGTTTCTGGTGTGGCCGGTGGCGTTGCGCTGTGGTGGGTCATTTCCGGCGGCGCCGCGATCTGGTTGGCGCCGGCGGAAGAAGCGCCGAGCCGTGGGTGCACGACGGGGACTGCGATGATGGGGCGACCAGACAGTCTGGTCATAGTGCCGCCCATCGGCGATGGCGCGGAGGGCTTCATGTCTCGCCTCGATCACGCCGTCGAGAAAAAACAAAAGTCACCCGGACCGGTCACCGATGGGGCGCCGGTTTCCGGCGCCCGTTATATTCCGTGCGGATTGGGCCGGAATAGCGATAAAGGCGGAGAAAACGGGCTGGGCTGGAGGGTGTCCCGGGTGAGTGAAGACGTGATCCGAAGCCGCACGATGGGGTCGCTGGCATTTAGGAAAGCGCGCGTACTGTCGAGCCGCGCGTGCGCCAGGCTTGCCTGCACCAGCGGCAGGCAGCCCCAGCCAGAACACGCTGTCGGCGCGACATCCGTGGTCCCTGGCCGCTTCTTGCGGGTCGCCCCCGGGCAGCGCCGTGTGTACGGCCCTCAAAGATCTCCGGAATGGCTGTTGGTATGCACATATCTGGTTTGGGAAGGTCGCACAGGAACACTGCATTCGGCCCCAGGAAGGGTCTCTATAACGCATCCCGAGGCCAAACGCTGCTTGTGCCCGCTTCTGGTGGGAAAGGACCATGATGTCCGCTGGCTCGTAGTGTATAGGATCAGCAGCAGCCCCCTGTTTTTTGACTGCCGACCTCATCACTAGAAGGGAAGACTCATCGTAAACGGAGTCTTCCCCGATTCTTGCCTGCCGCTTATGCCCGCTAAAACGGAATATCATCGTCAAAGTCATCGCCGCTCTTGGTTCCTGCGGCCGGCGCATCGCGTCGCGTGGTGCTCTGGGGGGCGGGTGATTCATAGCCCATGTCAGGTGCGCTCTCGGCGCTACCACCTG